>VBKG01000327.1:0-10760 GCA_005879585.1 Deltaproteobacteria bacterium | reverse complement strand
GATCACGGCGGGAGAGCTTCCCGTCGACCGACCGCCGCCCTTTACGGTCGAGGTGCCGGCCGATCTGAAGTTCGGCGATCTGGCGACCAACGTGGCGCTCGTGCTCGCGCGGCAGGCCGGGAAGCCGCCGCGCGTCGTCGCCGAGACCGTGCTCGCGCGCCTCCGCGACCCCAGCGGCTGGCTCGCGTCCGCCGAGATCGCGGGACCCGGGTTCATCAACGTCCGCTTCACGCCGGCGTTCTGGCGGATGCTGCTCGCCGAGGCGCTGGCGGCCGGCGATGCCTACGGCCGCTCCGACACCGGCGCCGGACGCCGCGTGCATGTCGAGTTCGTGAGCGCGAATCCGACGGGACCGCTGCACGTCGGGCATGGCCGGGGCGCGGTCCTCGGCGACGTCGCGGCGCGCCTCCTCGAGGCGGCCGGTTTCCAGGTCGAGCGCGAGTACTACGTGAACGACTTCGGCCGGCAGATGGACGTGCTCGGGCGATCGACGTGGATCCGCTACCGCCAGCTTCGGGGCGAGGACGTCCAGCTCGCTGAGGACGCCTACCCGGGAGAGTATCTCGTCGACGTCGCCCGGGCGCTCGCCGCGGAGCACGGCGAGGAGCTCGCGACGGCATCCGAGGCGGACGCGATCGCACGTTGCCGCGATTTCGCCGCCCGCCTGCTGCTCGCGGGGATCCGCGAAGATCTTGCCCGCTTCGGCGTCCGTTTCGATCGGTTCGTGAGCGAGCGGGCGCTCCATACCGACGGCGTCTTCGTGCGCGCCCGCGCGGCGCTGCCCCCGGACCTGCTGTACGACGAGGAGGGTGCGCTCTTCTTCCGCACCACGCGCTTCGGTGACGAGAAGGATCGCGCGATCGTGCGAGGCAACGGCGAGCCGACGTATTTCGGCGGCGACGTCGCCCACTACCATTACACCCTCGGACGGGGCTTCGACGGTCTCGTCAACGTCCTCGGCGCCGATCATCACGGCTACGTCGCGCGTCTGCGCGCGGTGGTCGCCGGGCTCGGCTTCGATCCCGCGCTGCTGCGCGTCCTTCTCGTCCAGCTCGTGAATCTGATCCGCGCCGGGGAGCCGGTCCGCATGGGGAAGCGCGCCGGTGAGTTCGTCACGCTGCGCGAGGTCATGGACGAGGTTGGTGTCGACGCGGCCCGCTTCTTCTTCCTGCTGCGAAAGGCCGACAGCCCCCTCGATTTCGATCTCGACCTCGCCAAGAAGCAGAGCACCGACAACCCGGTCTTCTACGTGCAATACGCGCACGCGCGGATCGCGAGCGTGCTCCGGCAGGCGGCGGAGGCGGGCATCGAGCTCCATCCGGACCCGGACCTCGCCCGCGTCGGCGACGCGGAGATCGAGCCGCTCCGTGTCCTCGTGACGTTCCCGGACGTCGTCGAGGCGGCGGCCCGCGATCTCGAGCCGCACCGGATCGTGTTCTACGCCGGGTGCTGCGCGCGGCGCTCGGGATCGCCGGCGTTCAAGCGCCCGAGCGCATGTGAGGAGGACGACGATGGCGAACGAGCGGCGGAGCGGCTTCGGGTTCTGGGACCGGTTGATCCTCTTCACCGCGTGGGTGGTGACGTGCGGGCTCGTGTACCTCCTCGGGTTCTACGTCGGCAAGGGAACGCAGGCGGAGCGCCTCGGCCTCGAGGAGCGCATCGTCCGGCTGCCCGTGACGTCGTCGCCACCGCGCGAAGGGCAGCGGCCGAAGACCGACGGCGAGCTCACCTTCTACGACAAGCTGGTGGCGCGCCAGGGTGGAGAGCGACGGCCGACGGAGCCAACACCGCCCGCCAAAGCGGCCACGAGCCCGGCGCATGATGACGCCGCCGCAGCGCCGGCCGGAACCGCCGTCGCGAAGGACAGCCGGCCGCCCGCGGTGGCGAAGCCCGTCGCGCCTCCCGCGCATGCGCCCGCCCGCGTCGCCGTGCTGCCCCGACCCGTACCCGTAAAGAGCGTGCCGCCGCCCGTGCACGTCGCGAGTCCGAAGCCGGCCGCTCCAACCGCCGTAATTCCCCCGCCACCGCCTGCCGCGCCACAGGTGGAGGCGCGCGTGACGCCGCCGGCGCCATTGCCGATCGAGTCCGCGGCCGCGGGCGGCTGGACCGTGCTCGCCAACCCGACGCGCAGCCGCGAGGACGCCGAGGCGCTCGAGCGCCAGCTGCGGGGCCGCGGCTACGACGCCACCGTCGTGCGCGTGCTGCGCGACGGTGACACGTGGTACCGGCTCCGCGTCGGCCGCTACCCGAGCGCGGATCAGGCTGCGGCGGCGATGCACAAGCTGCGGGAGCACGAGGGCGTGGAGCACGCCTTCGTCGCGTCGGAATGAGCTCCACGGCGCGGACGGAAGGGCGACCGTCGGCGCTGAGCGCCTCGTCCGTTACCCCGAGCCGCGCGGACTTTCGCGAGCTGGCCAGACACGGAAACCTGATCCCGGTCCGCCGTGAGATTCTCGCCGACCTCGAGACGCCCGTCTCGGCCTTCCTGAAGATCCATCGCGGCCCGTACGGCTTCCTCCTGGAGAGCGTCGAGGGAGGGGAGAAGTGGGGCCGGTACAGCTTCCTCGGGACCGAGCCCGCCCGCATATTCCGCGCGCGCGGCGAGGCCGTCGAGGTGGAGACGCCCGGGCGGGGCACGGTGCGCCAGGTCACCACGGATCCGTTCGGTGCCCTGAAGGCGCTGCTGGCCGAGTACCGCCCCGTTGCCGTGCCGGGCGTGCCGCGCTTCGCGGGCGGCGCCGTCGGCTACGTCGGGTACGACATGGCGCGCTCCTTCGAGCGATTGCCGGTGCGCGCCGCCGACGACGTTGGCCTGCCCGATGCCTGCCTGCTGCTCGCGGAGAGCCTCCTCGTCTTCGACAACGTCGCGCACAAGATCCACGTCGTTGCGAACGTCCACCTCGACGGCGACCTCTCCCTGGACGACGCGTACGACGCCGCGGTCACGCGCATCGACGGGCTGGTCGCGCGCCTCGGCATGCCGCCGGCCACGCCAGTCTCGATCGCGGGCGTCGCAGGCGAGGTGCGGTCGAACTTCACCGAGGAGGGATACCAGGCGATCGTCGAGCGGGCGAAGGAGTACATCCGCGCCGGCGACGTCATCCAGGTGGTGCTCGCCCAGCGCTTCGAGCTCGGGCTCGCGGCGGCGCCGCTGAACGTGTATCGCTGCCTCCGCACCGTCAACCCGTCGCCGTACATGTTCTTCCTCGACCTCGGCGACCATGCGCTCGCGGGCGCCTCGCCCGAGGTCATGGTGCGCGTCGAGGACGGCGAGGTCACCGTCCGGCCGATCGCCGGCACGCGGCCGCGCGGTACCGTCGAGCGCGACGACGCGCGGCTCGCCGCCGAGCTGATGAGCGACCCCAAGGAACGCGCCGAGCACGTCATGCTCCTCGACCTCGGGCGGAACGACGTCGGCCGCGTCGCGGGTACCGGAACGGTGCAGGTCACCGAGAGCTTCGTGATCGAACGCTACTCGCACGTCATGCACCTCGTCTCGAACGTCCGCGGCAAGCTGGCCGCGGGACGCGATTGCTTCGACGCCTTTCGCGCCACCTTTCCGGCCGGCACGCTCACCGGGGCCCCGAAGATCCGCGCCATGGAGATCATCGAGGAGCTCGAACCCGTGCGGCGGGGCCTCTACGGCGGCGCGGTCGGCTACTTCGCCTTCTCGGGTGCGATGGACACGGCGATCACCATCCGCACGGTGCTGGTGAAGGGCGGCCGGGTCTACATCCAGGCGGGCGCCGGCATCGTCGCGGATTCCGATCCCGAGGCCGAGCACCGGGAGTGCGTGAACAAGGCGCGCGCCATGATCCAGGCGGTGCGCCTGGCGGAGCAGCTATGAGCCCGAAGCTCCTCATGATCGACAACTACGACTCCTTCACCTACAACCTCGTGCAGTACCTCGGCGAGCTCGGCGCCGACGTGGACGTCCGTCGCAACGACGCGATCACGCTCGAGGAGGTTGCCGCCCTTCGTCCCGACGGCGTGGTCGTCTCACCCGGGCCATGCACGCCGCGCGAGGCGGGCATCTCGGTGCCGTTGATCGAGCGCTTCGCGGGGACCATTCCGATTCTGGGCGTCTGCCTCGGCCACCAGGCGATCGGTGCCACCTTCGGCGCGGCCATCGTGCGAGCCGGCCGCATCATGCACGGCAAGACGTCGCCGATTCACCACGACGGCCGGGGGCTGTTCCGGGGGGTGCCGGATCCATTCGAGGCCACGCGCTATCACTCGCTGGTGATCGACCCCGCCACGCTGCCCGCAACGCTCGAGCCAACGGCCTGGACCGCGGAGCGTGAGATCATGGGCGTCCGCCATCGGACGCTGCTCGTCGAGGGCGTGCAATTTCATCCCGAGTCGATCCTGACGGTGGAAGGGAAGCGGCTGCTCGCGAACTTCCTCGCCCGGCTCGACACCCGCGGAGGGACCGCGTGACGTTCCGGCAGGCCGTCGCGCGCGTCGCCGACGGGCAGGATCTCTCCGAGCCCGAGATGGCCGCGGCAATGGAGCGCATCCTCGGCGGGGACGCGACCGCGGCGCAGATCGGGGCGTTCCTCGTCGCGCTCCGCATGAAGGGCGAGACGGTCGACGAGCTCGTCGGTGCGGCGCGCGTCATGCGGGCGCACGCGGTCGGGATTCCCGACGTGCCCGCGCAGACGGTGGATACCTGCGGCACGGGCGGCGACGGCGCGTGCACCCTGAACGTGTCGACCGCCGCGGGCCTCGTCGTCGCCGGCGCCGGCGTCCCCGTCGCCAAGCACGGGAACCGGGCGGTCTCCGGCGCGGTCGGCGGGGCCGACGTCCTCGAGGCGCTCGGCGTCCGGCTCGAGCTTCCCGTCGCGGCGCTCGCGGCCTGCCTCCGCGCGACGGGCTTCGTGTTTCTCTACGCGCCCGCGCTCCAGCCGGCGATGCGGCACGTCGCTGGCCCGCGCCGCGAGCTCGGCATCCGCACCATCTTCAACGTCCTCGGCCCGCTCGCCAATCCGGCGCGTGTCCGCCGCCAGGTGATCGGCGTCTTCGATCGCCGCTGGGTGGAGCGGGTCGCCGAGGCGCTGGTCCGTCTCGGCACCGAGCGCGCCTGGGTCGTCCACGGCGCCGCCGGTGTGGACGAGATCGCGCTCGAGGGTGACACGGTCGTGGCCGAGGTCGTCGACGGCCGCATGGCGGTCCGGACGATCACGGCGGCGGACGCCGGCTGCCAACCCGCGCCCCTCGCCGCGCTCGCGGTGCGTTCGACCGCGGAGGCGGCAGGGCACGTCCGCGCCGTTCTGGGCGGGCTGCGGGGGCCGGCGCGCGAGATCGTCGCCCTCAATGCCGGCGCGGCGCTCGTCGTCGCGGGTGCCGCTCGTGACCTCGGCGAGGGGGTGCGCCGTGCGTTGGCGTCGATCGACTCCGGGGCGGCGGCGCGGGTACTCGAGGCGGTCGTCGAATTCAGCCATCGCGAGGCGGATGCCGGAGCCGCGTGATGGCGCTGCTCGACACGATCGTCGCGCACAAGCGCGCGGAGGTCCACGCGCGGATCACGGCGCTGCCGCTGCCGGCGCTGCGCGATCGACCCTTGCACGCCGCGCCCCGTCGCGGGTTCCGCGCGGCGCTCGCGCGGAGCGCTCCCCGGGGCGTCATCGCCGAGCTGAAGCGCGCCTCGCCGTCACGAGGCCAGATCCGCGGCGACTATGACGTCGCCACGCTCGCGCGCGGCTATGCGGCCGCCGGCGCGACCGCGCTGTCCGTCCTGACCGACGAGCGGTTCTTCGCCGGCGCGCTCGAGCACCTGGCCGCGGCCCGTGCCGCGACCGAGCTGCCCTGTCTGCGGAAGGACTTCGTCGTCGATCCCTACCAGATAGCGGAGGCGCGCGCCTGGGGCGCAGATGCGGTCCTGCTGATCGCGGCGGCGGTCGCGCCGGAGGAGGGGGTCGCGCTGCTCGCGGCCGCGGCCGAGAGCGGCCTCGACGTGCTGGTCGAGGTGCACAGCGAAGCCGAGCTCCGCTGGGCGCTCGGCGCCGGTGCGACGCTCGTCGGGATCAACAACCGGGATCTGTCGACGTTCACGGTCGCGCTCGAGACGACGGAGCGACTCGTCGGCCTCGTGCCCCGCGGCGTGCTCCTGGTGGCCGAGAGCGGCATCCGGGCGCCGGCCGACGTCGGGCGCATGCGGCGGGCGGGGGCGCATGCCGTCCTCGTGGGCGAGGCGTTCATGGAGCGTCCGGATCCTGGCGCCGCCCTCGCGGAGTGGCTCGCGTGTCCGTGAAGGTGAAGATCTGCGGCGTCTGCACGGCCGAGGACGCGCGCGCCGCGGTCGGCGCGGGCGCGGACTTTCTCGGCCTCAATTTCTGGCCCGGCAGCCCGCGCCACGTCGACGTGGCACGCGCCCGGGCGATCGCGGAATCCGTGCCCGGGACGCCGCTCGTCGGCGTGTTCGTCGATGCGCCGCGTGATCTGGTCGAGCGCGTCGCGGCGGAGGTCGGCCTCGCGGCGGTGCAGTTCCACGGCGACGAGGACGCGGTCTACTGCGGGCGCTGGCCGTGGCGCACGATCAAGGCGCTCCGGCTGCGCCCCGGCGACGACGTGGCGGCGATCGCGGCGGAATATCCGACGGACTACGTCCTCGTCGACACGCGGGTCGAAGGGCTGCCCGGCGGGACCGGCGTGCCGCTCGCGGGCGTCGACCTCGAGGGTGTGCCCGCCAAGCGGTTGTTCGTCGCCGGGGGTCTTCGCCTGGAGTCCGTCGCGGATACGGTGCGGCGCGTCCGTCCGTTCGGCGTCGACGTCGCCTCGGGCGTCGAGGAGCGCCCGGGAAGGAAGGATCATGGGAAGGTCGAGGAGTTCATCCGCCGCGCGAAGACTGCCTGACGCGGCCGGCCACTTCGGGCAGTACGGCGGCCGGTATGTCGCCGAGACGCTCATGCCGCAGCTGCTGGAGCTCGAGCGGGCCTACGCGCGCCTTGCGCGCGACGCCGCGTTCCGGCGCGAGCTCACGCAGTGGCTCCGCGAATACGCCGGCCGACCCACGCGGCTGTACTTCGCGCGCCGTCTCTCGGGACGGCTCGGCGGCGCCCGGATCTACCTGAAGCGCGAGGACCTGCTCCACACCGGCGCGCACAAGATCAACAACACGATCGGCCAGGCGCTCGTCGCGCGCCGCCTGAAGAAGACCCGCCTGATCGCCGAGACGGGCGCCGGGCAGCATGGCGTCGCCACCGCCACCGTCGCGGCGCTCTTCGGCATGCGCTGCGAGGTCTTCATGGGGGCCGAAGACGTGCGCCGCCAGAGCCTGAACGTGTTCCGGATGAAGCTCCTCGGCGCTGCGGTCACCGTCGTCGAGTCGGGCGCGCAGACACTGAAGGACGCGATGAACGAGGCGCTGCGCGACTGGACGGCAACGGTGCGCGACACGTTCTACGTGATCGGCTCCGTCGCGGGACCGCATCCGTATCCGCTCATGGTCCGCGACTTCCAGGCGATCATCGGCCAGGAGGCGCGCCGCCAGGTCCTCGCGGCGTGCGGCCGTCTGCCCGACGCGTGCATCGCCTGCGTCGGCGGCGGGAGCAACGCGCTCGGTCTCTTTCACGCCTTCCGCGACGACCGGCGCGTGCAGCTGATCGGCGTCGAGGCGGCGGGACGCGGCCTCGAGACGGGCGCGCACGCCGCGTCGCTGAGCGCCGGCCAGGTCGGGGTCCTGCACGGCAACAAGACCTATCTCCTGCAGGACGAGACGGGTCAGATCCGCAACGCCCATTCGATTTCGGCCGGACTCGACTACCCCGGCGTCGGCCCTGAGCACGCCTACCTGCGCGACACCGGGCGCGCGACGTACGTGACCGTCACCGACGACGAGGCCGTGGAGGCCCTCCAGCTCCTCACCGCGACCGAGGGGATAATCCCGGCGCTCGAGAGCGCGCACGCCGTGGCGCACGCCGTCAAGATAGCGGCACGACTCGACCGGCGGGCGGTCCTCATCGTCAACCTCTCCGGCCGGGGCGACAAGGACATGAACACCGTCGCCGACCACCTCGGGGTTCGTCTGGCGTGAGCCGCATCGGCCCTGCCTTCGCCGCGCTCCAGGCCCGCGGCGAGGCCGCGCTCGTGCCGTTCTTCACCGCGGGCGACCCGGACCTGGCGACGACGCGCGACCTCGTGCGGGCCGCCGTGGACGCCGGCGCCCACGCGATCGAGCTCGGTGTGCCGTTCTCGGACCCGATGGCGGATGGCCCCGTCCTGCAGCGCGCGGCCGCGCGCGCGCTGACCGGGGCCACGAGCCTGCCGCGGGTGCTCGAGCTCGTGGCCGATCTCCGGCAGGAGCTGACCCAGCCGATCGTGCTGTTCGGCTACTACAACCCGTTCTTCCGGTACGGGCTCGACCGGATCGCCACCGACGCGGCCGCCGCCGGCGCCGACGGGGTCCTCTGCGTCGATCTGCCGCCCGAGGAGGCCGGTGACCTGCGCACGGCCATGCGCGCCACGGGCCTCGACCTGATCGCCCTCGTGGCGCCCACCACGCCCATCGCCCGCGTGCGCACGATCGCCCGGACGGCGAGTGGTTTCCTCTACTTCGTCTCGGTGCTCGGCACGACGGGCGCGCGCGCGGCGCTGCCGGCGGAGCTGCCGGAGCTCCTCGCGCGCGCGCGCCGCGTGACGCGGCTGCCGCTCGGTGTCGGCTTCGGCGTGAGCACGCCCGAGCAGGCGGCCTGGATCGCCGGCTTCGCCGACGCCGTGATCGTCGGCAGCGCGATCGGGCGGCTCGTCGAGGAGGGCGACGCACGCGGGGCGCCGGCGCGAGTCGCTGCGTTCGTCGGCGCGATGCGCACCGCCATGCACGCCGCGCGGCGGCCGTGCGTTGGCGGCTGAGCACCGGCGCCAGGAGCCGCGGCGGCGATGGGCGCGTACGACGACACGCTCGCCTACCTGACCGGGCTCGAAGTCTCGGCGGGCTGGGACCTGAAGCTCGAGCGGATGGCGGCGGCGCTCGCGCGCCGCGGCCATCCGGAGGCGCGGTTTCCCGCCATCCACATCGCGGGGACGAACGGCAAGGGATCGGCCGCCGCGATGGTCGACAGCGTGCTGACCGCGGCAGGCTACCGGACCGGGCTCTATACCTCGCCGCACCTCGTCGACTTCACCGAGCGCATCCGCGCCGGTGGCCGGACCATCCCACGCGCCGACGTCGTCGCACTCGTCGGCGAGCTACGCTCGGATATCGAAGCGGCCGGCATCGCGCTCACGCACTTCGAGTTCGTCACGCTGCTCGCCTGCGAGTGGTTCGCGCGGCTCGGGGTCGACGTCGGCGTGATCGAGGTCGGGCTCGGCGGGCGCCTCGACGCGACGAACCTGGTGCGGCCGGTCGTCACGGCGATCACCTCCATCGCGATCGACCACGAGGAATATCTCGGCCGCGATCTCGCCTCCATCGCGGCCGAGAAGGCAGGGATCGCGAAGCCGGCCGTCCCGCTCGTGATCGGTGGGTTGCCCGTCGAAGCTGACGCCGTGATCACGGCGCATGCCGGCGCGGTCGGGGCGCCGCTCGTGCGCGCCGGCGTGCTGCAGGACGACCCTGCCGCCGGTCTCGTATTTCACGCTCCCGGCGGCGCGCGATGGGACGGGCTGCGGCTCGGCCTGCCCGGCGCCTTTCAGCGGGAGAATGCCGCCGTCGCCCTCACCGCGCTCGCGGTGGCCGGTGCGCGGTTCCCCTGCGCGCCGACCGCGGTGCGTGACGGTCTCGCCGGGGTCCGCTGGCCTGGGCGGCTCGCCGTGCTCCGCCGCTCCCCGCTCGTCGTCGCCGACGGCGCGCACAATCCGGCCGGGGTAGCGGCGCTGGCCCGCGAGCTGCCGCGTCTCGTCGGCGACCGTCGTGTGACGCTGGTGTTCGCCGTCATGGCGGACAAGGCATGGCCGGCGATGCTCGCGCTCCTGCGGCCACACGTCGCCCGGGTCATCGTCACGCGCGTCGGTCGCCGGGGGCTCGAGCCGGTTCGAGTGGCCGAGCGCGTGGCAGACGGCCTGCCGGTAGACGTCATCGACGACCCGCGTGCGGCGCTGCGCGCGGCGCTCGACGGCAGCGCCGCCGACGATGCGGTCCTCGTGACCGGGTCGCTGTTCCTCGTCGGGGCGGCCTACGAGTGCTTCTCGGGCGGCGGGCCGCTGTTCGAGCCCTGGCAAGCCTCCGGGACGGGTGGTACAGAACCGCGCGCATGAGGGCCGGGCGGGCGCTGCGGTACGCGGGTGGCCTCGCCCTCGGGATCGCGCTGTTCGCCCGAGCGGCCGACCGGCCCTCCGCCGAGGTGCGCGTGCTTTCCGGTGCGGGGCTGCAGGCACCCACCACAGTGACGGTGCGTGCCGAGCCCGAGACCCGCATCGAGGACCGTACGCCGGGCGCCAAGCCCGCCGCCGGACCACGCGGGCCGGCGAGCGCGGGGGAGACGTTCACAGGCGAGCTGACCGTCTTTCTCGCGGACTTCAACGTGCCGCGCCCGGCCGCCATCGAGGTGGACGACCCCGTCGTCAGTACCGTCCGCCTCTTCCCCGAGACCGGCGGCACCATAGTCTCGATCTTCGTGCGGCAGCCGGTGACCTACAGCATCTCGCGTCCGTCCGCGATCGGCGAGATCACGTTCGACCTGCGGAGTCGCACGCGGCCGCTCGGCGTCGCCGGCATCTCGCGACGCGGGGCCGCGCGCGTCGTCCGGCCGAAGCAGAAGGGCCGCCGCGGCGAGGTGGCGGTGGACGCGGAGTCGCTGACGTACGAGCGCGAGACGAATACG
>VBKG01000155.1 GCA_005879585.1 Deltaproteobacteria bacterium | reverse complement strand
GCCGCGTGTTGTCACTGCCACGGCAGGCGGCCTCGGGTCTCCCAGTAGCGTCCAGGGGGCTCCGTGATGGCTGCCAGCGAAGCTCGCGCGTCGTCGTCAATCGTCACAGCCAGCGCGCCCGCATGCGAGGCGAGCTGGGCCGGCGTCGCCGCTCCCGACAGTGCGACGTCGACGAAGGGGTGGTCGAGGACGAAGGCGAGCGCGAGCTGATCCATACTGCACCCGCGCGCGGCGGCGGCCGCGTGCAGGCCTTGCACGAGGCTCGCGTCATCCGCGAGCGTGTTCGCGTCGGTCAGCCTGCCGTTGGCGAAGACCTCCTTGGCGATCACGCCGAGGCCGGCGTCGTGCGCCCGGGCGAGCAGAGCGGCAAGCGAGGGCTCGAGGCAGTTGAACGTCGCCTGGACCACGTCGAACACCCGCTCGCCGCCGGCGCGCGCGGCGAGCGCCAGCTCGAGCGCGCGGGCCGACGTCGGTCCGCTGAGCGTCAGACCGACGGCCCGGTATGCGCCGGCGCGGCGGCCGGAGACGAGGGCGTCGAGGAGGGTCGCATCACCGAGTGACTCCGGCGTCGCGCTGTGGATCTGGTAGAGGTCGAGATGGTCGCGCAGGAGCGCGCGGCTCTCGGCGAGCTGCGCCGTGAAGCGCGCGAGCGACAGTTCCTTCTGCTCGTGTACCGCAGCATCGACCGTCCAGCCCGCCGTGTACCGGTAGCCCCACTTGCTGCCGACCGTCAGGGCGTGCGGTGCCACACGACGGTCGGCGAGCCAGCGCGTCAGGAACTCCTCGGCGCGGCCGTAGCTGCGGGCGACGTCGACGTAGCGGATGCCGGCCGCGTACGCCGCGTCGAGCAGCTCTGCGGTGCGTCCGAACAGCGCGTCGGGCGTCCGTGCCGCGGGCAGGTCCCGGGCGCGGCCGAGGTTGATGTACGCCGGCCGCCCGACGGCAGCGAGCCCGAGGCCGAGGCGCGTGACGCGGAGGCCCGATCGTCCGAGCGTCCGCTCGGGGAGCGTCACCCCACCTCGGCGCGCGCCCGCCGCGTCGCAGTCCAGCGCGCCAGGTAGGCGAGCCCCACGCCGTCGAAGGCGAGCTCGCGGGCGCGCTTCAAGAGCCACAGCGTCACCGCCACCGGCTCCGGGATGCCGAGGAAGCGGCAGAGCGCGACGCCGCCGACCTCCTGCGCGCCGAGACCGCCGGGGATGACGAGCGCGACCGCGCGGATCGGCTGCGCCAGCGCCTCGATGATGAACGCGTCGCGCCACTCGATGGGTGCACCGATGAGCGCCATCAGCAGCACGACCTCGAAGACGCCACCGAGCCAGCCGCAGAGGTGCCACAGCGTCGAGCGCAGGAACGCGCCGCGCTCGATCCGGTAGAAGTCAGCGAGCCGGGCGTCGATGCCCTGCGCGCCGCCCTCGAGCCGCGCGACGAAGCCGGCGCGGGGCACGAGGCGGCGGAGCCATCGCCACGCCGCGAGCGCCGGCCCGCGCCGCTGCAGCCGGACGAGCGTCAAGCTGAAGACGACGGCGATCACCACGAGGAGCGCGAGCCAGGCCGCGCCGAGCACCTCCTGGTCGAGCCGGTCGAAGAGGGCGGCGAGACCGAGCAGGATGAACAGGATCTGCGACACGGTGAGCGCGGTCTTGGCGATCACGATCGACGCGACGCCGTCGGCGCTCGAGACGCCCCAGGCCCGCAGCAGATGCGCCTTCAGCGGCTCGCCGGTGACTGCCGTGGGCGTGAGGCTGTTCACCGCCTCGCCGGCCATGCGTGCGAGATAGACGGCGCCGAGCGGCACGCGCGCCGTCGCCGGCAGCGTGCAGCGCCAGCCGAGGGCGTCGAACGCCGCGATCACGAGGTAGGGCAGGACGATGAGCGGCGTGCCCCAGCCGAGGACGCGGAGCCGGACGACGACGGGTCCGATGCCGGCGTGATAGAGAAGGAGGGCGAGCAGCAGCCCGCCCGCGGCGATGGCGGCGGCCTTCCCGGCGGCGCGCCGGTCAGCCGGCTCGACCCCCCTGCGTCGCGCCATCGTCCGCGCCCTCTAGCACCTCGACGACCCGCAGGGAACGGGCTCCGCTGGTGAGCGGCTCGCGACCGCTCACGACACACTCGACGAAGTGCGCGGCCGCGATCCCGAGCGGCTCGGCGGCGGCGGGGACCTCGAGGCGGCGCGCGGTGAAGTGATTCACCGGAAGTATCGGCGCCGCAGCGCCGCGGCCGTTCGTCGGCGAGCGGTCGACGGCGTAATCGTACAGCGTGATCCCGCGCTTCTCGAAGCGCCCCTCGTACGCGAGCATGCGCTCGCTGCCCACCACCGTCATGCGCGCGGTCTTCTCGGGGTGAAGCCAGCTCAAGTAGATGTGCGCCGAGATCCCGCCCTCGAGCTCGAGGTCGCAGACCGCCATGTCGGCGATGCCGGGCTGGAGATAGGCGTGCTGGTGAAGGCGCGTAGAGACGACGGGGCGCGGCACGAGGTGGAAGAGGATCGAGAGGTCGTGCGGCGCCGAGTTCCACCACACGTTCGAGTCGCGTCGGATGCGCCCCATGCCTAGCCGCTCGAACGACAGGTGGTAGAGCTCGCCGAGCGCGCCCTGGTCGATCAGCCGCTTCACCTCGCCGACTAGCGGGTCGTAGAGGAACGTCTCGTCGACGAAGAGGATGCGCTTCGCGGCCGCGGCCGCATCCACCAGCTCGCGCCCCTGCACGGCGGAGAGCGCGAGCGGCTTCTCCACCCAGACGTGCTTGCCGGAGCGGAGTGCGGCGAGCGCCATGGCGTGGTGACGCGACGGCGGCGTCGCGATCGCCACGGCGTCGACGTCGTCGCGCGCCAGGAGCTCGTCGAGATCGCGCGTCGCACGCAGCCCCGGATGCCGGCCGCTCAGCGCGGCGAGCTGCCCGGCGTCGAGGTCGCACACGTCCATCACGCGCGCCCCGGGCAGCTTGCCGAACGTGCGCAGGAGATTTTCCCCCCAGTACCCCACCCCCACGATACCGACGTTCACCTTGCTTCTCCCCATCACACCACCCTTCTTACCCGAAATACCCCGTCTTCGCGCGCCGTCACGAAGCGTCCGACGTTGTGTCCGACCGCCCGCCCGAGCGCCGCCGTCAACAAGGCGCCGAGCGCGCCGGCGAGCGCGAAGGCGCGCGCCTGGGGACGGAGGAGCGCCGCGGCGATCGCCACCACGACGCCCGCCGCCGCGAGCACGGCGCCCGCCGTGGCGAGCCTGCGCGCCAGCGCGCGCGTCGGCGCGCCGCGTCGGACGAGCAGCGGGAGCGCCACGAGATCGCGACAGACGATGAAAATGCGCTCGAGGCCGTAGTGCGAGCGTCCGCCGCCGCGCGGCCGATCGCGGACCGCCACTTCCGCGACGCGGGATGGATCGACGCCGAGGATCGCAGGCAGGAACCGGTTCATGCCGCGCGGCAGCTGCGCGCCGACGACGAGCTCGCGGCGATAGGCCTTGAGACCGCAGCCGCAGTCATACACCGGCACGCCGGTCGCCCGCGCGATCAGCCAGTTGGCGATACGCGACGGGAGGACACGGGACACGAACGCCTCGCGCCGCTCCAGGCGCCGCCCGCTTACGACGTCGACCCCCTCGTCGAGGCGCGCGAGCAGGCGCGGGATGTCGGCGGGGTCGTTCTGGCCGTCGCCGTCGAGCGTGACCACGACCGCGCCACGCGCATGCGCGAACCCGGCCGAAAGCGCTGCGGCCTCCCCAAAGTTACCGTCGAGATCGACGATGCGGACATGCGGGTCCGCCGCGGCCAGCAGCTCGAGGCGTGCGAGCGTGCCGTCGCCGCTGCCGTCGTTGACGAAGAGGATTTCGTACGGCCGGCCGAGGTCGCACGCGATCCGGGCGAGCTCGGCATGCAGCGGCGCGACGTTCTCCTCTTCATCGTAGACCGGGACGACCAGCGAGAGCGCCGGGGCCGGTCCGCCGCCGCTCATCTCCGAAAGAAGTCCCGCACGCCGTCCGCCACGCGCTCGACCTCCTCGTCCGAAAGATCGGCGTGGACCGGCAGCGACAGGATCTCGCGGGCCGCCCGCTCCGCCCGGGGCAGCGCCGGGCCCTCGCCGTAACTACGGAGCCAGGCCGGCTGGCGGTGGATGGGCACGGGATAGTGGATGCCTGTCTCGATGTCGCGTTCCGCGAGATACGTCCGTAACCGCTCTCGCTGGGGCGTGCGCACGACGTACTGATGGTAGACGGCGAGGCGCGACGGATCGCACGGCGGCGTGACGACGACCTCGCCGAGCCGCCCGGTGTAGTACGCGGCGATGTCCGCCCGCCGACGATTTCGCGCGTCGAGCGCGCGCAGCTTCACGCGCAGCAAGGCCGCTTGCAGCTCGTCGAGGCGGCTGTTCGTGCCGAAGAAGGCGTGCTCGTTCTTCTTCACCTGCCCGTGAGCGCCGAGGAGCCGGATATGCTCGGCGAGCGCGCCGTCGTCGGTGGCGACCATCCCCGCGTCGCCGTACGCGGCGAGGTTCTTCACGACCCCCAGGCTGAAGGCGCCGGCGGCGCCGAAGGAGCCCACGTGCCGCCCGTCGAGCGTCGCGCCGTGCGCGTGGGAGCAGTCCTCGATCAGGACGAGCTGGTGGTCGCGCGCGAAGGCGAGGAGCGGTCGGAGGTCGACGGGGAGCCCGTAGAGGTGGACGACGAGCAGGCCGCGGGTGTGCGGCGTGAGTCGTCGCGACAGGTCGTCCGGGTCGGGACCGAGGTCGTCGAGCCGGATGTCCACCGGGACGGGTTGCGCGCCGGCCTGCCGGATCGCCTCGACGGCGGCGACGAACGCGTTGGCCTGCACGAGGACCTCGGCCCCGGCGCCGAGCCCCGCGGCGGCGACGGCGAGCGTCAGCGCGTCGGTGCCCGACGCCACCCCGCGGACGTGCCGTACGCCCAGATAGGCCGCGGCTTCGGCTTCGAACGCGCGCACCTCCTCGCCGCCGAAGAGCTGCATCCGGCCAAATACGCGCTCGCACGCCGCGAGCAGCTCGGTACGGTGCGCGCGGTACTCCCGCCGTAAGTCCATCAGCGGGACGCGAGTCCGCAACGCCGTCCTGGCGAGGGCTTCCATCACGGGCGTTAGCTAAATTACCGGCATGTTTAACGGTCGCCGCAGGGTCGCGCAAGCGCGGGAAGCGTTGACTTTTGCCGGCCGATCACACAAGGAGCCGCCGTGGAGGCGCGTGCGCAGGCGGTAGCGGATCGGCCTCCCGTCGTAGCCGCCATCCGCCCCCGCACCTCCGGCGTGGCTGGCTGGGCGATCGCGCTCGCGCTGGCGGCGGGCGCGCTCATCGCGTTCCGCCTGGAGCTGCCGCCGTTCTTCGACAACGAGGGACGGTACGCCGAGGTCGCGCGCGAGATGGTGGTCCTCGGCGACTACGTGACTCCCCATCTCGACTTCGCCCTGTTCCTGAACAAGCCGCCGCTCGTCTACTGGCTCGCGGCGCTCGTCTTTCACGTCCTGGGGCCGAGCGAGTGGGCGCGTCTCGTGTCGGTGGCGGCCGGCGCCGTCGCGCTCTTCGCGACGTGTCGCCTCGGTGCGCTGCTCTACGGGGAGGAAGCCGGCATCGTCGCCGGTGTGGCGCTCATGACGAGCGTCGGCTTCGTGCTCGAGGCACGCACGCTCAGGCCCGACATGCTGATGACGGCCGCCGTGGTCGTGACCCTCTGGTGCTGGCGTCGCGCCGTCGTCGCCGGACGGCGGCGGACGTCGTGGCTCGCCGGCATGTACGCCGCGCTCGGCGCCGGCATGCTCACGAAGGGCCTCGTCCCGGCCGTGGTCGTCGCCATTCCGCTCGTTCTCGTCACGCTGCGCGACGAGGGGTGGCGGGGTTTTCGGCGGCTTCGTCCGGCGCTCGGCCTCGGCATAGTGGTGGCGATCGTCCTTCCCTGGCACCTGCTGGCCGGGTACCGGCATGCCGGCTTCCTCTGGGACTACGTGGTGAATCAGCACCTGCTCTTCTTCCTGGATCGCAAGCTCCCCCGCGATTCCTCCGGCGATTCCCTGGCCTTCTTCCTGGCTGCCTGGGCCGCCCGGGCGACGCCGTGGATGCTGCTCATTCCCCTGACGCTCGGCGAAGCGGCGCGGGGCGCTCGGCGCGACGCCGCCGCGACGGCGCGCGCGACCGCCTTTCTCTGGACCTGGGCGGGAGGCCTGCTCGCGTTCTTCTCGTGTGCGCCTTCCCGGCTCGAGCACTACAGTATGCCCGCGCTCCCGGCGGTAGCGTTGCTGGCGGCGCGCGTCTGGCAGCGGGCGTGGGCGCTCGAGCTCG
>VBKG01000622.1 GCA_005879585.1 Deltaproteobacteria bacterium | reverse complement strand
TCTGCAAGGGGAGCGGCCCCGACGTGCGTGAACGTGGCAAATGCTGTGCGTTTGCGGGACCCTACATCAGCCGCGCACCCTTGCGGCCGACGTCCGCGGCGGGCGGCCAGTGGACGCTCCATCCCGGACACCCGGACGGGGGGACCCGGCTTCCGCCGGTCTCCCACTTGCTACCCCTCCCCGCGCAGCCGGGGGACCGCGTCGGCCGTCGCGCGGGTGTCCGCCCCGGTCGGCCGAGTCGCCGCCAGAACACGACAGGACTTCGAAGGGGGAGGCAGACATGGATCCGACGAGACGCCGGCACCGGCGGCCGCGTGCGGTGCACCTGTGGTCCCTGGCACTCCTCGGCATCGCGCTCGGCGCCCCCGGAGCCGGAGCCCAGACGGTCTACGTCGGGAGCTCCGGCAGCAACACCGTCACCGCCATCGACGCGGGCACGATGGACGCCAACCGGCCGGTGCGACGCGACCCGCAACCAGCGGCAGCGCTTCTGGAAGCCCTTCGGGACGCCCATCGGCGTCGTCGTCGAGCCCCACCCGCGCAGCCAGGGGCGGCTGCTGGCGCACGTGCTCGTCCGGAATGGCCCGTTCGGGCCCGGCATCTCGCAGTTCAACCTGAAGCGCATGGTGTGGATCCACTTCATCCGGGGGCGGCGTGAGCCGAAGCGGATGGCCGCGACGCCCAACGGCTCGCGGATCTACGTGCCCGGAACGGACCGGAACAGCGGCCGGGCCTTCCTCTCGGAATTTAACTTCTTCTTCGGCGACGGGCAGAGCCATACGGGGCTCCGGGACGACGTGGCCCTCGTGGGCGGACCGATCGACGGCTTCGGCATCACCGCGGACAGCCGGTTCGTCCTCGTGGCGACGGAAGACCGCGCGGGAGGCATCATCAACGTGGTCGACCGCGCGAACCACAATCGCGTCGCGGCGCAGA
Source organism: Deltaproteobacteria bacterium (assembly GCA_005879585.1). GTDB lineage: Bacteria > Desulfobacterota > Binatia > DP-6 > DP-6 > DP-3. Next base: position 1,077 of record VBKG01000622.1, on the reverse strand, counting down.
GCCTCGACGGCGGCATCTTCGTCCGCGATCTCGCGACAGGGCGGAACGCGGGCGGCATCTTCGGCCTGGTGACGACGAATCAGGAGCTGATCCGCCTGTCCGCATCGGGCACGGTGGCCGAGATCGTGCCGAACACGACACTTTTTCCCGCCGATTTCGTCCCCGACAAGGTCGCAATCACCCCGGATGGCACCGTCGCGTACGTCACCGCAGCGGGCCAGCCATCCGTCGCCCGGGTGGACGTGTCGGGGCGCATCGGCCGCGCCCAGCTGATCCAGCTGCCGGACGCGTCGCCGGCCACGGCGATGATCATCAGCCCCGACGGGAAGTTTGCCTTCGTGGCGCAGGCGGCCGCGGATGCGGGCATCGTCTCACGGATCAATGTCGGCACCGACGCGCTGAAGAGCGTCGCCGTGCCGGGCCACCCCGCCCTTCTCGCCATCGGCCCGGTGCCGCCGCGCAGCTTCGGCTTCTCTCCGTGCCCCGGGACGCTCCAGCTCTGCGGGGAGACGTGCCTCGACCTGCAGAGCGACGCCGCCAACTGCGGCGCGTGCGGCCGCGCCTGCCCCGCGGGCGAGAGCTGCACGGCCGGCCGCTGTCAGTGCCCGCGCGGACGGGAGATCTGCAACGGCGCGTGCCTCGACATCGAGCGTGACCGGGCCAACTGCGGGCGGTGCGGCCATGCCTGCATCCCGGGCGACGTCTGCACGAACGGGACGTGCGTCTGCCCCGCCGGTAAAGCGCTCTGCGACGGCCGGTGCGTCGACGAGGAGATCGACCCCGCGAATTGCGGGCACTGCGGGAACGTCTGCCCGGCGAAGGAGATCTGCGCCGCCGGCCGGTGCGTGTGTCCCGTCGGCCGCGAGGCGTGCAGCGGCACGTGCATCGACCCCGACACGGATGCCGCGAACTGCGGCCGCTGCGGCCACCGGTGCATCCCCGGCGACACCTGCGTCTCGGGCAGCTGCGTGTGCCCGGCCGGCCACGCGGTCTGCAGCGGCACGTGCATCGACGTCGAGAGCAATCCGCGAAACTGCGGTCGCTGCGCCAGCTCCTGCATTCCGGGCGACGCGTGTA
>VBKG01000313.1 GCA_005879585.1 Deltaproteobacteria bacterium | reverse complement strand
CGACATCGACTGGGACGCCGCGGAGTCCCGGATCGACCCCGACGACCCGCGCTGGACATGGGGCGACGACGACGTGCTGGGCGCGACGGCGTGGTACCGCGCGCAGCCCGAGGGCGTGCGCGCCCGCATCGGCCTCCACATGATCGCGACGTTCATGAAACTCGGCGTGCAGTTCGAGGGGGTTCTGAAGCGCGGGCTGCTGGAGTTCGCGAGCCGGCTGCCGAACGGATCGCCGGAGTTCCGCTACGTCTACCACGAGGTCATCGAGGAGGCGCAGCACTCGCTGATGTTCCAGGAGTTCGTCAACCGGACGGGCTTCGACATCCGCGGTCTTCCCGCGCACGAGGAGCGGATGTCGCGCGTGGTGGTGTCGCTCGGCCGTCGGTTCCCGGAGCTCTTCTTCGTCTTCGTGCTCGGCGGCGAAGACCCGATCGACTACGTGCAGCGGAAGGCGGTGCGGAGCGGACGGCCGATCCATCCGCTCCTGCGGCGCATCATCCAGATCCACGTCACCGAGGAGGCGCGCCACCTCTGCTTCGCGCGGGAGTACCTCCGCCACCGGGTGACGGGGCTCGCACGGCACCGTCGGCTCCAGCTCGCGATCGGCGCGCCGCTCATCCTGGCGCGCATGGCGCAGCTCATGATGCGCCCGTCGCGGCAGATCGTCCGCGCGTATGGCATCCCGCGCGCCGTGATCGCCGAGGCCTACACCCGGAACCCGCGCCATCGCCAGAACACCATGGAGGCGCTCCGGAAGGTCCGGGACCTTTGCGCGGAGCTCGGGATCGTGACGCCGGTCTCGGCGCGGCTCTGGCGGGTGCTCCGGCTGGCGGACGCGGCGTCCGCGTAAGGCTCAGTCGAGCACGACGGTGGCGCCCGTGGCGCTGCGATAGGCTGCCGGCATCGACTCCGTGGTGCGAGCCATGCCCACCTGTCCGCGCGGGTCGAGGAGGATGATGCCGGCGGTGGCCCCGAGGCGCCGTTGGAGGAGCGCGAGCGATTCCGCGGCGGCGCCGGGCGCGTCGGCGCCGCGGGCGATGAGCTCGAGTGCCGTACGCACGAGGCAGAGGCGAATGATCGCCTCGCCCGGACCCGTGGCCGAGCCGGCACCGAGCGTATCGTCGGCGTAGGTGCCGGCACCGATGACCGCCGAATCGCCGAGACGGCCGCGGCGCTTGCCGGTGACACCGCCGGTGGACGTGGCTGCGGCCAGGCGCCCCGCGGTGTCGCGGGCGACGGCGCCGACCGTCTCGCCACCGGGCGCGAGGCGCTCCCGCCATCGGCGGCGCGCCTCCTCGGTGATGAGGGCGTCCGGCGCACACGTCGCGAGCCCGTGTCGCCCAGCAAGCCGCTCCGCGGGCTCCCCGACGAGGAACACCTCGCGGCCCTCGTCGAGCACCGCTCGGGCCAGCCGGACGGGATTGCGGACACCGGTCACGGCGCCCACCGCGCCCGCCTGGAGCGTGTCGCCGGCCATGAGGGACGCGTCCATCTCGACGACCCCCTCGACGGTCAGCACGGAGCCGAGGCCCGCGTTGAACAGCGGGTCGTCCTCGAGCACGGCGACCGCGGCGATCACGGCGTCGAGCGCGTGTCCTCCCGCGTCGAGCACGGCCCACCCCGCCTCGACGGCGCGCGCCACGCCGTCCCGGCGCGCGGGACGGTCGGCCGGCGATTCGGCTCCCGCGCCCCCGTGCACGGCGATCACCGTCACGGCGCGAGCACGCGCGCAGGCATCGCGAGACTATAGGGAAGCGGCGCGCCGGGCTGCAACCGGAACGCGGCTGGTGTAAACGGGGCCAAACCGTTCCGAAAGGAGGACGCCATGGTTTTTCACGGCGTCGACACGAAGAAGCAGTTCAAGCGGATGCGCGAGCTCGTGCCGGAGGCGTACCGGAGTTTCCTCGACTTCGACAGCAAGGCATTCGCCGCGGGCGCGCTGCCGCAGAAGACGAAGGAGCTCGTTGCGCTCGGCATCGCGCACATCACGCAGTGCCCGTGGTGCATCGAGGCCCACGTCGGGCGCGCGGCCAAGGCAGGCGCCACGGAGCAGGAGATCGGCGAGGTGATCTTCGTCGCCATGGCGATGGCGGCGGGGGCGGCGTGGAGTCACGGCGGGCTGGCGCTGCAGTGCCTGGAGGAGCACAAGGCGTGACGCGGCTCTCGCGGCTGCTGGTGCCGACGCTGCGCGAGGACCCGGCCGACGCCGAGGTCGCGAGCCACCGCCTCATGATCCGCGCCGGCATGATCCGCCAGGTGGCGCGCGGCATTTATGACCTGCTCCCGCTCGGGCTGCGAGCCGTCCGGCGGGTGGAGACGATCGTCCGCGAGGAGATGGACCGCGCCGGCGCCCAAGAGATCCTGATGCCGGCGGTCATTCCGGGCGAGCTCTGGCGCGAGAGCGGGCGCTGGGAGCGTTACGGGCCGGAGCTCCTCCGCATGCGCGACCGCTACGACCGCGAGTTCTGCTTCGGCCCGACGCACGAGGAAGTCGTGACCGACCTCGTGCGCCGTGAGATCCGCTCCTACCGCGAGCTGCCGAAGAACCTCTATCAGATCCAGGTCAAGTTCCGCGACGAGATCCGCCCGCGCTTCGGCCTCATGCGCGGCCGCGAATTCATCATGAAGGACGCGTATTCTTTTCACGTCGACGCGGACGACGCGCGGCGCGAGTACCGGGTGATGTTCGACACCTACACCCGCATCTTCGAGCGCTGCGGGCTCACGTTCCGCGCCGTCGAGGCGGGTACGGGCGCGATCGGCGGCTCGCTGTCGCACGAGTTCCAGGTGCTCGCGGCGTCCGGCGAGGATGCGATCGTCTCGTGCGAGCGCTGCGGGTACGCGGCGAACGTCGAGAAGGCGGAGGTGCGTGCCGCGCCTGCGGCAGGCGCCGGCGGCGGCGGGCTCGAGCGCGTCGCGACGCCGGGCAAGCGCAGCGTGGAGGAGGTGAGTACGTTCCTCGGTCTGCCACGCGAGCGTTTCATCAAGACGCTGCTCTACGCGACGGCCGGCGGGGAGGCGGTGGCGATCCTCGTGCGCGGCGATCACGAGGCGTCGGCCACCAAGGTGCAGGCCGCCCTCGGCGGCGAGCCCGTGGCGCTCGCCGACGAGCAGGCGGTCGAGCGCGCGACCGGCGCCCCCGTCGGGTTCGCGGGCCCCGTCGGGCTGAAGATCCGGATGCTCGCCGACGCCGCGCTGCGCGGCGTGCGCGGCGCCGTGGCGGGCGCCAACCGGGCCGACGAGCACGTCGTCAACGTCGACCAGGCGCGGGACCTGCCCGAGCTCGTGTTCGCGGACCTCCGTCAGGCGCGCAGCGGCGATGCGTGTCCGCGGTGCGACGGTGGCGCCTTCGCCGAGCACCGGGGCATCGAGGTCGGACAGGTCTTCTACCTCGGGACGAAGTACAGCGAGGCGATGGGCGCCACCTTCCTCGGCGCCGACGGCCGCGAGCGGCCGATCGAGATGGGCTGCTACGGCATCGGCATCACGCGCACGGTCGCGGCCGCGATCGAGCAGCACCACGACGACGCGGGCATCGTGTGGCCGGCGCCGCTCGCGCCCTACGGCGTGCACGTCGTACCGGTGAGCGTCGAGGACGCCCGGCTCCGCGAGACGGCGGAGCAGCTCGCGGCGAGCCTCGACGCCGCGGGCGTCGACGCGTTGCTCGACGACCGCGACGAGCGTCCCGGCGTGAAGTTCAAGGATGCCGACCTCATCGGGCTTCCGGTGCGGGTCACCGTCGGGCCGCGGGCGCTGGCGCGGGGGTGCGTCGAGCTGAAGACGCGGACGGCGCGCGAGGCGACGGAGGTTCCGGTGGGCGACGCGGCGGCACGGGCCGCGGCGCTCCTGGGAGCGCGGTGAGCGCGCGCTGGCCGCTGCTTCCGCCCCGCGCCCACTCCATCCGTCACCGCCTGATCCTCGCGCTCGACGTCGAGACGATCGCCGAGGCTGAGGAACTCGTCGAGCTCCTGCACGACGCCGTCGGCGCGTTCAAGATCGGGAAGCAGCTCTTCCTGCACGCGGGGCCCGAGGTCGTGCGCATGGTCCACCGGCACGGTGCGGAGGTCTTCCTCGACCTCAAGTTCCACGACATCCCGCACACCGTTGCCCGGGCGGGGGTCGAGGCCGCGCGGCTCGGCGTCCGGTTCTTCGACGTGCACGCGTCCGGCAGCTTCGAGATGATGGCGCGCACGAACGCCGAGGTGCTGCGCGCCTGCCGGCGCGAGGGGCTCCGGCGCCCGAAGATCCTCGCCGTGACCGTGCTGACGAGCCTCGGCACCGGCGATCTCCGGCGGGTGGGCGTGGCGGACGGCGTCGAATCGCAGGTGGCGCGGCTCGCCCGGCTGGCGCACCGCGCCGGGATGGCGGGCGTCGTTGCCTCCCCGCTCGAGATCGGCCGCATCCGCCGGGAATGCGGGCGCGGGTTTCTGATCGTGACGCCCGGCGTCCGGCCGGCGCGCGGCGCGCACGACGACCAGAAGCGCGTGCTGACCGCAAGCGAGGCGATGCGCGCGGGTGCAGACTACCTGGTCATCGGACGGCCGATCCGGGAGGCGCCGGATCCCCGGGCGATGGTGCAGCAGATCGTGGCCGACATGGCGCACGGCTTCCTGGCGGCGCGGACGCGGCCGGCCGCCCGGTAACGCCGTCGCTCAGCAGGGTAGTCGCCGGTTCGCGAGGCTCGGCAGGTCGCGGCGCACGCGGGCGAGGTAGCCTCGATCCACCGCGGCGGTGATCACCGCTTCGCCCTCGCCGGCGCGCGCGAGGACCCGTCCCCACGGGTCGATGATCATGGACTCCCCGTAGTCGGCAAACCCGTGCGGGCTCGTGCCGGCCTGGTCGGGCGCGATCACGTAGCACTGGTTCTCGATGGCGCGTGCCCGGCACAGGATCTCGTAGTGCGCGGTTCCCGTCAGGAACGTAAAGGCGGAAGGCACGAGCAGGATCTCGGCGCCGCGCGTCGCGAGCGTCCGGTAGAGCTCCGGGAATCGCAGGTCATAGCAGATCGACAGCCCGAGCGTGCCGAGCTCGGTCGCGACGGTGACGACCTCCGTTCCCGGTGCGCGACTGTCCGACTCCCGCACGGAAATCCCGCCGGCGAGATCGACGTCGAAGAGGTGAACCTTGCGATAGTGTGCGAGCAACCGTCCGGTCGGGTCGAACACGCAGCTCGTGTTGTATGCCCGACGCTCACCGGCAACCGTTTCCAGAAACGAGCCCGCGCAGAGGTACACGCCCGTCTCGCGCGCGAGCGCACCCATCGCCTCGCTCGTCGGCCCGGGCAGCGGTTCGGCATGAGTCTCGTCCTCGACGCGCGAGCCGCGCCAGGCGAACACCTCGGGCAGCACGACGAGGGACGCGCCGCGCGCGGCCGCCTCGCGAACGAGGGCCGCGGCGCGCGTGACGTTCGCCGCGCGGTCGGGCCCGGACGCCATTTGCACGGCGGCCGCGACGAAATGCTCCATCTCCGCTTTGAGCGAAGCGCATAGCGTGCGCGTGGTGGAGCGTCAAACGCTTGCTCGGCCTCTCGGCGCTGTGATAGCCCGTTCAGTATCGGTATGCGGTTGGTCAAGCGGTACGGAAATCGGAAGCTCTACGACACGAGCGAGAGCCGGTACGTCACGCTCGAGGAGATCGGTCGCTGGGTAAAGGCCGGCGAAGAGGTGAAGATCCTCGAGAACGACAGCGGCGATGACCTCACCGCGGTGACGTTTGCGCAGATCATTTTAGAGGAAGAACGGCGGAAGAGCGGTCTCCTGTCGCTGCCCATGCTGCGCGACATCATCCGCCACGGTGAGGCCGCCCTCCAGAACATCGCTGCCACGGTGGACCGCGGTGTCGAGGTGCTGCGCTCCGCGCCGGAGCGCGCGGGACGGCGGGTCCAGGAGCTGACGCAGATCTCGGATCGGCTGGGACAGCTCCAGCGGCTCGTAGACGAGGGATTCCGGCGATCGGTGGAACGCGTGACGAATCTCCCCGCCGTCCAGCAGGAGATGCGCCGCATCGAGCGCAGCCTGAGAGCCCTCGAGGCCCGCATCACTCGGCTCCGCATGCGCGGCGACGGCGAGCCCCCGGCCGAGCTTCCCCCCGGCCAGGACCGGACGCACAGCTAGGACCGCCGACCCGAGACTGCGTCTCGGGTCGGCGACTACCGTACCAAGAAGACCGGTACCTGGCTGTTGCGCAGGACGTACTCGGTCGTGCTGCCGAGTACCATCTCGATGATGCGCGAGTGGCCGTAGGCGCCGATGAAGAGCAGGTCGTAGCCGCCTTCGCGTAACGTCTCGGCGATGCGCTGGTGAGCGAGCCCGATCACCGTCTCGCAGCGGAACTCGAGCCCGTACGACTGCAGGTAGCGGCGTGCCTCGTCGAGCACCTTGGCGTCGGCGGCGGTCCCGTCGCGCACGACGTGGATGACGGTGAGCGGTAACCCGAGCGCACTCGTGACCTCGGCGGCGACGTGCATCGCAGCGCTCGCCCGTTGCGAGCCGTCGTAGGCGAGGAGCGGCCGGCGGATGTCGGCAAACTGCATGGGCGACACCAGGACCGGCTTCGGCGACTTGCGCGCGACGGACTCCGTCGTGCCGCCGAGCATTCCCGTCGAGAACTGCTCGTTGAGGCCGCGGTGGCCGATGACGACGAGGTCGGCCGTCCGTGCGGCATCGCAGATCTCGTTGGCGATGATCCCCATCGGAAGCGCCGTATCGCAACGCACGTTCCGCTCACGACAGCGCTCGGCGAAGGCATCGAGGAGAACGCGGCCGCGCTCCTGAAGCGCCTCGCGCATCTTGGACGAGAAGTCGAGGTACGGCTCAAAACCGAGCGAGCCCGAGACATCGTGAAAGAACGAGCCTTCGATCGACACGATGTCGAGCACGTGCAGCCCCGTGACGGTCGCGCGCAGTCGCTCTGCCAGCCACAGCGCGTATTCCACCGCGGCATTGGCGTGCTCCGATCCGTCGAGCGCGACCAGGATGCTTTTGATCATCGGCCCGCTGGTGGCGCATGTACCACCGGCGTTCACGGCTGTGCAAGCACGCGGCGGCGCTTTGCAAAGCCCCGGGGGTCGGTTAGAGAGGCGTCATGGTCCGTCGCGACGAGGCGCTCTGCGAGGAGCTGAAGGAGCTCGCCCGCCGGCTCGGCGTCCAGGTGCGAGAGGAGGTCCTCCTGCGCGAGGTCGGTTATCACGTCCGGAGCGGCGGCTGTCGCCTGCACGGCGAGGACGTCGTGTTCCTCGACCGCCAGCTGCCGGCGGCGGAGCGCGTCCACGTCCTCGTCGAGCATCTCGCCGGGCGCGACTTCGAGACGTACTACGTGACCCCGGCGCTGCGCCGGCTGCTCGAGCGCCGGACCGGTGGCGCCGGCTAGTCCGCTCGCGCCCATGTCCGTGCGCGCCCGCATGCGACGATTCGAGCAGGCGCTGCGCGAGCGCGGCCTCAAATCGACGGCGCAGCGCGACGACATCGCGCGCGTCTTCTTCGGCGCCGAGGGGCATCTCTCGGTGGAAGAGCTCTACGCAGCCGTGCGGCGCGTGAATCCGCGCGTCGGATACGCGACCGTGTACCGCACCCTCAAGCTGCTAAAGGAGTGCGGGCTCGCCGCCGAGCGCCACTTCGACGATGGGCAGGCGCGCTACGAGCCGGTGGAGGACGATCAGCAGCAGCACGACCACATCATCTGCGAGCGCTGCGGGAAGATCGTCGAGTTCGCGAGCCAGGAGCTCGAGCGGCTGCAGGAACGCATCGGACGTTTTCTCGGCTTTGTCGTGGGGCGCCACCGCATAGAGCTGTACGGGATCTGCGCGGAGTGCCGGGAAGGGCGCCGGCGGCGCCCACGCAGCGAGCACGGGGTGCATCGCCTGTAGCCTGCCTCGACGCTGCTTGACATCCGCGCGTGCCCTGTGTGAAATTGAAAAGCGTTTTCAATTCGCCATGTCGCTCCGCACCCCAGCCGCGATCGCCCTTGCACTCTTCTTCGCGGCCGGCGGCGCCGCCGCGAGCGAGGATCGGGCAATCGTGCTTGCCGTCGAGGAGGCAGGGTTCGCGCCTTCGGAGATCGAGGCGCCGTCCGGTGCCCGCGTGCGTCTCGAGGTGACCAATCGGACCGCGGCAGCGATCGAGTTCGAGAGCTTCGAGCTGAACCGCGAGCGCGTGATCCAGCCGGGGCAGACGGCGGCCGTCTACGTCTCCGGACTCGGACCCGGCCGGTACGAGTTCTTCGACGATTTCCACCAGCAACGCCGCGGCGCGCTGCTGGTACGGTGACGGCGTGTTCGAGACGCTGCTGATCGTGTGGCGCGAGTCGCTCGAAGCGGCGCTCATCGTCGGTGTGCTCCTCACCTACCTGGGGCGGAGCGGGCAGCGGAGCGGTGTCGCCTACGTCTGGGCCGGAACCCTGCTGGCGGTCGTCGCGGCGCTGGCGTGCGGGGTCGCGTCCAACGACGCCGCCTCCCACCTCGATGCCGATCTCCAGGAGCTCCTCCAGGCCGGCATCCTCTTTCTCGCCGTCGCCGTGCTCACGTGGATGATCCTCTGGATGCATCGCAACGCCGGCGGGCTCGGCGGGGACCTGCGGCGCAAGGCGGACGCGGCGCTCGCGCGAGGACGCCTGATCGGTCTCGCGACGATCGCCTTCGTGGCGGTCTTCCGGGAGGGACTGGAGACCGTGCTCTTCCTGTGGGGCGTCCTCGTTCAGCGTACGGACCTGACGGTGCTACCGTTCATCGGGGCGGGTCTCGCGGGCGCGGCGCTCGCGGTCGTCACCGCGTGGCTCTTCTTCCGGGGCTTCCAGTTCCTCAGCTTGCGACGGTTCTTCCGGGTGACCGGGGTGCTGCTCCTCCTCGTCGCGGCCGGCCTGCTCATGTCGGCGGTGAACAAGCTCATCGGTCTCGGGTACCTCTCGCCGGTCGCGGCGCAAGTATGGAACACCGCGTGGCTCGTGCGCGACGACAGCCCCGTCGGCGCGTTCCTCGGGGCTCTGGTCGGCTACCGGTCCCGTCCGTCGCTGGCCGAAGTGCTCGCGTTCGCGGCCTACGTGCCGCTGATGCTCTGGGCGCTCCACCGCGCCGACGCGGCCGGCGCACCGGTGGAGCGGGCGTCGGCTCGCACCGCGGCCTGATCCGGCATGCGGCGCGCCGGGGCGGTACTCGTCGGAGCAGTCGTGTGCGGCGTCGTCGCGGCGCCAGCGCTCGCGTTCAACTTCTTCGAGCTCGAGGTCTACCCCGCCACGACGGAGGGCAAGGGGCTGCACGAGGTCGAGAACATCACGAGCTTCGTTGCGAACGGTCGCCGTCCGGACGAGGAGGAGGCCGCGGGCGAAACGCCGCGCCGGCATCGGCTTCTCCGAACGTCGCTCGAATACGATTACGGGCTCACCGACAAGATCGACATCGCCGCGTATCTCGACCTCGACCGGCCGAATGGCGAGGACCTCGAATACGCGCAGTCTCGCTTCCGCGCGCGTGGGGCTTTCTTCGACAAGGGACGGTTTCCGCTGGACGTCGGCTGGTACCTCGAGGCCGAGGTCCCCGACCGCGGGAAGTCCGAGCTGGAGCTCGAGTTTCGCCCGATCGTGTCGCGCGACGTCGGGCGCTTCTCGGTGGACCTGAATCCGATGTTCGAGCTGCCCACCGTGACGTCCGAGCGCCGGACGCTCGAGTTCAACTACGGTGCCCGCGTGTACTACCGGCTCTCCCCGGAAGTCATGCCCGGCCTCGAATTCTACGGGGCTGCCGGGCAGATCCGCCGCTTCGACCCCGGCCGCGAGCAGGAGCACTACGTCTTCCCGACCGTCTACGGCCGGCTTGCCCGCGGCCTCAAGTTCGCCGCCGGGCCCGGCTTCGGTCTCACGCGCGCGAGCGATCCGGTGATCCTGAGGGTCGCGATCGAGTACGAGTTCACGTTGCCCGCCGGCGGCGGCGGGCCCCCGCGACCGACGTACTGAGCCGCGCGACGGACGTGGTTGCGGCCCGCGGCGGCGTGCTCCAGTTCGAGGACATGCCGGACTCGACGCAGGACGAGCGGGTGACCGTGCCGCCGGCACTGCTGGCACTCTTCCCGGACCTCGCGGCGACGGCCCAGGCGCTCTGACCGACTCAGCCCGCGGGCAGCGAGAACAGCCGTCGTGCGTTCGCCGCGGTCGCCCCGGCAACCACCGCGAACGGCTCGCCGCGCACCGTCGCCACCATCTCCGCGACGAGGCGGACGTGCGCTGGCTCGTTCCGGCGCCCCCGGTGCGGGACCGGCGCGAGGTACGGCGCATCGGTCTCGACGAGCAGGCGATCGAGTGGCACGGCGCGCACCGCGTCGCGCAGCGCGTCGGCGTTCTTGAACGTCACGATGCCGGCCACCGAGATCGAGAAGCCGAGATCGAGGTAGGGACCGACGTCGTCGCGCTCGCCGGTGAAGCAGTGGATCACCCCGCCCACGGCGGCGGCGCCCTCGGCGCGGAGGATCGCCGCGGCCTCGGCATGCGCCTCGCGCACGTGGACCACGAGTGGCCGCCGGATCGCGCGTGCGAGCGCCACGGTGCGCGCGAAGGCGGTCCGCTGGGCCGGCCGCGGCGAGCGGTCGTAGTGGAAGTCGAGCCCCGTCTCGCCGACGGCGACGACGCCGGGGGTGGTGGCGAGGCGGGCGAGCGTCTCGAAGGCGGCGTCGTCGGCGGTCGACGCATCATGCGGGTGGATACCGACGGTCGCCACGATCGAGACGGGCGCCGGCCGTCCGGCGAGCGCCACGGCGGGGAAGTTCGACTCGACGGCGCCCGTCGCGCCGACGCACACGAGACCCGTCACCCCCGCGGCGACGGCGCGCTGCAGCACCGCGTCGCGATCGGCGTCGAAGTCGGGCTCGGCGAGGTGGCAGTGCGAGTCGACGAGCGAGAGCGGCTCGCTCACGCCGCCGGGACCTCGATGCGCGGAAAGAGCGGCTCGGGCGGCAGCGGCAGCGTCCGGTGTCCGGGCGCGAAGGCCGCGCCCCACGGCAGCTCGAGGTCCTCCAGGCGCGCGGCGGGGAGACCGAGCAGCGCGACCAGACGCTCCGCGCTCTCGGGCAGGAACGGCGCGAGCAGCTGCGCGGCCGTCCGCAGCGCCTCGCAGAGCTCGTGGAGGATCGCGCCGACGCGCGGCCGGCGCGCCGGATCCTTGGCGAGCGTGAAGGGCGCCGTCTCGACGACGTACTTGTTGGCGTGGTCGAGCGCTCGCCACACCGCCTCGAGGCCGCGGTGGAACGCGAGGTCCTCGACGTGCGCATCGAGCTCGCGGGCCGCGGTAGCGAATGCGCTGCGGAGCGCCAGGTCGATCGGCTCGGCTGCCAGCGGCTGGATGACGCCGTCGAAGTACCGCTGCTGCATGGCCAGCACGCGGCTCGCGAGGTTGCCGAGCCCGTTGGCGAGGTCGCCGTTCAGGCGGGCGACGAGCGAGTCCTCGTTGAACTCCGCGTCCTGCCCGAACGCCATATCGCGCAGCACGTAGTAGCGGAACGCGTCCATGCCGTAACGCGCTTTCACGTCGAGCGGCCGGACCACGTTGCCGAGGCTCTTCGACATCTTCCCCTGCTGCATCTGCCAGTGGCCGTGCACGCAGAGCCGGCGGTAGAGCGGCAGCCCTGCGGCCATGAGCATCGTCGGCCAGAAGATCGCGTGCGCCTTCAGGATGTCCTTGCCGATGAGATGCTCGGCCGCGGGCCAGAGCTCCATGCGACCGAGGTGGGCGAGGGCGCTCACGTAGTTCAGGAGCGCGTCGAACCAGACGTACGTGACGTAGCGCGAATCGAACGGCAGCTCGATGCCCCACGCGAGGCGCGTCTTTGGCCGCGAGATGCAGAGGTCGCCGATCGGCTCACGGAGGAGCGCCAGGACCTCGCGGCGGTAGCCCTCCGGCACGATCAGGCCGGGGTTCGCCTCGAGCGTGGCCTGCAGGCGCTCCTGGTAGGCACCCATGCGGAAGAAGTAGTTCTCCTCGGCGATCTCGGTGGGCGCGACGCGGTGATCCGGGCAGAGCCCGTCGACGAGCTCTCGCTCCTGGTAGAAGCGCTCGCAGCCGACGCAGTACAGGCCGCGGTAGCTACCGAAGTAGATCTCTCCCCGGCTGTGAATGTCCGCCAGCACCCGCTGGACGAACGCCACGTGGTAGGCATCGGTCGTGCGGATGAAGTGGTCGTAGCGCAGCCCCGCGGCGTCCCACGTCGCGCGGAAGAGGGCGCTCACGCGATCGGCATGCTCGCGCGGCGAGACGCCGGCGGCGGCCGCCGCCTGCGCGATCTTGTCGCCGTGCTCGTCGGTCCCGGTGAGGACGAAGGTGGTCCGCCCGCGGGCGCGCCAGAAGCGCGCGAGCACGTCGGCGACGAGCGTGACGTAGGTGTGACCGAGGTGCGGCTCGGCGTTGACGTAGAACAGCGGCGTGGTGAGATAGACGGGGTCGCGTGGCATGGCGCCGTCCGCGTCAGGCGTCGGCGCGCTGCGTGACGAGGTCGTCGAGGCTCGCCTCGACCTCGATGCCGTCCTCGGCGCGCCGCACGACGACGGTGCGCTTGAGGATGTTCTGGCGGACGACCACCCCGTCGCCCTTGACGCACTGGACACGCGTGCCGGCCGTCGGCAGGCCGCGCTTCAGCTCGAGGTACGTCTGGTATTCGTATCGCATGCAGCACTTGAGCCGCCCGCACTGGCCGGCGAGCTTCGATTGGTTGAGCGCGAGTCCCTGCTCCTTCACCATCTTCACGGTGACGGCCTCGAACTCCTGCAGCCACGAGGAGCAGCAGAGCTCGCGCCCGCAGACGCCGAGCCCGCCCGCAACCTTGGCCTCGTCGCGCGCGCCGATCTGCTTCATCTCGACGCGGGTGCCGAGCGATTGCGAGAGCGTCCGCGCGAGCTCCCGGAAATCGACCCGGTCCTCGGCGAAGAAGTAGAAGGTGGTCTTCGTGCCGTCGTATGTCCGCTCGGCCTTGACGAGCTTCATGGGCAGGCCGCTCCCGCGGACGAGCTCCAGCGCCGAATGGTACGACGCTCGCTCGCGCTGGAAATTCTGGTCCTCGCGGCCGAGGTCCCGCGAGTCAGCCTTCTTGATCACCCGTTGGAGGGTGCGCGCCTTGCGGAGCGGTCGCGCCGGGACTGCGACCGTGCCGAGCTCGGGTCCGCGCTCGGTTTCGACCAGCACCCGGTCGTCGCGGTGCAGGATCAGCGGGCCCGGATCGAACTCGTAGACCTTGCCGCCTGGCCGGAAGCGGACGCCGACGGCGATGGGTCCGGACGCCGCCCCGAGACCTTCTTGCTCCATCATGCGGGTCCCTGACGAGGCGAGTCGTCGCGCTCGAGAGCGCGGAGCCCGAGCAGCATCGTCTCGATCGCGAGGATGCGGTTCGCGTTTCGGTCCAGAGCGTTGATCGTATCACAGACGAGCTCGAGCTGGCGAAGCGTGCACTCGGCACGACTCCGGTCGGCGGCCGCGCGAACCGCGGCGACCGCACCCGGATGGCGACGCGGCGGATCGCCGGTGAGCCGTGTCTCGAGGACGTCGCGGTACCAGGCGGCCGCGGCGGCGAGCGCTCCGTCGGCCGGTCCACGGGCCAGGTCCTGTGCGAGCGTCGAGAGCGCCGCGGCGTCCAGCGTGCGGAGCGTGCGGAGCGCGCCCACCATGGCGTCGCGGGCGCGGACCTCTTCGTCGCCCGACGAGGCGAGCGCCCGTCCCGGCGACCCTTCGGCCTCCGCCGCCAGGAGCGTGGCCTGCTCCGGCGCCACGCCCCGCGCCGCGAGCACCCGCGCGACGCTCTCGGGCGGGAGCGGGTCGAGGCGCACTCGCTGGCAGCGCGAGCGGACCGTCGGCAGAAGGAGGGCCGCGGCCGGGGTCGTCAGCAGCAGCACGGCGCTCGGCGGCGGCTCCTCGAGCGTCTTCAGGAGCGCGTTCTGCGCCGGCTCGCTCAGGCAATGGGCCCCGTCGACGATCGCCACCTTTCGCTCCGCCATGAGCGGCTGCAGTGCGAGCCAGCGCGACAGCTCGCGGATCTGCTCGATGCGGATGTCGCGGCGCTCCTCGTCGCGCTCGAGGAGGCGGAGCTCGGGATGCGTGCCGGCGGCCACGCGCGTGCACTGCGCACACGTGCCGCACGCGTCGTCGTCGCGGGGAGCGGCGCAGAGAATGCGAGCCGCGAAGGCGTCCGCCAGCAGGCGCTTCCCGACGCCGGCCGGGCCGGTCAGGAGATACGCGCCCGCGAGCCGCTGGGTGGCGGCGGCGCGACGCAGGCGTTCGATGGCGGCGTCGTGCCCGAGGACGTCCGCGAATCTCATGCGGCCTTCGCGAGCCGGCGGTCCGCCTCGGCGGCGATGCGGGCGCGGATGGTTTCCACGGGCGCCGAGGCGTCGATCACGCAGAAGCGCGTGGGCTCGGCGGCCGCGAGCGTACGAAAGCCGTCGCGCACGCGCTCGTGGAAGGCGAGCGTCTCACGCTCGAACCGGTCCAACGGCAGAGGCGCGGCGCCTTTTGGTGCCGCGCCTCCTGGCTCGGAACTGGCGTGGCGACCTGCGATGCGGCGGAGACCTTCGCTGGCGGGGCAGTCGAGCAGGAAGGTCAGGTGAGGCACGAGACCCGCGCGGGCGTGTGCGTCGAGGGTGCGGACGACGGTGAGGTCGAGGCCGCGGCCGTAGCTCTGGTAGGCGATCGTCGATTCCGAGAAGCGGTCCGAGAGCACGACCTGGCCCGCCGCGAGGGCCGGCCGGATGACGATGCTCACGTGCTCCGTCCGGTCGGCGCAATACAGGAGGAGCTCGCTCAGCGGCGAGAGCGGCGGCGCGTCCGTGCCGAGCAGCAGGCGGCGGATGGCGGCGCCGGCGGCCGTGCCGCCGGGTTCGCGGGTCTCGACCACGGGATGTCCGGCAGCTCGCAGATGGTCCGCCAGCAGGCGGAGGTGGGTCGATTTGCCGGAGCCCTCGATCCCCTCGAAGGTGACGAAGAGCGCCACGGGCGTGACCCGTCTAACGTGCGGGCCGCGCGCCCGCAAGCGCGTCAGGCGCGCGCGTCGGCGCCGAGCACGAGACCGATGCCGTAGAGGAGCTGCTTCGCGCTGAAGGGCTTCGTGATGTAGTAGTCCGCGCCGTACTTGTAGCCCGCCAGAAGGTCCTCGTCCTGGTCCTTCGCGGTCACGAGGATGACCGGCACGTTCGCGGTCGCGGGGTTCGCACGGAGGCGATCGAGGACGTCCATGCCGCTCATCTGCGGCATCATGATGTCCAGGAGAATCAGGTCGGGACGTTGCTGCTCGACGGAGACGAGCGCGCTCGGTCCGTTGTACGCAACCCGCACCTCGAAGCCCCGACTCAGCAGGATCTCCCGCGCGATGTGGACGTTGTCCTCGTTGTCGTCGACCACGAGGATAATAGCGCTCACCGTCCCGTCCTCCCGTCGCCCTTGTCCATCACCACCACTGCGTGCCCCGCGTGCGGGCCTGCATGCGTCGCGCAGGGGGTGGGGCCGACGGTCGGAGTATCGGCCGAATCGGGCGCAGCCTTGAATGGCGGCGGCCGGCGCTATGCCAGATCTTTGACACCCAGCAGGACGGGACGTCGCGGCAGCGGGAGCAGCCCATCCACGCCCTCGACAGCGGTCCGCGACGCGCGCAGCCAGGCTACACCGTCGATCGTGAGGGCACCCGTCCCGGCCCACACCGCGCCGGCAACGGTCAAGCTGCCGCCCGCCTGCACGCGCACGCCCCCCACGGCGACCACCACTCCAGTAAAGTCAAAGCTGCTCCGGATGTCGAGCACACCGTCGACGAAAAGCAGGCCCGCGCCGCTGAGCGGCGTATCCACAACGAGGTCGCCATGCGCTCTCGCGAGCCCTCCGGGCAGCGTCCCGGCGGGCGGCAGGGTCGTGACCTCACCCGCGGCGGTGAGCCGCGCCAGCAAGCCGGAAAACGGTGGTGACGGCGCCGTCAACGGCGGCGACGTGCTGTGCGTGGTGACGTGCGCCCCTTCGCCCGCGAGCCAGGCGTCGAGCGTCAGGGGGTCGGAGGGTGCCGCCACCATCGCGGACGGTGCGGCGCTCGGGTCGGCGGCGTCGGACCCGTCGACGTCGAGCGTGCCCCGGACCGCGCCGGCGGTCGGGGAACCGCCGAGCCAGACGATGGCGGGTACGCCCGGCGGGCGAGTCCGGCCGATGATCGCGTCGAGCCGTCGCCGGCCACCCGCGGCGTTTGCGTCGACGGTGACCGCCACGCGCGCCGGTGTCGCGGCTCCCGGCGGCCGGCGTGCCGTGGCGGTGCAGCCGGCCGGCGCACCGAGCATGCCGTCGTCGCCGGTTCCGGTCACGCCGTCGGGACCGGCGAGCAGCGGGTCGAAATCCCAGCCGGGTGGCATCGCGGCGACGACCGCGGCGAGGCAGGCATCGGCGGCGGCAAGCGCGGCGGCGGCGACCTGGCGATAGCGCGCCAGGATCACCTCGGTGCGCGCCAGGTCGGCGAGCGCCGCTGCGAACGATGCCGCGACGACGAGCGCGACGAGTGCCGCGGGCAGGGCGGTCCCGCCGTGCTGCGACCTGCGGTGCCGCCTCATCCGCCGCTCCGGAGCGCCACCAGCACTGTGCGCGCGGTCGCGCCGTGGAGGGCCGTCGGCACGAGCGTCAGGTCGAGCGCCACGGCACGGATGCGGGCGCGGTCCGCGGTGCCGAGTCCGGCAGCGGGGACCGCCATGGCCGTGCCGGTGGTATCGAAGAAGCGGAGTGCGCAGGCGGTGACGCCGTCCGCGAGCGGTAGGGACTGGCGGCCGATGATCCGGGAGAGCCGCTGGTTCGCGGCACTGCACGCGTACGCCGTTTGCTCTTCGGAGGTGGCATCGACGACGCCGTCGCCGTCGAGGTCCGCGCCGAATGTGACGCCGTCCGGTCGCGCCTGCACGATGGCCTCGATGCCGGCCGCCGACGGGTCGTAGCCCGCGCGCCGGCCGTCGAACGTGAACGCCTCGACCGCGAGCTGTGCGGTGTCCTCCGCCTCGCCGCGCGCGCCGCCCGCGACGACGAGGCGCGCCCCGACGGCGACGGCCGCGGTGAGGGCGCCCAGCACGAGCAGGGCGAGCAGCGTCCCCACGAGCAGCTCGACGATGCCGATGCCGCGCTCGTTCATCATGGCAGTGCGTCCGTGGCGAGGGTCAGCGAGTGCCGGCCCCAGGCGAGCTGCACGGAGAGCCGCGACGGAGCGCCGCGCCCGTCGGTGACGGACCAGATGCGCACGAAGCGAGTGCCGTCGGCGGCGACCGGGCCGTCGCTGCCGTTCGCCCGCGGCCCTCCACGCAGCGCTTCGAGGCGTTCGGCCGCGAGCGCGAGCGCCGTGCCGCTGTCACGAGCGAGACGAAGCCCGTTGACCGTCATTCCCGCCGTCGCCGCAAGCGCGGCGACCGCGATCCCGGCGAGCAAGGTGGCCACCACCGCCTCCACCACCGACGAGCCCGCGCGCGTGCCGCTCACTGCACCCTCACCCGGCCGCGCTGGTTCACGACCACGCTGCGCGCGCGGGCGCCGGCTCCGAGTGTGACGGTGGCGTTCTGCGCCGTGCCGAGCCCGCCGAACTGGACGCGGTCGCGCGCGGGCAGGGCCGTGAAGCGGACGCCGACCGGCAGCCAGCGGGTCTCGAGGAGCGTGCCGGCACCGTCCCGCAGCTCGAGCGCCATGCGCGCGGCGTCGAGGCGGACCTCCATCGAGCCGCCCGCGGCGAGTGCCCTCCCGCGAGCCAGCCGCAACGCCGTGGCGACGGTGCGGGCCGTTCCCGCGAGCCGCGCGCTGCTCGTCAGCTCGATGAGCCGCGCGGCGGCGACTCCGGACAGGATGGCGGCCAGGGCGACGCTCCCCAGCGCCTCGAGCAACGTGAACCCGCGTCGATCCGTACGCGCCTCCCCGGCACGCCGACCGGGCGGGTGGCGCGTGCAGACGCTCAGCTACCGGCGGTGTACGGCTGATGCAAGAGGGCGTCAGCCGACGCGCCACGGCATCGTGACGTCGGGCAGGTAGAGCGCGAGCATCGCGCCGAGCGCGAGGAAGGGTCCGAAGGGGATCGCCGTCCGCCTTGCCGCGCGGCGCGCGAACGGTAGCAGCGCGCGAGGGCCTAGCCGGCGCGCGACCCGACGCCCGTCCCGTCCGCCGCCGCGCACGACGATGAGCGCGATCCCGGCGAGCGACCCGGTGAGCGAGGCGACGACCAGCACCGCGGGCACCGCTTGCCAACCGAGAAAGGCCCCGATCATGGCGAGCAGCTTCACGTCGCCGTATCCCATCCCCTCGACGCCCGTCCACCGCTCGTATCCCCAGGCGACCGTCCAGAGGACCCCGCCGCCGATGAGCACGCCGAGCAGCGCGTCGGCCGGCGCGATGCGGCCCGGCAGGAAGGCACTCGCGAGCCCGACGACGATGCCGGGCAGGCTCACCTCGTCGGGGATGAAGCGGTGGTCGAGATCGATGAAGGTGATCAGCAGGAGCGCCGCCGAGAACGCGAACACCACGGCACCCGCCGGGGTCGCGCCGAAGCGCCAGAGCGCCAGGAGGGCGAGCGCGCCCGTCGCCGCCTCGACGAGCGGGTAGCGCGCCGGGATGGATGCCCGGCAGGCACGGCAGCGCGCGCGGAGCCACGTCCATGAGACGAGCGGCACGTTGTCGTACCACGCGATCGGCGCCGCGCAGTGCGGACAGCGCGACGCGGGTCGGACGATCGATTCGTCGGCGGGGAGCCGGTAGATGCAGACGTTCAGGAAGCTGCCGATGCAGGCGCCGACCGTGAACACCAGCGCGAAGAGCGGCCAGTCCGCGACCGCCGCGGCGGGGAGCAGCATGTGGGCTGAGATGGCCTGGGTCAACGGGCTATCCTGCGTGACGGGAGTGGTCAAATGCGGCGCCTGAAACACGACGGGGGACGGACCATGGTCCGTCCCCCGTCGAGATGGAACGAGAGGTCGGTTACGACACGGTCAGGTTCGGCTGACCGGCGGCGGGAGCGCTGTTCCAGGTGTAGGTGTGGTTCCCGCTGCTGTGCGTCGACACGCAGTTGAAGGTCGTCGCGGTCCCGGTGCAGGTGATCGTCACGCCCTGGGAGAGCGTGAAGCCGGGGAGCGTCGTCGAGCAGGCGCTGTCGGCGCAGCTCGCGTACGTGTTGTTGTCC
>VBKG01000009.1 GCA_005879585.1 Deltaproteobacteria bacterium | reverse complement strand
AGCGCGTCGGTCTGGCGCGCGATCTCGAAGGTGATCGCCTTCTCGACCGCGCGGAAGGAATTCATGTTCTTGATCTCGACCTTGGTGCCGAACGCCGCCTGTCCCGCCGGTCGCACGGAGACGTTGGCGTCGCAGCGGAAGCTGCCTTCCTCCATGTTGCCGTCGCAGATCTCGAGGTACATGAGGATCGAGCGCAGCATGCGGAGATACGCGCCGGCCTCGGCGACGGTTCGCATGTCGGGCTCGCTCACGATTTCGAGCAGCGGCACGCACGAGCGGTTGAAGTCGACGAGGCTCGCGTCGCCGTGCGCGTCGTGGATGTTCTTCCCCGTGTCCTCTTCCATGTGGATGCGCGTGAGGCCGATCCGTTTGGTGCCGCCGTCGAGCAGCACGTCGAGCCAGCCGCCGGTGCAGATCGGCGCCTCGTACATGCTGATCTGATAGCCCTTGGGGAGATCGGGGTAGAAGTAGTTCTTCCGCGCGAAGCGCGACGACGGGGCGATCGTGCAGCCGGTGGCGAGGCCTGCACGGATCGCGAACTCGACGACGCGGCGGTTGAGCACCGGGAGCACGCCCGGCATGCCGAGGCAGACCGGGCACACGTTCGTGTTCGGCGGGCCACCGAACGCCGCCGAGCAGCGGCAGAAGATCTTCGAGCTCGTCAGCAGCTCGGCGTGGACCTCGAGCCCGATGACGGTCTCCATCGTGCTCATATGCCCGGCCGCCTCCGGTGCCATTCCGTGGCGCGTTCGTACGCCGCGCCGACGCGGAGCACGGTCTCCTCGTCGAACGGCCGGCCGATCACCTGGAGGCCGATCGGCAGTCCTGCGGTGTCGAAGCCGCAGGGGACGACCAGCCCGGGCAGTCCGGCCAGGTTGACCGAGATCGTGAAGATGTCCGAGAGGTACATCGTCAGCGGGTCGGCCACCTTCTCGCCGAGACGGAACGCCGTGGTCGGCGCGACCGGCGTGACCAGCGCCTCGCAATGCTGGAACGCTTGCTCGAAGTCCCGCCGGATGAGCGTCCGCACCTGCTGCGCCTTCAGGTAGTACGCGTCGTAGTAGCCGGCGGAGAGCGCGTACGTCCCGAGCATGATGCGGCGCTTCACCTCGGTGCCGAAGCCCGCCGCGCGCGACGTCTCGTACATCGCACCGAGCGAGTCGGCTGGAATGCGGAGCCCGTAGCGGATGCCGTCGTAGCGCGCGAGGTTGGACGACGCCTCGGCCGTCGCGATGAGATAGTACGTGGCGATCGCGTACTCGGTATGCGGCAACGACACCGGCTCGATGACGGCGCCGAGCCGCTCGAGCTCGCGCACCGCGGCGCGCACGCCGGCCTCGACCTCGGGCTGCATGCCCTCGACGAAGTATTCGCGGGGCAGCCCGAGCCGCAGACCGCGCACGCCCTGCTCGAGCACCGCCGAGTACGACGGGACGGGACGCGGCGATGCGGTCGAGTCGGCGGCATCGTGGCCGGCGATCGCCTCGAGCACGAGCGCGGCGTCGGCCACGTCGCGCGCGAGCGGACCCACCTGGTCGAGCGACGACGCGTACGCGATCACGCCGTAGCGCGACACGCGGCCGTAGGTGGGCTTGAGGCCCACCACACCGCAGAACGCCGCCGGCAGGCGGACCGATCCGCCCGTGTCGGTGCCGAGCGCGGCATGGCACTCGCCGGCGGCGACCGCCGCGCCCGAGCCGCCCGACGACCCGCCGGGGACGCGGCTTCCATCCCACGGGTTCCGCGTCGTGCCGAGCGCCGAGTTCTCGGTGGACGAGCCCATCGCGAACTCGTCGCAGTTGAGCTTGCCGACGACGACGGCGCCGGCGCGCTTGAGACGCGCGGTCACGGTGGCATCGTACGAGGGGACGAAGCGCTCGAGGATGCGCGAGCCGGCAGTGGTCCGGATGCCGGCCGTGCAGATCATGTCCTTGATCCCGACGGGCACGCCGCCGAGCGGTCCCGGGTCCTCGCCCGCTGCGACGCGCCGGTCGATGGCCTCGGCCGCGGCGAGCGCCTCCGCTTCCGTCACGGTGAGAAACGCGCCGACCGCAGGCTCGACCGCCGCGATGCGGGCGAGCGCAGCACGGACCAGCTCGACCGACGACGTCTCGCGCCGGCGAACCCGCGCCGCGGCCTCGCGCAGCGACAGCTCGTGGAGCGCCGTCATTCGAGGATCTTCGGCACGCGGAAGAACCGCCCGTCCCGCGCCGGCGCGTTGGTGAGCGGCTCGTCGCCGGCGGGCGGGTTCTCGACGCTGTCCGGCCGGAGCAGCGCGCCGAAATCCTCGACGTGCGCCGTCGGCTCGACGGCCCGCGTATCGAGCGCCGACAGGCGCGCGAAGGCCTCGAGGATGTGGTCGAGGTCGCCCGCGAGCCGCTCCGCCTCCTCGGGCGCGAGCCGCAGCCGGGCGAGGGCCGCGACGCGCCACACCTCCTCGCGCGTGATCGCCACGGAGCCTCGTTCGTAGCGCACGCTCCGCAGGCGCGCAACGTTCGCCAGCTTGCGACGCTGGGGACCGCCGAGTAATCTCGCGCGCCGTGGATGGGCGTGGGGAGCTCGGGCGGCGCGGGGAGGCGCTGGCGGAAGAGTTCCTGCGCGCCTGCCGCTACACGATCGTGGCCCGGAACTATCGCTGCCGCGCCGGTGAGATCGACCTCGTCGCCCTCGACGGCGAGATCCTCGTCTTCGTCGAGGTGCGCACCCGGCGCGGCGCCGTCGCCGGCACGCCGCTCGAGTCGGTCGTCGGCCGCAAGCAGGCGCAGGTGGTGCGCGTCGCACGGCATTTCCTCGCCGCGCACGGCTGGCACGACCGCGACGCGCGGTTCGACGTGGTCGGCATCCGCTTCGACGCCGAGCCGCCGGCGGTCGAGCACGTGCGCGGCGCCTTCGATGCTTGATATCCGGCTGATCCGCGCGGAGCCGGACCGCGTGAAGGCGGAGCTCGCCAAGGTGGGGTTTTCCGCCGCGCAGGTGGACGAGCTGCTCGCCGCGGATCGCCGCCGCCGCGAGGCGCTGCATACGGTCGAGCGGCTCCGGGCCGAGCGCACCACGGCGTCCAAGGCGATCCGCGACCTCGGCGACCCGGCGGAACGCGAGCGGGCGATCGCGGCGCAGCGCGGGGTCGGCGAGCAGATCGCGGCCGCGGAGACGGAAGTCGTCGTTGCCGAGGAGGAATACGGCCGCCTCATGCTCGAGGTGCCGAATCGGCCGCATCCCGACGTCCCCGTCGGCCCCGACGAATCGGCCAACGTGGTCGTTCGCACCGAGGGCGCGCTGCCGACGTTCGACTTCACGGTGCGCCCGCACTGGGAGATCGGTCCCGAGCTCGGCATCCTCGATTTCGAGCGCGGCGTGAAGATCTCCGGCACGCGGTTCTATGTCCTGCGCGGCGCCGGCGCGCGGCTCCAGCGCGGTCTCATCACGTGGATGCTCGACCTGCACACCCGCGAGCACGGGTACACGGAGGTCTATCCCCCCGCGATGGTGAAACGCGAGTGTCTCGTCGGGACGGGGAACCTCCCGAAGTTCGCCGACACCGTCTACCGCGACGCCGAGGAGGACTTCTGGTTCGTGCCGACCGCCGAGGTGCCCGTCACGAACCTCTATCGCGACGAGATCCTCGAACGCCTGCCGATCCACCACGTCGCCTACACGCCCTGCTTCCGGCGCGAGAAGATGTCGGCCGGCCGCGACGTGCGCGGCATCAAGCGCGGGCACCAGTTCGACAAGGTGGAGATGGTGAAGTTCGTGGCGCCGGAGACGTCGGATCAGGAGCTGGTTCGGCTCCTGGCCGACGCGGAGGATGTCTGCCGCCGCCTCGGTCTGCCGTACCGCATCGTCCAGATGTGCACCGGCGACCTCTCGTTCACCGCCGCGATGAAGTACGACATCGAGGTGTGGGCGCCGGGCTGCGGGGAGTGGCTCGAGGTGAGCTCGTGCTCGAACTTCCGGGATTTCCAGGCGCGTCGCGCGAACATCCGCTACCGCCCCGCGCCGCGCGCCAAGCCCGAGCTGGTGCACACGCTGAACGGCTCGGGCCTCGCGCTGCCGCGCGTGATGATCGCGTTGCTCGAGACCTACCAGCGCGCCGACGGCAGCGTCGCCGTGCCGGAGGTGCTCCGGCCATACGTCGGCGCCGACGTCATCGCGCGCGGTGCGCCTACATGAGGCCCATCAGACGGGGCGCCCGCGTGCGGACGACGTCGTCGGCAAGCACGATGTCGTAGAGGACCGCGTCGCCGACGCGCGTCTCCGGGACGAGCAGGCCCGTCACCTTCACCCAGTCGTCCGTGCCGGCGTCGACGGGCGCGGTCGAGTGGACGATGATCCGGGCGCCCCGGCGGTCGGCGACCTCGAGCAGGGTCTCTCCGGGCAGGATCTGCGTCCGCGCGATCCGGCCCGTGAACTTGACCTTGTGCTGGTAGAATTTGTCCGGCCGGGCGTTGATGCCGGAGATGGTGGGCGCGCAGCCCCCGACGCCCACCGCGAGCGCAAGGGGCAGGGCGAGGCCGCGGAGCCGCATGCGCGAGCGGCGGCTAGCACGCCGCCGCCGCCAAAGTAAAGCGGCCGCGGGTTGACGCCGGCCCTGGCGCACCGTAGCTTCTCCCTTTCCCCGTCAAGGAGGCAGGCATGAGCAGGACGTTCGTGGCGACCCTCGCGATCGCCGGATTTCTCGCACTCGGTCCGGCAGTGCGCGCCGCAGACGACGTGGTCGCCACCGTCGGCGACAAGAAGATCACTCGCGCGCAGCTCGAGGACGAGATCCGCGCGAAGCTCATCGAGCTCGACAACCAGCGCTACGACGCGCTCCGCGAGGGTCTCGACGGCATGATCGCCCAGGAGCTCCTCAAGCGCGAAGCGGCCGCTCGGGGCACGACGCCGGAAGCGCTGACGACCGAGGAGATCGAGAAGAAGGCGCCGGAGCCGTCGGACGCCGATATCCAGAAGGTCTACGACGAGAACAAGGCGCAGCTCGGCGGCCAGACGCTCGAGCAGATCAAGCCGCGGATCGTCCAGTACCTGAAGGGGCAGAAGCAGGACGAGCGCCGGACGGCGTTCATCGCGGAGCTGAAGAAGAAGTACCCGACGTCGGTCGCGCTGAAGCCCCCGGTGGTCGACGTAGCTGCAGCCGGCCGACCCGAGCGTGGCCCAAAGAATGCGTCGGTGACGATCATCGAGTTTTCGGACTACCAGTGTCCGTTCTGCCAGAAGGCGGAGGACGTGGTGGACCAGGTGATGAAGACGTACGGGGACAAGATCCGACTCGTGTACCGCGACTATCCGCTGCCGTTCCACCCGAACGCCCGCCCGGCATCCGAAGCCGCGGCCTGCGCCAACGCCCAGGGCAAGTTCTGGGAGTACCACGCCAAGCTCTTCCACGGCGACGGCCTCGAGCCCGAGAAGCTCAAGACGTACGCCGATCAGGTGGGTCTCGACCGCAAGAAGTTCGACGACTGCCTCGAGAAGAAGCCGTTCAAGGCCGAGATCGACAAGGACGTGAAGGACGGCGAGAAGGCCGGCGTCAACGGCACGCCCGCGTTCTTCATCAACGGTCGCATGCTGTCCGGCGCGCAGCCCTTCGAGAAGTTCAAGGAAGTGATCGACGACGAGCTGGCGACGGCGACGAAGTCATAGCGTCGCCGGCGGGGCGCGACGTCGCGGATCGTAACCGGTCGTCGGAGGGGTGGCCGAGCCCGGTTTAAGGCAGCGGTCTTGAAAACCGCCAGGGTCTAAAGCCCTCGGGAGTTCGAATCTCCCCCCCTCCGCTTTGTTCGGCCTGCGTTTTTCGGCCGAACCGAATGTTTGGCCGGCTTTTGGCCGGTTCGGGAGCTGTTCGATGACCCGTCAATGACGACGGACGGCACCGAGATGCCGGACGTTCCAACGCCGATTCAGGGCACGTCACCGCATGGTCCCGGCGGTCATCGACCGGGTGCCGGACGCAAGGCTACGCACGGAGCAGCGATCATGCGTAGGACCCTCCGCGCGCTGACGACGAAGCATCTTGATGGTCG
>VBKG01000620.1 GCA_005879585.1 Deltaproteobacteria bacterium | reverse complement strand
AAGGGCTACGAGCCGCGGGCTGCCGAGGCCAAATGGTACGCCGTGTGGGAAGAAGGCGGCTACTTTCGCCCCGAAAGTGCCCGCGATCCCGGGGCGGCGCCCTTCGTCATGGTCATCCCGCCGCCCAACATCACGGGCTCGCTCCACATGGGGCACGCGCTCAACTGCACCCTCCAGGACATCCTCGCGCGCTACCACCGCATGGACGGCCGGCCGACGCTCTGGCTGCCGGGCACGGACCACGCGGGGATCGCGACGCAGGTCGTCGTCGAGCGAAAGCTCGGCGGCGCCGACGCCCGGCGCGCCCTCGGGCGCGAGGAGTTCGAGCGCCGGGTCTGGCAGTGGAGAGAAGAGTCGGGACGGACGATCGTCCACCAGCTGCGTCGCCTCGGCGTCTCGTGCGACTGGAGCCGCGAGCGCTTCACGCTCGACGCGGGCCTCTCGCGCGCCGTGCGCGAGGTCTTCGTCACGCTGTACGAGGCGGGTCTCATCTACCGCGGCGACCGGCTCATCAACTGGTGCGTCCAGTGCCAGACGGCGCTGTCGGACCTCGAGGTGGACCACCGCGAGCAGGCGGGGACGCTCTACCACATCCGCTACGGGCCCGTGACGGTCGCGACCGTGCGGCCGGAATCGAAGCTCGGCGACACGGCGCTCGCGGTCCATCCGGACGACGCGCGCTACCGCCACCTCGTGGGCCAGACGCTCGCCGTCGACACGGAGTCTGGCACGCTCCAGCTCCCCGTCATCGCCGACGCCGCCGTCGATCCCGCGTTCGGCACCGGCGTGGTCAAGGTCACGCCGGCGCACGATCCTGCGGACTGGGAGATGGGGCAGCGCCACGGGCTCGCGCTGCGCTCGGTCGTCGGCACCGACGGTCGCATGACGGCGGAAGCGGGCCGCTACGCCGGCCTCGACCGCTTCGAGTGCCGGAAGCGCATCGTCGAGGACCTCCGCGCGATGGGTCTCCTCGAGCGCGAGGAGCCGTACCGCCACCGGGTCGGCGTCTGCTACCGCTGCGGGACCGTCGTCGAGCCGCTCGTCTCGCGGCAGTGGTTCGTCAAGATCGAGCCGCTCGCGCGTCCCGCGCTGGCGGCCGTGCGCGACGGTCGCACGCGCTTCATCCCGAAGCAGTGGGAGAACACGTACTTCGCGTGGATGGAGAACATCCGCGACTGGTGCATCTCGCGCCAGCTCTGGTGGGGCCACCGCATCCCCGTCTGGACGTGCGAGGCGTGCGGCGAGACCGTCGTCGCGCGCGAGGACCCGACCGAGTGCCCCGCCTG
>VBKG01000008.1 GCA_005879585.1 Deltaproteobacteria bacterium | reverse complement strand
TGGTGGTGAAGAAGGTGCTCCGGAAGCCTCAAACGGAAGGAGACGAGCGATGAGCGCAAGGATCGTATCACAGGACGAGTGGACGAAGGCGCGGCTGGCGCTGCTGGCGAAGGAGAAGGCGCTGACGCGGCAGCGCGACGAGCTGGCGCGGGAGCGCCGCGCGCTGCCCTGGGTGAAGATCGAGAAGCCGTACGTCTTCGACGGTCCGACGGGCAAGGAAACGCTCGCGGACCTGTTCGAGGGGCGGAGCCAGCTCGCGGTGTACCACTTCATGCTCGGACCGGAGTGGGAGGAAGGCTGCCCGAGTTGCTCGATGCTCGCGGACAGCGTCGAGGGGATGCGCGTACATCTGCAGCAGCGAGACACGACGTTCGTCGCGGTCTCGCGGGCGCCCCGCGCCAAGATCGAGGCGTTCCAGAAACGCATGGGGTGGACGTTCAAGTGGGTGTCGTCGTTCGGCAGCGACTTCAACCACGACTTCAAGGTGTCGTTCGCACCGGAGGACGTCGCGAAGGGCCAGGTCGAATACAACTACGCGGTCGGGGCGTTCCCGGCAGGGGAAGCGCCGGGGATGAGCATCTTCGCGAAGGACGGAACGAGCGAGGTGTACCACACGTACTCGTCGTACGCGCGGGGACTCGAACACCTGCTGGGTGCCTACGGGGTGCTCGACCTGACGCCGAAGGGCCGCGACGAGGACGGCCTCCCGTTCACGATGGCGTGGGTGCGCCACCACGACCGCTACGCCGCGCCAGCGAAGATCGCCGCCCGCTGATCGCGCGCAACCGTCCCCGGGGGCGGTCGTCGCCCCCGGGGTTCGTCAGTTCGTGTGTTGCCGCAGAAAGGCGATCGTCAGTGGCCACGCCCGCTCGGTCGCGCGCAGGTTCGCCCCGCTCTGCCCGTCCTGGGCGCGGAGAAAGCCGTGTCCCGCACCCTCGAACACGTGCGGCTCGTAGACCTTGCCGAGCTCGTTCATCTTCGCCTCGGTCGCCGGGATCGTCGCGCCGACGCGGGCATCGCCGCCGCCGTAGAGACCCAGCACGGGCGCCTTCACGGCCGACAGCTTCGAGAGATCGTCGGGCGCGGTCCCGTAGTAGACGACGGCCGCGGCGAGCCCGGGCTGCGCGACCGCCCACGCGAAGCTCGTCGAGCCGCCCCAGCAGAAGCCGAGCGACGCGCTCTTGCCGTTCGCCGCCGGTCGGGCGAGGGCCCAATCGCGCACCGCGTCCAGGCGAGCGATCACCTCGTCGCGCGCGAGACCCGAGACCGCCTTCGTGACGTCGTCACGGCTCGAGTAGGCGTCCGTCGCGCCGCCCCCCGGCCCCTTGCCCGAGAGCAGGTCGGGGGCGACCGCGATGAAACCGTCGGCGGCGAGCTGATCCGCGACCGCGCGGATCCAGTCCGTGAGCCCGAAGATCTCGTGGATCACGATGACGGCTGGAGCGGCGTCCTTCCGCTCGGGATAGACGACCCAGACACGCACGGGCGTGCCACGCACGTCGACGGTGGCGAGCTCGGCGTGGCGCGGTGAGCCGTTCAGGTGCGCCTTGGCCGCGTCCTCCGCGGGCGGCAAGCTCGCGGCGCGGGTCGGCGTCGATATCCAGGACGACGTCGCGAGGAATCCGATGACGGCGATCCCGAGGTGCTTCGCTGTGGCCATGAGAGCCGCGGGAGCTGGCGAGGGCGCCGGGCGAGGATTCAGCGAGGGGTGAGCAGCACCACCGGAATGTTGCGCCTGCTGCCGGCCTGGTACTCGTCGTAGGCGGGCCACTGCGCCGTCATGATTGGCCAGACGCGCCGCTTGTCCTCGGGCGTCCCCGTACGGGCCCTCACGGGCAGGACCTTGTCCCACACCTGGATCTTCACGTCGGGATGCGCGACCAGGTTCCGGTACCATCCGGGGTTCTCGGGCCCGCCACCCTTCGATGCCACGACGATGTAGTCCTCACCTTCCCGACCATAGATGAGCGGGAACTTCCGCGTCTCGCCCGATTTCCGACCGATCGTGTGCAGGATCAGACAGTTCGCGCCATTCCAGTCGTGACCGACCTTGCCGCCGGTCGCTTCGTACCGACGGACGTGCTCGTCACCAAAGAGGCTGAAGTCAGGCATGCGGCGAGCGTGCCACGGCCGCACAGGCAAAGCGAGCCCCGTATCTCGATGTCGCTCGGAACTCGCGCGACCGCGGAACGCGACGCTGCCGCTATCTCGTCAACGCGCCGAGATGTCGGCAGCGAACGCATCACGCCCGGAGCGCGATCGAGCCAGCTCGCGGATGTTTCCACTGGCACACCGCCTGCAATTCGTTCGTGAGCGGAGGCGTCTCATGAAGACTCGCATCGTCCTGTGTGGCGCGATCATCACGTCCGGGATTGCGACGGCCGTACCGGCGTCCGCAGCGACGTTCTCGGCTCGGGAGACGCACAGCGGGTTGCGCGTCAACCGGCCGGATGGCACGACGGTCGGCAGGCTCGCCACGAACGGCTGGTTCCGGCGTCCAGGTGCGCCCGATCTCGTATACCGGGAAGGTGGGGTGCCGATCGCGGGCATCTGGGAGAGCGCGCCCGATGCTGCTGTCGTCCGCAGCGGTACGACCGAGAAGGCGCCCATCATCGGCCGGATCGTTCCCTCGTGGAACGACGGCGAACTCAGCCTGACGATCGAGCCCGCCGGCGGCGTCCCCGTGCGGACGACGGTGTTCGAGCGTGTGCCCGGCGGCGGCGCCGCGCTGGACCGCGACACGTCGACCCGATTTGCACTCGAGGGAACCTACCGCGCGACGCTCCACGCCACCGGAGGCGCGGACGCGGGATGGTTGAGCGTCGACGTGGACCCCGAAGGTGCGACGCGATTCTCGGGTGATCTTCCGCCCGCCATTCCGCCGGCGCTGGCGGCCGCGGCCGCAGCAGCGGTCGAGGACGAGGTCGACTTCATCTACGGGAACGTCATTGACGTCGCTCCATTCCGCCGCTGAACGCAATGAGTGCCGAGGGCCTGGTGGTCGTCGAAGCTGCACCCGAGATTCACCGTGACGCAATGGACGAATACGAAACGATCCTTCCGTCCCAGTTCGGCGACCTGCTCCGCAACGACCAGGCGAGGCCGCCGGAGCATCGTCTCATGCTCGCCGTCCTGGAGGACGCGGTCCGTTCATACCAACGCTACCTGAGCTCGTCCGACTCGCGCGGTCGGCGGCTGTTCCGCGAGGTGGAAGAATGGTTCGACTCGGACGCAGCGACGTGGCCTTTCTCGTTCGTCGTGATCTGTCAGGTCTTCGATATCGAACCCGAATACGTTCGGGCCGGGTTACATGCGTGGCGGAAAAGCAACGCATCCGTCGTCCGACGAGGCGTCCCGATCATCCGCTTTCGTATCCGAGCCGCGACCGGCTCGCGGCATCAAGTCGGCGGTGCTCGCATGCGACAGCAGATGCTGCGCGCCGGGCGGCGGCGGGCTTCGCGATGACTCGGGCGATCGGAAGAGAGGAGCCGCATGTACACGCGTAAATGGATGCTCGCCGTCGCCGTCATCATCGCCGGCTGCGCCACGATGGGGGGCTACCAGCCGACGGTGGATCCCTACAATGATCCGGACGCCGCCCGGATCCCCAGCGACGAGGCCGAGTGCCGCGAACTGGCTCTCCACGCCTCGGGAGGCACCGCCAGGCAGACGGCGATCGGAGGGGCGGTTGGTGGGTTGCTCGGCGCGGCGGCTGGCGCGGCGATCGGGGCCGCGAGCGGAGCGCCGGGCGCCGGCGCGGCGATCGGGGGCGCGAGCGGAGGGCTCGGCGGCGGGGCCTACGAGGGCTTCAGCGCCGAGGCGAAGTTCAAGCACGCGTTCCAGACCTGCATGCGCGACCGTGGCCACCACGTCCTCGACTGAGGTCCCAACTGGTGGGCCCGACATGCGCCGACATCTCGGGAGCTGCCAGCATGCCCGCGAGACCGCTGGCGATTAACGCCGTGACTCACACCGATGGCGAGCGCGCACACGACCGCATCAGCGGTGCGCTACGCCAAAAGCCAGCGAGGGGTGGCGTTCCTGCGCAAGGACGAGATCGCCCGCTACGCGCTCCAGAGCCCGCTCACCCTACGCGAGAGCGAAACCATCTGACTCAACGCCCAGCGAATATTCGCCGGGTCCGCGACGTCAAACATTCGCCTTCCGGCCGTCTCGACTCCTTCCCGCGGACATGCGGACGCAGGATGTTCGGCCGCCGTCGCCGGGGGTCGTGGCGCTCAGAGGGCAGAAGGAGAGAGTCCGTCCAATGGATCCGATTGACGTGAAACACGATTTCGAGACACTCGAGAACGCCGTCCGAAGGCACGTTGTGGACGCGTTGGCGCTGGCTCGCGGCAACCAGCGCCAGGCCGCCGTGCTGCTGGCCGTGAGCCGCTGGAAGCTGGCGCGCCTGGTGAAGCGCTTCGAGCTGCGTGACCTGGTGACGACGATGCGAAGGGAGGGCGAGCCCGGGACGCAGACAGCCGTAGACGATGGGCCGCCCGAAACGGCACAGTGTGTTCGCGACGATTGACGGCCCTCGCATCCGGTGCGCCGCTCTAGCGTAGTCGAGAATCAGCCCGGATAGCGACTCTGCGGCGCCGCCGCCCCGGAGCGACGACGCCGCTTCTCGGGTTCACGCAGGCTGCTCTTCCTCGGCTCTGGCCGCACCTGCTCGCGCCGATCGCAATCCTCCGTCTTCGTCTGCCACGTGATAGATACCTCGGAGTGGCGTGACGGGGCCGGATCGGGCACCGGACTACACAGGCACGCCTCCGGCTCCGGACGACCGAGGTCATGGCCCCGCGATCATCGAAGAAGGTCATCTACGCGGCCTTGCTCGGCAACGTCCTCGTCGCCCTGACGAAGTTCGCGGCCGCGGGTCTCACCGGCAGCTCAGCGATGGTGAGCGAGGCCATCCACTCGCTGGTCGACACGGGCAACGAGGTGCTCCTTCTCTACGGCTTGCGGCGCGCGGCGCGACCGCCCGACGAGCTCCACCCGCTGGGGCACGGCCGGGAGCTCTATTTCTGGAGCTTCATCGTGACGCTCCTGATCTTCGCGCTCGGTGCTGGCGTGTCGGTGTACGAGGGAATCAGCCACGTCATCGCGCCCGTGCCGATGTCGAACACCGTCGTGAACTACGCCGTCCTGAGCCTGGCCTTCGTATTCGAGGGCGTCTCCTGGGGCGTGGCGATCAAGGAGTTCCGCTCCGCGAAAGGAGACCGCGGGTACTTCGAAGCCGTGCGTCAGAGCAAGGATCCGACCATGTTCATGGTGCTCTTCGAGGACACCGCCGCGCTGATCGGTGTGATCATCGCGGTCGTCGGGATCGCGCTGAGCGAGAAGTTCGACCTCCCCGTGCTGGACGGTGCCGCGTCCATCGGCATCGGAATCCTGCTCGGCGTCGTGGCCATATTTCTCGCGCGAGAGGCCAAGGGACTCCTCATCGGCGAGCCGGCCGCGTTGGAAGTTGTCTCGTCGATCTGCGCGATCGCGCGCGCCCATCCGGGCGTCGAACGGTCGAACGGTCTGTTCACCGTGCATCTCGGCCCCGACCAGATCGTCGCGGCGATCAGCGTCGACTTCGT
>VBKG01000007.1 GCA_005879585.1 Deltaproteobacteria bacterium | reverse complement strand
GCTTCGCCTCCAGCTCGGCGCGCAGGCGTGCGATGCCCTCGAGCGTGACGGCCAGGAAGAGGGCGCGCTTGCTCGGGAAGTGGCGGTAGAGGGTGCCCTTGCCGACGCGGCAGGCGTCGGCGACCTGGCCCATCTGCACCTCGTCGTAGTCGTGCAGCGTGAAAACGGACTCCGCGGCGCGAAGGATCGAGGCACGCAGACCTGCGATGGGCGGGCGGCCACGTCGGCGCGGGATGGACCGGAGGGCGGGGGCGGCGGACACAATTTCTGACTCGTCGGTCGGAAAGTGACGGGCCCGGGTGTGGGTGTCAATAGCGGATTTCCCCAACCGCAAGCGGGTTCGCCTAGGATGGCGCGATGCTCTTCGCCGACGTGATCGCGCTGCTTGCGGTCGATGCGCCTCGGCAGTCGCGGCTTGCCGTTGCCGCCCGGAGCTGTCATTTTCCCGCAGCGATCGGGAGGGGGGAGGACGTGTGAGGCGTCTCGCCGCGGTCGCCGCGACGACGTTCGGGCTCGTCCTGAGCGCGGCGGCCGCTCACGGCCAGAGGTCGGAGCCGGCGCTGGCGGTGCGCAACGTCCGCGTCGACCCGATCGGCGGCGGCCGCCGGGTGACGATCACGCTCACTCGCGCACCCGAAGGAGTGCGCGGTTCGCGTCTCGAAGACCCGCTGCGCCTCGAGATCGACGTCGACGGGCCGCAGGCGGAAGCCGGGGGGGAGACGCGCTTCCCCGTTGCGGACGAGGTCGTGTCCGGGATCCGGGCGGCGCCCCGTGCCGGTGGGCTGTCGGTGGTCCTGGACCTGAAGCGCGACCCCGGGGCCTCTGACATTCGCGCCGAGGGTGTCGTGGTGATCGCCGACCTGGGTGAAGCGTATGTGTCCCGGGCCAGTTTCCGGGTCGGCCTCGAGGGGAAGCGGCTGAAGATCACCGGACGCTGGGTCGAGCAACGCCTCGAAGCGTCGCGCGTGGAGCACAAGCACTCGCGCAAGGATCCGAGGATCGGCCGCGTCGACGGTCCGATCGCGGCCGTCGGTCCCGAGCCCCGGACGTTCCTCGTCGGCCCGCTCGTCGTCGAGTGGACGGCGTCGACACAGTTCGTCGGCCTCACCCCGGAGGCGCTGGTCCCGGGCGCTCCGGTCGAGGCGGCGGGCCGGCTCAGCGCGCCGGCACACCTGGTCGCCGGCACGATCGAGAAGGCCAAGCCGGGGCGGGGAGAGATCCTGGGCGCGGTGACCGCCGAGGAACGCCGCTCCGACGGCTCGATCGCGCTCACCATCCTCGGCGTGGAAGTGATCGTGCCGGCCGGTGTTCCGACCCGAGGATCGGACCTCGCCAAGCGGCTGGACGAGAAGCGTCCCGACAAGCAGGAGACGCTCTCGATCTTCGGCCGGCCGCTGACCATCGGCGGCGAGCTGCAGGTCCTGACCGAGTACCGGAGAAACTTCGACCTGGACGACGCCACGCGGAAAGACAAAGTCGAGCTGGACGATCACATCGAGCTCGAGGGGCTCTACTTCTTGACACCCCGCGTGCTGCTCTTCGCGCAGGGGAAGTTCACCTACGCGCCCGCGATCAGGCTCGACACCGGGGCGCGGGACACCCCGGAGGCGAAGGAGGTCGAGCGGCGCGAGCACTGGCTCTTCGCGGGGGACGTCCTTCAGAATGTCCTCGGCCGGGGATACTCCCTCCAGATCGGCCGGCAGAAGTTCCAGGAGGTGCGCGAGTGGTGGTGGGACAAGAACCTGGACGCGCTCCGCGTCTACTACGATCGGCCGGAGATGCACACCGAGCTGGGCGTCGGCCAGGAGCTCGCGCCCGACTCGACCTTGACCCGGTTCATCACGCCCGACGAGGAAGACGTCTTCCGCCTGCTCGCCAACGCGGCGTGGGCGTGGCGGGAGAGACAGCGGCTCGATTTCTTCTACCTGTACCACTTCGACCACTCCGGCCAGCGCTCGATCGGCCAGATCCTGAGGCCGGATCGAGAGGACCCGAGCGATGCCCGCCTGCTCTGGCTCGGGGCGCGGGCGTCGGGCGAGGTCGACTCGGGTGCGCTCGGAGATCTGTTTTACGGTCTCGACGGGGCATGGGTGGGGGGCGACGAGACGGTGTTCGGGTTCGACAGCTGTGCGGACTCGGACACTCCCTGTCCCGCGAGCAAGCGCGACCAGACGCACGAGCGGCTCTCCTCGCGCCGGCACCATGACGTGGGCGGCTTTGCGATCGACGCCAGGACGACGCTGGAATCCCCGCTCCGCTGGCGGCCCGCGTTCACGCTCGGCTACGCCTTCGGGTCGGGTGACTCCAATGCCAGGCGCGGGGAGGACACGGCCTTTCGCCAGACGGGTTTGCATCGCAACAATGACCGCTTCCTCGGCGTCGACCGCTTCCATTACTACGGCGAGCTGGTGCGCCCGGAGCTCTCGAACCTTCACGTCGTCACCGCCTCGGTCGGCTACCGCATCCTCCACTCGAGCTCGCTCGAGCTCCTCTACCACTACTACCAGCAGGCGGTCCCGGCCCCGTTCGTGCGCGACACGAAGCTCAAGGCCGATCCGAACGGCAGAAGCGGCGCGATCGGGCACGAGTGGGACATGGCGCTCGGCCTGGAGGAGTGGGAGCACCTCGAGGTCGAGCTCATCGGGGCGCTGTTCCTTGCGGGGTCGGCCTTCGGACGAACCCGCGACCATCCAGACGACTTCTCGGGCAATCTCGCCCAGGGCGTGTTCCTGAAGCTCAAGTGGAACTTCTGAGCTGGTCCGAGCGCTAGTTAGTTAGCGCGCCTGGCGGCGCCGGCCTCCCCACGGCCGAGCGCCAGGTCGACGAAGTCGACGTCGGTGCCGACGATCAGGACCCGGGCGCCGCACGCCGCATGGGCGTGAAGCACGCTCCGAGCGTGATTGACCAGCGAGGCTCCGGGCGATAACCGGGATGGCGGCCGCGTCGACGACAGCGGTCGGTGCGGCCTTCATCGAAGGAGGTCCCACATGTCTTACCGCTGCTCTTGTCGGCGCTCCTCGATGCGAGGGCGGTCGGGGCACAATGCACGAGGCCCGCGGAGGCGGCGGCTGTCGGCCGCAGCGCGAGTAAGCGCGCGCTGCAAAGACAGCGCGCTAGCCCCTCAGGCAGCATCCGCAACTACTGACGAGGCGACCTCCTGTCATTTCCCGTAGATCCGGCGATACCCGCGCTGAAGGCCTTCGAGACGCAGGGAGTCGTGAGCGTGCTGGCCGCCGCCGGCGTCTCCGAAGCATCCGGGGTCGAGCTTCTCCAACATCATCCGGGGCGACGCTGCGTCTTTGTCGTCTGGGCCAAGGGGCGGCGTGTCGTCGTCAAGGTCTTCTCGGCCTCCGAGGACGCGGGATTGCAGGCGAGGCTGTACGAGCTCCTGGAGGCTCGGGGGCTGGCGAGCGGCCGGCCCCCCACCGTCCCCGCCCCGGCCGGGTACGCGCCCGGGCACCTCCTGATCGCCAACGAGTGGCTTGTCGGACCCTCCGGGTCCGACCTGATCGATGCGGGGCGCGTGAACCTCGCGGCCCACCTCGCGGCGACGTGGCTGCGCGCCAGCGCGGGCATCCGGGCGGACTTCCTGCCGGTGTGCAATCTGGGCCGCCTCCTCACCCGCGCCGAGCGCCACCGCCGCGCCCTGGCCGGCGCAGATGCCGCCCTGGGGGCTGAGGCGCGGCGGTGCCTCGACGCCCTCCGTAGCCGGAGCCCGGGAGGGGGAGCGCTCACCCTCAGGCACGGCAGCTACTATGGCCGCCACGTCCTCGACGTCGGTGGAGGACCGGGTGTGCTCGACTGGGACGAAGCATGCCAGGGTCCCATCGAGCTCGACGCCGGGGACTGGCTGGCCTGGTTGGAACGCCACGCGGGTCGGACGCAGCCACCCGAGCGGGTGAAAGAGGCGGCGGCCATCTTCCGGCAGGGCATCGCCGACCTGGTCGAGGATGAAGCGCTGAGATGGTTTCAGGCCCAGTCACTGCTCAAGCAGGCTGAGTACTTCGTCCGCAAGATGCCGACCGGCTGGCGCGATCGGGCGGCGGCCCTGCTGGCCGGGGCCCAGAACCTCAACGCGCGAACGGCGGGTCGATTGGGCGCGTGAGGCTCGGACGAACGGATCGCGCCGAGCCCCGTTCCTGTGATGCAGGCCAATAGGGATCGTCCAGCTCGCGGATGACCCGATCGACGAAGGCGCGGTCGGCCGGGTCGAGGTAATCCACATAGCCACCGACCTTCCCCTTGCGCACCTTGAAGGATTCCTCATCGTGGGAGTCGCGCGGGCGGAGCTTCTTGCTCTGGAACTCGTAGGAGATGATGAAGACCCTGGCTTCGGGGGCGCCGGATTGGAGGTTCACGGGAGCCCTTCCGCGAGGACGTGCTCACAGGCCCGGAGCATCGCCTCGGCGTGCTCGTACCGGGCGGAGTCCTGGGGATGCCGGAGGCGCTGAAAGGCGTAGAGGAAGCAGCGCATCGCGGCGTAGGTGGGCACGCGCGCCGCCGTCTCGGCGTCGGTCCGGCCGAGATACGCCGCGAGGAATGCCTGTCGGCCGAGGTTCGGAATCGGCGTCCGCGCGCCCGCCTTGAGCGTATGCCACGTGAGCTGCGCCCAGTTCGACCCGACGTCGTCCGCCGGGTCGCCCATTGCACAATCTTCCAGATCCACCAGCCCGATGCGGGCCCCGTCGATGAGGATGTTGTCACCCTGGAAGTCGCCATGGGTCAGCCGGAGTCGAGACGGCCGCATCGCGCCAAGGCGGGCACGGAGATCCCGGCGGAGCGCCGCGATTCGCTGCCGCTCGCCGGGAAAGAGGATGGCGAACTCCGCGGCGCGGTCGGTCACCTTCGCCACGTTCGCCGCCACCCCCCTTTCCCACCCGAGGGTGACGGGAACGGTGTGAAAATGAAGCAAGCTCGCCGCGGCCCGCTCGCAGAGCCGCGGGAATGCATCGGCCGCGACGAGCGTCGAGAGAGGAACCCCCGGCAGGTGGGAGAAGAACTCCATGCAGAGCTCGGGCAGCGTGCCGAGGGGCTCGGGCAACTCGAAGCCGAGGCCGTCGTCGGCGGCGCGGATGCGGCCGAGGATGTGCCGCGTGCGCTCGAACTTCGCCCGCCGCGCCACCTTCGCGTACACCACGGCCGGCCGGCTGGGCGCCGCCCCGCCCGCCCACGTGAGGTCGTAGCGCAACACACACTTCCGCTCGGGCTTGTAGCGCACGACGTGGACGGCGACGTCCGCCAACCGCGCGCGCCCCGTGCGCGCCGCGAGCGCCGCCTCGAGCACCGGCGCCATCGCGCCG
Organism: Deltaproteobacteria bacterium; assembly: GCA_005879585.1. Taxonomy (GTDB): domain Bacteria; phylum Desulfobacterota; class Binatia; order DP-6; family DP-6; genus DP-3. The sequence goes on along the minus strand of VBKG01000007.1, from coordinate 193 downwards.
CCGTCCACCGCCCGGGCGAGCGCGGCGAGCCGGCGGTCGGCCGGGAAGACCTGGAAGAGGACGTGGAGCTCGGGGGCGTAGATCGCGGGCCGCACGAAGCCCGCGACCGCCGGCGCGCCGGGCCAGAGGTGGTTGAGCTCGGCCTCGAGGCGCCGGCCCTCCCCGGCCTCCATGCGTTGGGCGATCAGGCGCA
>VBKG01000006.1 GCA_005879585.1 Deltaproteobacteria bacterium | reverse complement strand
GGCGGGGAGAAGCTCGCCGGAGCGCTCGACGCCTTCGGCCTGGACGTGACCGGAGCGACTGTGCTCGACGTCGGCGCCTCGACGGGCGGCTTCACCGACTGCGTCCTCCAGCGCGGCGCCCGCCGCGTGATCGCACTCGACGTGGGATACGGGCAGCTCGCCTGGCGGCTCCGGTCGGACCCGCGCGTCGTCGTCCTGGAGCGGACGAACGCCCGCGGGCTCGAGTCCGGCATGCTTCCCGACGTCCCGGATGTCGCCACGATCGACGTGTCGTTCATCTCGCTCACGCTCGTCCTGTCCCCGGTCGCCGCCGTGCTCGCGCCACAGGCGACGGTCGTAGCGCTCGTGAAGCCACAGTTCGAGGTCGGCCGGAGTCAGGTGGGGAAGGGCGGCGTCGTCCGCGACCCCGTGGCCCGCGCGACGGCCGTGACGCGCGTCCGCACGGGGGCGGAGGAACTCGGCTTCGCCGTCCGTGGCGAGGCCGAGTCGGTGCTGCCGGGTCCAAACGGAAATCGCGAAGTGTTTCTCTGGCTCAATCGATCGCGTGCGGGTCGCTGCGCATGATGAGGCCCTCGTAGGCCTCGTGCGTGCGGCCGTCCTCCTGCTCGATGCGCCGGAGGAGCTCGACCGTCTCGGGCTCGTCGGGATCCCAGTGGACCATCTGCTCGATCAGCCGCTTGCGCTTGCGTTGCGCCGCCTGGAGGGCGGCGACGGCACGCTGCCATTGATTGCCGCCCGGTGCGAGCGAGGGCTCGACGGCCGGCGCCGTGGTCCCGAGCAGCGCGAGCCGGTCGCGGAGCCAGCCGGCATGCCGGGTCTCGATCTCCGACAGCCGGCGCAGCGTCTCGGCGACCTGCGGATAGCGTGCCCGATCGGCATGCTGGAGGAGACGAGCCGCCTGCTCCGCCTCGGCACGATAGTCCTCCAGCAGGTTGCCCACGAGGTCGCGCGGGACCTCGCCCGAGCCGAACAGCCGCGACCAGACTCCCACCCCGCCGCGCCTCGTACCGATCGGATCACCGCAAGTCAAGCTTCGCCGGCGATGCAGAACCGTGTTCCGGGACCGGTTTCCCTACCATCCGGTTTTCGGTTAGACATGCCGCAAGGAGGATCGTTTCTCGATGGCGCGTATCACCGTGGAAGACTGCCTGGAGCAGGTGCCGAACCGCTTCGAGCTGGTGCTCCTCGCCGCCCGTCGGGCGAAGCAGCTCTTGAAGGGCGCCCGGCCGCTCGTCGAATCGGACAACAAGGAGATCGTCACGGGGCTCCGGGAGATCGCTGCGGCGAAGGTCCGGCTACAGTACGACGAGTGACACGGGCCGCGGTGACTCGCGGATGGCGAACCAGAAGGATCTCTACACCGTCCTCGGTGTCGCGCGGGACGCGAGCACCGACGACGTCAAGAAGGCCTACCGCAAGCTCGCCCGCAAGTACCACCCCGACCTGAACCCGGGGAACAAGCAGGCGGAGGAGCGGTTCAAGGACGTCTCCTTCGCGCACGACGTCCTCTCCGACCCCGACAAGCGGAAGCTCTACGACGAGTTCGGCGCCGAGGGTCTCCAGCCCGGCTTCGACCCGACCCGCACCCGCGAGTACCGGCGCTGGGCCGACAGCGGCCACGGCTTCTCGTTTCGGCAAGGCGCCGGCGGTCCCGGGTTCGACTTCGAGAGCTTCGGGACCGGGTCGCGCGGCCGGCGGAGAGCGGAGGACGAGCGGGGGTTCGCCGACATCCTGAACGAGATGTTCGGTAGTGGCCTCGGGGGCGGGGGCGCGACGGAAGAGGGCGGCCAGGACATCGAGTACCCGCTCGAGGTCGACTTCTGGGACGCCGTCCGCGGCACCCGGACGGCGGTCACGGTTCGCCGTCCGACGGCGTGTCCGCAGTGCCGCGGCACCGGGCGCCAGAACCGGCGTGCCTGCACGCGCTGCGGCGGGACCGGCCACGTCGAGGAACGCGAAAAATTGACGGTCAAGATCCCCGCCGGGGTGAACGACGGGGCGCGCGTCCGCGTCAAGGGCAAGGGCGGCGCCGCGCGCGGCGGCGGCAAGCCGGGCGACCTTTACTTCGTCGTCAAGGTCCGTCCGCATCCGCACATCCGGCGGGACGGCAAGGACCTCACCATCGAGGTGCCGGTGACGATCGGCGAGGCCATGCTCGGCTCGACGATCACCGTCCCGACGCCCGACGCGCGTGTGCAGCTGAAGATCCCGAAAGGCAGCCAGAGCGGGCAGCGGCTGCGCCTCTCCGGCCGCGGTGTGCCGGACGCCAAGGGCGGTGCGCCGGGTGACCTCTACGTGCGGCTCATGGTGCAGGTGCCGAAGAACGGCGGCGCCGAGCGCCTCCGCGAAGCCGTCGAGACCCTGGAGCACGCCTACGACGAGAGCCCGCGCGCCAATCTCACGCTCTAACGCACGTCCGACAGCGGACGACCGCAGCGTCGAGCGCGAGGAGCGGGCCGCGCCGGCCGAGGCCGCCGAGCGGGCCGAGCGCGAGGCGACGGCGGAGCGCGAGAGCGCCCTCGTCCCCGCCGACACGCTGCAGCGCTACCTCACCGAGATCCGGCGCATCCCGGTCCTGTCGCGCGAGGAAGAGCACGAGCTCGCCGTCCGCTGGCACGAGGAGGGCGACCGTCAGGCCGCGTGGAAGCTCGTCACCTCGAACCTGCGGCTCGTCGTGCTCGTCGCGCGCGAGTACCAGCGCGCGCTCCACAACCTGCTCGACCTCGTCCAGGAAGGCAACGTCGGCCTGCTCGAGGCGATCAAGAACTTCGACCCGTACCGCGGTATCCGCTTTCCGTCCTACGCGGTCTGGTGGATCCGCGCGTACATCATCCGCTACATCATGAACAACTGGCGGATGGTGAAGGTCGGCACGACGCAGGCGCAGCGGAAGCTCTTCTTCAACCTGCAGAAGGAGCGGGAACGTCTCGAGCGCGAGGGCTTCTCTCCCGCGCCCAAGCTCATCGCGCAGCGGCTCGACGTGAAAGAGAAGGAAGTGATCGAGATGGAGCAGCGTCTCGCGGCGCGCGACATCTCGGTCAACGCGCCCCTCGAGCCCGGCGAGGACACGACGCTTCTTGATTTTCTACCGAGCTCCGCGCAGACTGCCGACGCCGTCGCCGACGAGGAATATCACCGACTCGTGCGGGAGAAGGCCGAAGAGTTCAAGCGCACGCTCAAGGGAAAGGACCGCGTGATCTACGAGCGTCGCCTGGAGTCGCTCATGCGGGACGAAGATCCGGTGACGCTGCAGGAGATCGGTGACGAATACGGGATCAGCCGCGAGCGCGTGCGGCAGATCGAGGCGCGGTTGAAGAAGCGGCTCGGCGATTACCTCCGGCAGCAGATTCCCGACATCAAAGACATCGAGTTCGGAGCCTGACGATGGCGATGCATGGTGGCCGGATCGTGGCCCAGGCGCTGCGGCGCGAGGGCGTGCCGTACGTGTTCACGCTCTGCGGCGGACACATCATGTCGATCTACGACGGCTGCCTCGACGAGGGCATCGGCGTGATCGACGTCCGTCACGAGCAGTCGGCGGCGCACGCCGCCGACGGCTGGGCGCGGGTCACCGGCCAGCCGGGCGTGGCGCTCGTCACCGCCGGCCCGGGCACCACCGACGCCGTCACCGGCGTCGCCACCGCGTGGCGCGCCAACATCCCGATCGTCGTGATCGGCGGGCAGGCGCCGCGCTTCTTCCAGGACATGGGCGGCCTCCAGGACATGCCGCACGTCGACATGATGCGGCCGATCACCAAGTGGGCCGTGTCGGTGCCGAACGCCCGCCGGCTCGGCGAGTACGTCGCCACCGCCTTTCGCATCGCGACGACGAACGTCCCCGGTCCGGTCTTCCTCGAGATGCCGCTCGACTTCCTCTTCGAGCAGGTCGAGGAGCGGGAGGTGGTCGCGCCCGAGAAGGCGCGGACCGAAGCCGGGGTCGGGCCGGACCCCCGGTTCGTGTCGCGCGCCTTCGAGCTCTTGCGCGGGGCCGAGCGCCCCGTCTGCCTCGTCGGCAGCCAGCTCTTCTGGTCGCGCCGTCGCGAGGCCTATCCGGACTTCGTGCGCACGTTCGGCATGCCGGTCTACGTGAACGGACAGGCGCGCGGCAGCCTCGATCCCGACGACCCGCACTGGTTCCTCCAGACCCGCAAGGAGGCGCTCCGCCGTGCCGACGTCGTGGTGATCTTCGGCACGCCGCTCGACTTCCGGATCGGCTACGGGCGGGCGTCGCACATCAATCCGGAGGCCAAGCTGATCCACGTCGACCTCGAGGGGCGCGAGCTCGGCAAGAACCGCGGCTGCGACGTCGGCATCATCGGCGACACGGGGCTCGTCATGGAGGCGCTCACCGACTGCGCGCGCGCGGCCCGCTGGAGCCCCGAGCTGTCGCGGGGCTGGCTTTCGGAGCTGCGCGCGCTCGAGCAGCAGAAGTGGGAGGCGCTCCGCCCGCAGCTCACCGCGGACGACGTGCCGATCAACCCGCTGCGGGTGTGCGCCGAGGTCGACCGGCTGATCACGACGGATACCATCATCGTGGCCGACGGCGGCGATTTCGTCGGCGCCGCGGCCAACGTGCTGCGCCCCCGCGGCTTTGGCCACTGGCTCGACGCGGGGCCGCTCGGCACGCTCGGCGCCGGCCCGGGCTACGCGATGGCCGCCAAGCTCGCGCGCCCGAAGAGCGACGTGATCGTCATGTACGGCGACGGCGCCTTCGGCCTCAACATGATGGAGTTCGAGGCCTGCGTGCGGCAGAAGATCAACATCGTCGGCGTCATCGGCAACGACGCGGCGTGGACGCAGATCCTGCGCGGGCAGGTGCAGATGTACGGCCCCGATCGCGCGCCGGCCACCCGGCTCGCGTACACGCGCTACGACACGATGGTCGAGGCGCTCGGCGGCCACGGCGAGTGGGTGGAGCGGCCGGCGGACCTGCGGCCCGCGCTCGAGCGCGCGCTCCGCGCGGGCAAGCCGGCGCTGGTGAACGTGAAGATCGGCGCCAGCGACTTCCGCAAGGACGCGATCTCGGTGTAGCCAGGCGGGACGGCCGTGGACCGGACCGCGGGCATCATCGTCATCGGCAACGAGATCCTCTCGGGCAAGGTCGTCGACACCAACTCGCCGTTCCTCGCCCGCGAGCTGCGGGGCCTCGGCGTGACGCTGCTCCGCATCCTGACGATCCCCGACGACGTCGAGACGATCGCCGCCGCGGTCCGCGAGTTCCACACGAGCTTCGACGTGGTGTTCACGTCGGGTGGTGTGGGCCCGACCCACGACGACGTCACCATGGAAGGGGTGGCGCGCGGCCTCGGGCGTCGCGTGGTCCGCCATCCGGCGATCGAAGGGCGGCTCCGCGAGTACCTCAAGGACAAGGTCAACGCGGCGCGGCTCAAGATGGCCGAGGTCCCGGAGGGCAGCGAGCTGATCGTCGACGCGCGGCTCGGCTTCCCGACCGTCCAGTGCGAGAACGTCTACATCCTGCCGGGCATCCCGGAGATCCTCGAGCAGAAGTTCGCGGCGCTCCGCGAGCGCTTCGCGGCGGCGCCCTACTTCCTCCGCGTCGTCTACACGCGCGAGAGCGAGGGGACGATCGCCGAGCACCTGCACGCGACGCTCGCCGCCTTCCCGGAGCTGCTGCTCGGCTCCTATCCGAAGATGGCGGACCCCGAGTACGCCGTGAAGCTCACGCTCGAGTCGAAGGACCGCGACTACGTGGAGCGTGCGCTCGGCCACCTGCTGTCGTTGCTGCCCGAGGGCGCCGTCGTCCGCACCGAATAGGTGCCACCTCCCTCGCGCGGGTCCGCCGGATCCGGTACAAGCGGGTCGTGGGATCCGCAAGCCGCGGTCCGGAGGAGGAGGCATGATGAGGAGGACGAGAGGGTGTGCCGCGGTGCTGGCGCTCGGTGCCTGCCTCGGCACGGCGACGCCGGCGCGCGCCGGCTATCTCGAGGATGCGGGCTGGGGCACGCTCACCGTGCTCACGAACGTCGTCTACATGCCCGCCAAGATCACGTACGCGGTGCTCGGCGGCCTCACCGGCGGCTTCGCGTTCGCGCTCACCGGCGGCGACCTGAAGACGGCGGAGACGGTGTGGGTGACGTCGATGGGCGGCACCTACGTCGTGACCCCGCGCATGCTGCAGGGCGAGGACGCGAT
>VBKG01000005.1 GCA_005879585.1 Deltaproteobacteria bacterium | reverse complement strand
CGGCCGCCGCGACGGTGTCCGCGCCTTCATGTTCCGCATGGCGAACGAGCGCGGCAACAACATCGTCGAGGCACAGGTGCACGTGGCACTCGCCCGCCAGGAGGTGACCGCCGAGGGCGAGTCGGTCCGCCGCTTCTACGACCTCGAGCTCGCGCGCCGGCTGAATCCGATCTTCCCGAACACCTGGACCGTCATCCACCCGATCGTCGACGGCAGCCCTCTGTACCATGCCACGGCGACGTCGCTCGCCGTCGAAGATGCGCGGATCGTCGTCTCCGTCGTCGGCCTCGACGAGAGCTATGCGCAGACCGTGCACGCGCGTCATTCGTACGGGGCGCAGGACGTCGCGTGGGACGCGCGCTTCGTCGACATCGTCACGCGCGACGCGAATGGAGGCCTCCGGATCGACTACGGCCAGTTCCACGACGTCGTGCCGCTCGAGTCGGTGGCGACGTCCGTACGCCCGTCGCGGGCGAGTTGAGTCGATCCCACGCTCTTCCAGCGCGCGCAGTGGATCGACAGTTCCCCTTGACGCGCGGCGTGACGGCGCCTATGCGATGACATGGACTGCGAGCAGCCGCCCGCGTCGCTGGCGGGCGGGCGTCTCGGTCCCCAACCTCACGTCTGCGCGTTCTTCAACAGCCGCGACGACGAGTATCGGACCCTGCTTCCCTTCGTGAAGGAAGGGCTCGACCGTCGGGAGAAGGCGATTCACATCGTCGACCCGGTCCTGCGTGACGAGCATCTCGCTCGCATGGGGGGCGCCGGTATCGCCGTGGACCCGGCACTGGCCTCTCGGCAGCTCGAAGTGCTCGACTGGAACGAGACGTACCTGCGAGGCGGATGCTTCGATCGCCGCGGGATGACCGCGCGCGTGGAGGACATGCTGAGCCGGGCCAGGACCGAAGGCTTCCCGCGTGTGCGCATCGTGGGGCACATGGACTGGGCCCTGCAGGATGGATGCGACATCGGCGCGCTCGTCGAGTACGAGGCACGGATGAACGACGTCCTGCCGCCGCACCACGACCCCGCCCTATGCGCTTACGATCGAAGCCGGTTCCCCGCCAACGTGGCGATGGACATTCTCCGCGCGCATCCGGTCGTCGTGATGGAGGGTGTGCTCCAGGACAACCCGGTGTTTCTCCCCGCGGCGAGGCTTCTCCCGCGGCTGAAGCGGGACGCGCTCACGCTGCTCCGTGACCGGTACCTGACGGCACTCGTCGTCGGCGCCCGCCAGGAGGCGCTCGAGGTCGGCGTCGAGGAGGCGCTCGCCGAGGACGTGCCCGCAGCCAGCGTCTATCTGGAGGTCATCCAGGCGGCGCAGTACGAGGTCGGCCGGCTCTGGCAAGCAAGGCGGTTGAGCGTTGCGCAGGAACATCTGGCGACGGAGATCTCGCGGTCGGTCATGGGACAGCTGCAGCCTCACCTCCCGTTCCGGCGCACCAACGGCAAGCGGGCGGTCGTCGCCTGTGTCGAGGGGGAGCTCCACGACCTCGGCGCGCGGATGGTGGCCGACTTTCTCGAGATGGCGGGCTTCGAGGTGGCGTATCTGGGCGCAAACGTGCCGGACGAGCACCTCGCCCAGCTGGTGCGCGAGCGGCGGCCGGATCTCGTGGCTCTCTCGGCGACGACCACGTCCCATGCCCCGGCGCTGCGGCGAGCGATCGGCGTCGTCCGCGCCGTCGAGGGCAGCCGGATTCCCATCGCGGCGGGTGGCCAGCTGCTCGTGCGGAAGCCGGATCTCGGCAGGCGCCTCGGAATCGATATCCAGGCCCGCGACGCAGGGAACTTGATCGCGGTCCTCGAGCAGTTCTTCGGCGAGGGGAGTACCCTGCAATGAGCAGGCGCTCGTCGCCGCGAATGGCCGGAGGCAGCGCGCCGATACCGCCCGACGGTCCGGCGGGGCACGTCCAGATCGACGAGCCGGTATGGCGCCCCTGGATGCAGGATCTCGGCCGGCGCCAGCGTCGCATCCGGGAATTCGTTGGCCTGTCCCAGGACCGGCTGGCGCGACTGGCCGGCGTCAGCCAGGGGGCGCTCAGCCGGCTCGAAACGGGGAAAGGCCTGGCGACGCCGCTCTTGATCGTCCTGAAGATCAACGCGGCGCTCGCACGCGAGCTCCGGAAGGTGGATCCCGCGCTCCTCAGCACCGAGCTGCAGGAGGCGCTCGAGGTGCAGGGTGCCCTCGCCCCATCGGGCGGCGTCCTCGGCTTCACGGACCTGCCGCTGACGCCGGACGACGCGATCGAAGAGCTCGTCCGGCTCTATCGACGCGCACCCGAACGTCAACGGGCGGGTGTGCTGTCGGTCGTGCGGGCGATGCTGGGGACGGCGAAGGCGCTGCCGCTAGTGCTGGCGGCGCTGGTCATGTGACCGGGCAACGTGACCGCCGCCCGGTAGGTCCCGTCCTGCGTCTCGCCTGACACCCCGCATCCGGGTCGGCGGAGACGCGCGCCCATCGCATCGACGCGGCCCCTGCGTTAGCATCCCGCCGATGGACGCGACCCCCGGCGCACCGCTCATCCAGATCCGCGACGTCTCGCGTCGCTACGTGCGCGGCGTCGACGAGGTGCACGCGCTCGAGCGCGTGTCGCTCGACATCCCGGCGGGACATTTCGTGGGCTTCATGGGGCCCTCGGGATCGGGGAAATCGACGCTCTTGAACCTCGTCTCCGGCATCGACCGGCCGAGCGAGGGCGACGTGATCGTCGCGGGACAGCGGCTGAACGATCTCTCGGAGGACGAGCTCGCGCGGTGGCGCGCGCGGCACGTGGGGCTGATCTTCCAGTTCTTCAACCTGATTCCCGTGCTCTCGGCGCGAGACAACGTGGCGCTGCCGCTCCTGCTCACGAAGCTCGACAAGGCCGAGCGTGTCCGGCGGGCGGAGACCGCGCTGCGGGTCGTCGGCCTCGAGGACCGGCTCGACCACTACCCGCGCACGCTGTCGGGCGGTGAGCAGCAGCGCGTCGCCATTGCGCGCGCGATCGTGACCGACCCGGATCTGATCGTCGCCGACGAGCCGACGGGCGACCTCGACGCGCGGAACGCCGAGGCGATCCTCGACCTGCTGCGCCAGCTGCGCCAGCATTTCGGCAAGACGGTCGTCATGGTGACGCACGACCCGCGGGCGCTGCGCTTCGTCGACGACGCGTATCACCTCGACAAGGGCGTGCTGCTCGAGGGCGAGGAGGCGGCGCGCGCGCAGGAGGCGATCCGGGTGTCCGCGGGTGCGGCGGGAGCGAGGGGACCGCGGTGAAGTACGCCGGGCTCGTCCTCGCCAACCTGGGGCGCAACAAGCTGCGCACGGCGCTCACCGGCGGGGCGATCATGCTGGCGGTGCTGCTGGTGTGCGTCCTCCTCACGATGCCGGCGGGCCTCGACGCGTTCCTCAACAACATCGCGAGCAACACGCGCATCTCGGTGCACAACAAGGCCGGGCTCGTCTACGCGATGCCGTACGCGTTCACGCGGAAGGTGCGGCAGATCGACGGCGTGGCCGCCGCCTGCGCGTTCGTCTGGTTCGGCGGCGCGTTCGAGGAGGCAGGGCGCGTCACCTTCCCGAACTTCGCGGTCGAGGCCGATCAGGTGGGCGCGGTCTACCCGGACTACGACGTGCCCGCACAGCAGCTCGCCGACTTCCAGCGTTACCGCGACGGGGCGATCGTCGGCCGCGCGACGATGCGCCGGTACGGCTGGAAGATCGGCGACCGCATCACGCTGCGCAGCACGGTCTGGCCGGTCAACCTCGACTTCCGCATCGTCGGCGAGATCCCGAACGACCGCTCGCCGCTCCTCTGGATGAACCGCGACTACCTCGACGAGGCGCTGAAGGCGCAGGGCCGTCCCGCCGGGCTCGGGATCGCGGGCATCGTCTGGGTGCGCGCCGCCGATCCCGAGCGCGTGAACGCCATCATGCGGACGGTGGACGACCTCTCCCGGAACAGCGACTCGGAGACCGCGTCCGAGACCGAAAAGAGCTTCTTCTCGAACTTCTTCGGGTCGCTCAAGGGGTTCATCGCGATCATCCTCCTGGTGACCGGCCTGGTGGCGCTCTGCATCGTGTTCATCGCCGCCAACACGGCGTCGATGGGCGTACGCGAGCGGGCCGGCGAGCTCGCGATCCTGAAGGCGATCGGCTTCGGCCGCCGGCTGCTCTTCGCGACGCTGCTCGCGGAGGCGACGGTCCTCTCGAGCGTCGCCGGCCTCGCCGGCGTGGTGTCGACCATCGGCATCACGAAGGTGCTCCACGTCTTCGCGGGCTGGAATGCGTCGCTCGGCCCGCTCGGCGCGTTCATCGTGACGAGCTCGGTCATCGTCGAGGGCATCTTCCTGTCGCTGTTCGTCGGCATGCTGGCGGGCGTCGTGCCGGCGTTCGGGGCGGCGCGGAAACCCGTCGTCGCGACGCTGCACGAGGTGTTCTGAGCGTGGGGCTGCCGCTGTCGTACAGCCTCCGCAACGTGGGGGCCCGGCGCGGACGCACCCTCATGACGGCGGGCGTGGTCGCGCTCGTCGTGGTCGCGTGCAGCCTCTTCCTCGGCCTCATCTCGAGCCTCAAGCGGACGCTCGTCTCGACGGGCGACGCGCGGAACATCGTCGTCATGCGGAAGGGCTCCGACAACGACGGGTCGAGCCAGCTGACCCTCGAGGCCTACCAGGCGATCCGCTTCTTCGACGGCATCGCGCGCGACGCGCAGGACCAGCCGCTTGCCTCGCCCGAGCTCGTCGTGCAGCCGTTCTTTCGCACGCGCGAGGGAGGACGGGAGAACGTCCTCGTGCGAGGCGTCGAGCCCGTCGCGCTCGCCGTGCACGACAACGTGCGCATCGTGGAAGGGCGGATGCTCACGCCGAGCTCCGGTGAGGCGATCGTCGGGCGCGGCGTGCTCGGCCGCTACGCCGGTGCCTCGCTCGGCGACGACCTCGAGTTCGGGCGCGCGCGCTGGCACGTCGTCGGCATCTTCGACGCCGACGGGTCGTCGTTCGAGAGCGAGGTCTGGGTGGACGTGCGCGAGCTCGCCAACGACGCCAAGCGGCCGTTCCCGTACTCCGGGGTCCGCATCCGGGTCGCGCGCCCGGAGCAGCTCGAGCCGCTCATCCGGCGCATCGACGACGACCCGCGGTTCGCGCTCGAGGCCGAGCGGGAGACCGAGTACTACGCCAAGCAGTCGGAGTCGGCGAACACGCTCTACGTGCTGGTCGTCGGCATCGCGGTGCTCGCCGGCATCGGGGCGGGCTTCGGCGCGGCCAACACGATGTACGCGGCCGTGCAGGCGCGCACCGCGGAGATCGGCACGCTGCGCGCGCTCGGCTTCTCGCGCGGCGCGATCCTGACGTCGTTCCAGGTGGAGGCGCTGGCCGTGGCGGCGATCGGGTTCGTGCTCGGCGCGCTGTGCTCGCTCGCCCTCTCGGCGTGTCTCCGCCGCCTTCTCGGCGGCATCGGCTTTGGTGCCGCCACTTTCACGGTCAACGTAATCACGCTACGGGTGAGCGCGGCAGACCTGCTCTTCGCCCTCCTGCTGGCCCTCGTGATCGGTACGGCGGGCGGGTTCGGGCCCGCATGGCGCGCCGCGCGGTTGCGCCCGATCGAGGCGCTGCGGAAGGCGTAGGCTCGGTGGCGACCCACCCGCACGACGACAAGCTGCGTGCCGACCTCGCCTCGCTGCGTCTGGAGCGGGGACCCGCGCCGGCGCCGGTGAGGCCTCGTCCCCGTCGCCGCCGGTGGCTGCCGGTGGTGGTCGCGGCTGCGCTGCTCGCCGTCCTGGCGATGTGGGTGTTGTTCGCCGGGCGGGCGGTGCCTGTGACGATCACCTATGCCACCGTCGCCGCGCCGGGACAGGCCGGTCCCGCGCCCGTCCTCTCCGGCTCGGGCTACGTCGTGACGGGCGA
>VBKG01000004.1 GCA_005879585.1 Deltaproteobacteria bacterium | reverse complement strand
ACGACTTGATACCCGCAACGGTGGCGCGCTCGAGCTTGATGCTCTCCGCGCACTGGAAGGCCTGATTGGTGCCCTGCACCCAGTCCTTCTTGCCGTTCGGCCGCGTGACGGTGTGCGGGTTCCAGGCCATCACCTGCTCGATGTTGAGCAGTTCGCCTTTCCAGCCGAACTTGCGGTTCCACGCACCCTGGAAGCTGATCTTGTCGAGGTACAGCTCGATCTTCCCGAACAGGTAGTACTTGTCGCGGGGCGTCCCCTCGATGACGTAAAAGCGACGCTTGGCGAGACCGGCGGCGATCGGCGCCCAGGACACGCCGCGCCACTGGGGATCCATGTAGCCGAGGAATTTCAGGTCCGCCGGCCAGTCCGCGCGCCAGCCACCGTTCGAGAGCCAGTTGTTCCCCGACTTGCCCTGGAGGTTCATCGGATCGACGAGCCGCAGCTGGTCGACCTCGCCCTTCAGCTTCCAGTCGAAGTCCTCCGGCTTGCCGTCGAAGAAGGGACCATCGTCCTGGCTCATGTCGGAGCCGAGAAAGCCGTCGGACCGGTTGGCGGGGCTCACCGCGCGGACGCGACGCAGCGCCGGGACGTAAGCCCACGAGGAATCGCGCTTCTGGGGGTCTCGATACCGCCAGCTGAGTGACCCGGTGCCCTGCAGGTCGTTCGGGCTGTTGACGACGACGAGCTGTTGATACAGAAAGTTCTGCGGGTTGTTCTTCACCCGCTCTTGTTCGGGAACGCCGTCGTAGTACATGAAGCTGACGTCGACGTCGAGCCGCCGCTCGAGGGAGCCGGGGCTCATCATGTTGAGCTGCGACTCCGCCCGGAGGTTTCCGAAGTAGTACGTGCGGTAGTAGAAGTTCCACAGGATCTTCACGGCTGCGGCCGGGTCGGCGGGATCGATTTCGGGAAACGGGAACCCGATGATGTACGCCGGCTGCTTGCCGCTGGCAGTTTCGAGGATCTCGCCGAGCTTGCCCGTCGTGTATCGTCCCGTATTCTGCTTGCTGCCCGCCTGGAAATCCTCCGGCCAGTTGTAGACGTTCGCCGGCCAGTCCGAGATCGGATTGACGTACTCGTTATGCTGGTAGTGCTTGAGGATCTCGGGCGGGAGAAGGCCCTCGGCGCGCTGTGCGCTCTTCTGGTCGAGCACGTCGCCGGGCTTCAGACCATCGGACGCGGGCGCACCGTCGCTCCCGGCCGCGCCGGCGCCGCGCGCGCCGAGCACCGCCAGCATCGCCATCGCCGGGATGAGGAGTTGCATTCGCATGACCGTCCCCCGTTGTGGACGCCGAGCGCCCGCGTCTCCTTAGTCGTTCCACACACGGACGACAAGATATCCGTGCGGCGGAAGCATCCGTGCATGCGCGTCGCGCCGTCTCCCGGCTTCCCGACGCCGCATCTCCCGCCTTTTCCTTCGGCCGCGGCGCGTCGCACGTGGTCAGCGCGGCCGATGATTTTCCGATTGACCGGCGTCGGCTCCCCGTCGTACGGAGGGCGCCACGCGCGCGGCGGCACCGCGACGCGCGGCGAGCCGCGAGAGCGAAGCGTGAGACGAACCCACCCCGTGCCCGGTCCCGCCGTCGTGGGCGGCGCGGTCGTCCTGCTGCTCCTGTCGGCGGCGCTGGCGCGCCCCGTCGCCGCCGATCTCCGTCCCGGGATGGTGCTCGGGCGCGACAACTGGGAAGAGGCGAAAGACCTCTTGCCCGACGAGTTCCTCCAGGCGTACCGCCGCGGCGAGTTCCGTCACGAGATCCGCAGCTGGGAACCTCCACGGCTCGGCGACGATCCCATCTTCGGCGCAGCCCTCAAGGAGAACGAGGGCCGCTACGACCTCGACGCCGAAGGCTCGATCATCGAGCGCAGCAGCGGCAAGCCGGCGGGCCCGATCATGGCCTGGCCCTTTCCGAAGATCGACCCGGCCGACCCGCGCGCCGCGGCCAAGATCGTCTGGAACTACTTCTACACGCTGTACTACGGCGGCAACGGCCACTACCGCGCCGACCTGCTGTGGGTCTCGCGCCACGGCCTCGACCGCTCGATCAGCGTCGACGCGTTCTTCAAACACTACGACGGCCAGCATCCCAAGTTCCGGGAGACGAACAACCGCAAGGACCTGCTCTCGCAGACCTTCGCCGAGGTGCTGTCGCCGGCCGACGTGCAGGGCATCCTCTCGCTCACGTGGCGGTACCGGGACCCTCACGCGCGCGACTCCGTCTGGACGTACGTCCCGAGCCTGCGCCGCACCCGCCAGGTCTCCCCTTCGAACCGCTCCGATGGCTTCCTCGGCTCCGACCTCTCCCAGGACGACGGCCCGTACTTCGACGGCAAGGTACAGGACTTCGAGTGGAAGCTCGTCGGCGAGCAGGATCTGCTCGTCCTCTTCGACCGCCCGTCGTTCGAGCAGCAGGCGCTCCTGAGCCGCTTGCCGCAGGGCGGCTGGCGGATGGTGATCCCGGGTGGCGCCCGCGTCGGATTCCAGATGGCCGATTGGAAGGGCGCGCCGTGGTGCCCGGTACAGGAGGTCCTGGTGCGCCGCCCGCACTGGATCGTCGAGGCGGTACCGAAGGACCGCTACTACCTCTACGGGAAGATCCTCTTTCGGTTCGACAAAGACATCTACCTCGGCAGCTATGCGTCGAAGTACGACTGGAAGGGTGTGCTTCTCAACTCCTACGTCGCGGTACGGACGAACATCATTCCCGTCGGACCGGGGGAATTCTGGGGCTGGGCCGGGGGCGCCGTCGCGGTCGGCATCAACTGGAAGCTCGACCGGGCGAGCACGGCCGGCATCGTCGCAGGCACGGACGTCCCGGCCGACTCGCGGATCCCTCTGTCCGGCGACGTCTTCTCGCTCCAGCGCCTCCACTCGGACGGGAAGTGACGGCAGCTACTTCCCGAATCGATTGAGCGTCTGGTACTCGAAGAAGTCGGGATCGAGCGGAATGCGGCGGTCGTTCGGCGCGTCGGCGCCCGGGGCGTTCATGCCCGAGGCGGTGGCGCGGTCCGACTTGATGTTCTCCGAGAGCTGGAGCGCGAAGGTGGATCCCCACCACCGCTCGTGGTCGTTGAACGGCGCTGTGGCGTAGCCGGTCACCTCGTACACGTTCAGCAGCTCGCCCCGCCAGGAGAACTTCCGGTTCCACGCCCCCTGCCACGTCTGGTCGTCGATCCAGAGCTCGAGCTTGCCGTAGAGGTAGTAGCGATCCTTCGGCACCCCCTCGAGGACCCAGAACTTCCGCTTGGCGAGGCCCGCCGCCGCCGGCGCCCACGGCACGCCCTTCCAATCCTTCACCATGTAGCCGATGGTGCGGTCGTTGTTGGAGAAGATCGACCGCCAGCCGCCACCGGACAGTGGCTTCCGTTCCGACTTCCCCGCGATGCTGTCCGGGTCGACGAAGCGGAGCCCTTCCTTGTGGCCCACGATCTTCCAGTCGAAATCCTCTGGCTTCCCGTCGAAGAAGAAGCCGTCGTCCTGGCTCTGGTCGGAGCCGAGGAAGCCGTCGGAGCGGTTCGCGGGGGAGATGGCGCGGACCCGTCGCAGCGCCGGCACGTAGGCCCAGCTGAGGTCGCGCTTGGTCGGGTCCTTGAAGCGGTAGCCGAGCGCCGCCGTGCCCTGGAGGTCGTTCGGCGTGACGCTGACGGCGAGGAACTGGAAGAGGACGTTCTGCGGGTTCTTCGGCGGCGAATACTGCCGTGGCTGCCCCTCGTAGTAGAGGAAGAACACGTCCTGCACCGACGCCCGGTCGACGCCGCTGCGGCTCACCCAGTTGAGCAGGGTCAGGTTGTGGCTGTTGCCGCCCGTGTAATACGCGTAGTCGAGGTTCCAGAGCGCCTTGTAGCCCGCCTCGGGATCGTCCTCGCGGATGTCGGGAAACGGCAGGCCGCGGATGTAGTCGGGCCGCTTCTTCGTGTCCTTGTCGATGGGCGACTTGTGCTCGTCGAGGACCAGGTGCTCGGCGTTCCACTTCGTCGCTTCGGCGAAGCCGTCGTCCCAGCTCCAGCGCGAGTTCGGGAAGTCGAAGAGCTTGTTGGCGTACTCCCCTTTCTTGAAGTGGGCGTACACCTCGGGGGGCAGCAGATCCTTCACCTGGACGACGTTCGACTGGTCGACCGTCGTCCCCGGCTCGATCGCCGTCGCTCTCCCGACCACGCCGGCGGCACCGATCAGGAGGCCCAGCGCCAGCGCGGTCATCTGGTCGCGCATCTCCCGGACCGTAATGAGGGACCCTCGCCGGCGCAACGGGGCCGTGCCCCCTCTTGAGCGCGGCGCTCCACTGGCAGTACTAGGGCCCGTGGACTACGCGCAGAAAGTCGCGGTGGTAACCGGAGCCTCCTCGGGCATCGGGTACGTCACCGCCCGGGCGTTCGCCGAACGGGGGAGCATCGTGGTCGGCGTCGCGCGCCGCGAGGGACTGCTGCA
The DNA here is from genome assembly GCA_005879585.1 of Deltaproteobacteria bacterium. Lineage (GTDB taxonomy): Bacteria > Desulfobacterota > Binatia > DP-6 > DP-6 > DP-3. The sequence continues at coordinate 1,657 of VBKG01000004.1, read as the reverse complement.
GAAGCTCGCGGAGGAGTGTCGAACCCACTCGCCCGCATCGGGATACCTCGCCGGAGACCTCGGCGACCGGGAGTTCGCCGAGCGGGTGATCGGCGACACCGTCCAGCGCCATGGCCGCGTCGACTTCCTCGTGAACAACGCGGCCATTTCCAAGCACAAGCAGTTCTACCACATGACCGCCGACGAGGCGGAGTACGTGATGCGGGTGAACTTCCTCTCGTGCGTGTGGACCACGATGGCGGCCATCCCCCACATGCTGCGCCAGGGCGGCGGCTCGATCGTCAACATCTCCTCGTTCGCCGCCAAGGTGTCGCCGCCGCGCGAGACCATGTACGCGGCGTCGAAAGCGGCCATGAACGCCTTCAGCGAGGGTCTGTGGAACGACCTCGCGGGGTCGAACATCCACGTGAGCGTGATCAACCCGGGCCCGATCGACACCGAGATCTGGCTGAAGGAAGACGAGCCCGTCGCGTATCATGGCCCCAAGTACCCGCCGGAGATCGTGACCGACGCCATCTTCGAGGCCATCGAGAAGCGGCGGCACGAGTTCACCGTTCCGCGGCGGAATCCGCAGCTCGTCATGGCTCGCTTCCTGCGCCTCTTCTTCCCGTCGGTGCTCCGCTACGGCATCGCGAGGATGGAGCCGGTCCCCGGCGAGATCGTCGACAGGGCGCGCGCCCGTGCCGCCCGCGGCAAGCGCCTCGGCGAGCTCGACGAGGGATAGCGCGTTCTCCCGTCTTTCCTCGACGCGTCTCCCCGGTAGTTTTTCGTCCTCTCCCGCTTCGCCGCCGCATTGCCCACCGCCGAACCGATGCGTCACGCACCGCTTTCTGATTGACTCTGCGGGACCGCCCATCGTATGAACGCTGCTGGCAAAGCAAACGAGGTAGCTTGGAAATAGGAGAAATCGTCATGCGGATCGCCCGTCGCCTCGGGTCGCTCGTTTCCTTCCTCGTCCTCCTCTTCGCCGTGCTGGTCCTTCCGCACCCCTCGGCACGGGCCTTCGACGTGGTCCTGAACGCCCAGGGCGAGTTCATGGACGCGTACCTCGTGAACGGGACGCCCCTGCCGCCGAAGCTGGTCTTCATCGATCCCGACCCGCCGAACCCGGACATCCTGGGGACACCTCCCCGCGTCGGACGGCACGTGAACGGCAAGCTCTGCTTCTTCCCGCGCGGCGGCGGCCTCACCCACAAGTTCGTCATCGCCGACGACACGTACCGGGAGGCCTGCCTCGATCGGAACCCCCCTCAGGCGCGGTGCAGCGTGACCCGCCGCGGCAGCCGCTTCTTCCTCCCGCCGGACCCCGACGGCTGGGGCGTCTTCCGGCCGAACGGCAAGTGGGCGAAGCGTCACATCCACACGGCATGGCCGAGCTTCGCCGGGACCCCACAGGGGACGGACCCGGGACAGCCGCCGCAGGGCAACGCCGATCCGCAGGGCTGCGTCTTCGATGCGCAGCGCAACATGTACGGGAATGACGTCGGCACGGGCGATCCGACCGACATGGATCCGAGCCACCGGGGCGCGCTCCTCGTTTTCTTCCCGGGCCGGCGGCACCGCTACGACACGTACTGTTTCCTCGACAAGAACCTGTCGCAGGCCGGCATGCCCGCGATGGACGAGGCGGGGAACATCTACATCGCCGAGACGGGCA
>VBKG01000312.1 GCA_005879585.1 Deltaproteobacteria bacterium | reverse complement strand
CATGGCCCGCGCCCTCGACGATGTGCAGCCGTGCGCCCGGGATCGTCGCCGCGAGCACGCGCGCGTTCTCGACCGGAATGAGGACGTCGCGGTCGCCGTGGACGACGAGCGTCGGCGCCGTGATCTCCGTGAGGCGTTCGTGGCTGCTCCAGCCCCAGAGGCCCGCCATCGCGTGCTGCGCCGTCTCGGGCGGCGTCGGCGGCAGCATCGGTGCGATCATCAGCAGCATGTCGCGGATGCCGGGGTTGGCCTCCACCCATTCCCGCGTGAACAAGAGCGGCAGCTGCCGGTCGACCCACGCGGCGGGGTCCATCGTTCCCATTCCCCCGATAACGGCGATCAGCTCCTCGAGAATCTCGGGCTCGCACATCGTCGAGTGTTCTCCGCCGCACATCGTGCAGCCGAGGACGAGCGAACGAACCTTCTCCGGATGACGGAGCGCCAGCTCCTGCGCGATCATGCCGCCCATCGACACGCCGTAGACGTGGGCGTCGTCGATGCCGAGACGGTCGAGGAGGCCTGCGGCATCGTCGGCCATCTGCACGATGGTGTACGGGCCGCCCGGCCGATCGCTCTGCCCGGTCCCGCGGTTGTCGTAGTAGATGGCGCGAAAGCCGCCGAGGAACGGCAGCGACCCGAGCCAGGCCTCGCCGGGCATCCCGTAGCCCATGATGAGGAGCAGCGGTTCGCCCTCCCCTGCCTCGCTGTAGTGGATCTTCACGCCGTCGATCGTCGCGTCGGGCATGCGGCCCTCCTTCGTGGCGACGCTGCTTAGCACGACGATGCCCTGGCGATAAATGCCGCGGACCCGCGGCGTCCGATTTCTTCTGGACACAGCCCACACCGCCGCGATAAGTCGGCGGGAGACCCCATGCGTATTCGGCTCGCCGGTCCGGTGGCCGTCCAGCTCCACCGGAGCGGCGGCGGCCCGTGCTTCGGCGCGACCTTCAGCGCACCGTTCCAGAAGCACGACGCCACGATCTTCAAGGACGTCGCGGACTGACGGCGGCGGCGATGTCGCTCGTCACCTCGGTCCTCGCCGATGGCTTCGTCTTCCTCGAAGGTCCGCGCTGGCACGACGGCCGGCTCTTCGTCTCCGACATGCATGACGACCGCGTGCTCGCCGTCGGCCTCGACGGCCGCGTCGAGCGGATCCTCGACGTGCCGACGCAGCCGTCGGGCCTCGGCTGGCTGCCCGATGGGCGAATGCTCGTCGTCTCGATGACCGACCGGAAGCTGCTCCGCGTCGACCGCGGCGGCGTCGCCGTCCATGCCGATCTCTCAGGCATCGCGACGTTCCACGCGAACGACATGGTGGTCGACGGGCACGGCCGCGCCTACGTCGGCAACTTCGGCTGGGACTACGAGAGTGGCGCGCCAGTGCAGAAGACCGCGCTGGCGCTCGTCCATCCCGACGGCCGCGTCGTGCGTGCCGCCGAGGACCTCGCGTTCCCGAACGGCATGGTCCTCACGCCCGACGGCCGGACGCTCATCGTCGCCGAGACGTTCGCCCAGTGCCTGACGGCGTTCGACGTCGCCGGCGACGGCAGCCTGTCCAACCGGCGCCTGTGGGCGTCGGTGGACCCGGTCTTCCCCGACGGCATCTGCCTCGACGCTGCGGGCGCGGTCTGGGTGGCGTCGCCGCTGTCCAACGAAGTGGTCCGCGTGCGCGAGGGCGGCGACGTGGCCGACCGCATCGCGACGGGCCGCCACACGATCGCCTGCACGCTCGGCGGCCCCGATCGCCGGACGCTCTTCGTGCTGACGTCGGAAGCCATCCGACGCGATGAAGCGCGTCCGAAACGCAGCGGGCGGATCGAGACGGTGCCCGTGGACGTCGCCGGCGCGGGCGTGCCCTGACGGTTTGCATCGGCGCCGGCCGGCGGCTACGGTCGCTTCGATGAGCGCCACGCCAATCACCGATGCCGCCTTCGAAGCGGAGGTGCTGCGCGCGCCGCTGCCCGTGCTCGTCGACTTCTGGGCTCCCTGGTGAGCCTCCTGCCGGGCGATCGGTCCGATCGTCGACCAGCTCGCAGCTGACTACGGCGGCCGTCTCCGGGTGGTCAAGATCGACGTCGACGCGAACCCCGCGTCGGCCGCGCGGCTGAACGTCCGCGCCATCCCGAACCTGGTCCTGCTGAAGAACGGGCAGGTCGTGGAGCAGATCCTCGGCGCGGTGCCGAAGGCCCGGCTCGTCCGCGCGATCGACACCGCCCTCGGCAGCTGACGGCGGTCATTCGAACGCGTCGTCGTTGGCGTAGTCCGGCGGTGCCGCGGACGCCGGCGCGGACGGCGCGCTCCCGGTCCAGCCGGGATCGAGCTCGCGCAACCGCGCCGCCATGATGGCGATCAGCCCGGCGTTCGCCGCGTTGCCGGCGACGTTGGTGAGCTCGAACGCGTCGCGGTCGAGGTTGTAGACCAGCTGCGGGGAGCGGCGGCGCAACCGCCAAAGTGTGGCAAGTGCGCTCCGGTATTTTTTCGCAGTTCCCCCGGGTTTTTTCCCCGACTCGCCCCCCCCAATCGGAGGATGGCGGATTGCGCCACTTTAGATTGACGTATGTTCCGTTAACGGTCTGTTAACGGCCTGTTAATTCGCATTGCGAGGAGAACGCGGGGGGCTCATGCGAATCGGCATCATCCTGGACCAAATGACGCCGAACGTGGAGCAAGCGGTAGATTTGCTTTCTCGGCGGGGTGTGCGGGTAGACCTGACTCATCCTGAGAGACAGTTGATCAGCCTTTCCCGGGTGCGAGTTGAAAATGACCTGTATCTGCTCAAGTCCGGATCGGATATCGCGTTGACCCTCGCTGGCGCGCTACACGCGCTCGGCGCCGCGACCCTCAACCCCTACCCGACCGTGGCGATGATGCGCAACAAAATCATCGTGACTCGGGTTCTTCAGGCGGCGGGTGTACCGACGCCCGACTCTTACCTGACGACGAGGATCGACGACCTGGCCTCGCTCCTTGAGTCCGGGCCGCTCATCGTCAAGCCCTATCAGGGATCCCGTGGGGAGGGTATCCGCGTCATCCGGCATGTCCGCGAGCTGATCGACCTCCCAGCGAACGAGCCGATCCTTGCGCAACGCTACGAGGAGCCGGACGGACGCGATCTGAAGGTCTTTTGCATTGGGCGCCGCTTGTTTGGGGTGAGGCGGATCTGGCCGCTCCGTACGTACCAGGATAAAGCCGGCGAGCCGTTCCCCCTCACCCCGCAGCTCCGTGACCTTGCCTGGCGCTGCGGGCGCGCCTTCGGCATCGATCTCTTCGGGATGGATGTGGTGCTGAGCGGCGGCCGGCCCTACGTGGTGGACGTCAACAAATCCGGCAGCTTCATGGGCGTACCCGACGCTCCCACGCTCCTGGCCGAGCACATCTACGCAGCTTGCCAGCGGAGCATGCGGGGTGAACCACTGCTGCACCGGGCTGCGGCGACGTAGATGCGGGCCCAATCGCGGGAAGGCGCCACGAGCGCTCAAGGCCAGCCGGTGATGGGACTCATCGCGGTCATGCGTCGCGCCCTCACGTATTGGCGTCCCTACCGGGTTCAGGGACTGCTGATCGTCGTGGCCATGCTGCTCCAACAGGGTTTCAACACGTTCCTCGCCCTGAGTCTGAAGCTCATCATCGACACGGCACTGGCCGCCGGGGACAGCGTGCTGCTGCTCTGGATACTGGCCGGGCTGGCAGGCGGATTCATCATCGCTCTCCTCGCCAACCTTTCCGCGGACTACCTCACGGCCCGGGTCGCCTCGAACATTCTGAACGATCTACGCCTCCGGATGTTCAGCCATCTCCAGCGCCTGTCGATGGATTTCTTCGCGCGTGCACAGACCGGGAACATCGTCGCGCATTTCTCGAGCGACCTGGCAGACATTGACAAGGGCCTGACGTCCCGTCTCGCCGATGCGCTGCTCGCGCTGATCGGCCTCGCCGTGAACGTTCCTCTGCTCTTCGTGCTCGAATGGCGCCTGGCTCTGGTGTCGATGGTGGCCTTGCCGCTGATGATGCTCGGCACTCGCGCCTTCACGCCTCGTGCTTCGCGGGCCAACTATCAACTAAAGCAGGCCCAGGGGCAGCTCGCCAGCACCGTCCACGAGCACGTTCGCGCCCAACCGGTCATCAAGGTCTTTGGGCTGCAGGCGTCCACCCTCGCTCGCTTCCGGCACCAGCTTTCGGGCCTCGCGCGGGACACCGTCCGGGCAAGTTTCTTTACCCAGTTGGTCGGGACGGCCTCCAGCCTCGGCGTCCTCCTGGTGCAGCTGGTGGCCCTGGGGGTGGGGGCGGTGCTGGCGCTCCACGGCCAGGTGACGGTCGGCGCGCTGGTCGCGTTCATCAGCCTGCTCTCCAGCGTGAACAAGGACGCCTACAACCTGAGCAAGAAGGTCGTCCCGAGCCTCCTCACCGCCACCGGGGGTTTGCAGCGCATCGAAGACCTGCTGGGCCAGCGCCCCCGCGTGGTCGACGCGCCGGGGGCGCGCCCGCTCCCGCGCCTGGCAAGGGAGATTCGGTTCACGGATGTGAGCTTCAGCTACACCGGGGACCAACTCCATCTCGACCACGTCAGCTTCACCATACCGGCGGGCGAGACGGTCGCCTTCGTCGGGCCGAGCGGCGGCGGCAAGAGCACCATCCTCGGCCTGCTCACCCGTTTCTACGACGTCGCCGGCGGGGCCGTCACGATGGACGGCCACGATCTCCAGCGGGTGACGCAGGAGTCACTCCACGCGCAGATCGGGATCGTGTTCCAGGATACCTTCCTCTTCAACACTACCATGGGCGACAACATCCGAATGGGGAAGCCGGACGCGACGGACGCCGAGATCGCGGCCGCGGCCCGAGCCGCCGAGATCCACGACCTGATCACGAGTCTCCCCCGGGGCTATGACACCCCGACGGGCGAGCTGGGCGGGCTGCTGTCGGGCGGCCAGCGCCAGCGTATCGCGATCGCGCGGGCCATCCTTCGGGATCCGGCGATCCTCATTCTGGACGAGGCCACGTCGGCCCTGGACCCGGCGACCGAGGCCGCCATCATCGCCACCCTGGAGCGGGTCGCGCATGATCGGACGGTCATCGTCGTGACGCACCGCCTCGCCGCGATCCACCGCGCCGATCGCATCTTCGTCGTCGACTCCGGTCGCGTGGTGGAACAGGGCCGGCATCACGAGCTCCTCGCTCGCAGTGGCCTGTATCGCGAGTTGTGGTGGAAGCAGAACCACACCGCATACGACGTCTCATCGCAGCGGGCCGTCGGCGAGTCGTCGCGGAAGGTTGCTGTTTAGCGCTCACATGAACTTGTATTTCATGCTGGCCTTGCAGACTCCGGCGACACCCAATCCCGTCCTGGTCCAGACCTTCGAGATTCTGCGTCAGCGCGGGTTCGATATCGAGCTCGGGATCGGGGAGGAACTCCTCTTACAGCTGGATCGCCTGGCGGTGACGCACGATCTCTACGTCCTCAAGTCGCACACCGCGCTGTGGTTGAGCCTGGCGGAGATCGTTCACGCGCACGGCGGGCGCCTGCTCAACCCCTTCCCGGCCTGCCTCGCCGCCCAAAACAAGATCGTGGCGGTCGAGCGCATGCGCGCGGCCGGCATTCCGGTCCCGCGTTCGTGGGTGACCGGCGATCCCGATCTGCTGCGGTCGATCGTCGAGGAACGCCCGGTGATCATGAAGCCGTACGCTGGGGGACGCGGCCTCGGCATTCTGGTCGTGCACAGCCCGCACGAGCTGGCCAAGGCCCCGCGGCCGCGCGAGCCGGTACTGATCCAGGAATATGTCCGGCATGAGCAAGAGTTGAAGGTCTACGTCATCGGTGAGGAAGTCTTCGCAATGCGCACGCGCGGGCCGTCGAGGGACGCCCCGCGCTGGACCTGCCCGATCAGCCGCGACGTACGGGAGATCGCGCTGCGCTGCGGCCGCCTGTTCGACTTACGCTTGTATGGATTGGACATTGTAGAGAGTGCGGATGGGCCCTTGGTCGTGGATCTGAACTACTTCCCGAGTTACCGAAACGTGCCGCATGCGGCGGTGCTGATTGCGGATTTCATCGACGCGTATGCTCGCGGCCCCGTCTCCGCACGGGTCCCTGCGAGAATGACGCGTATCGGCCGGGCTATCGCAGCTCACCACTGAGGGAGGATGGCACGATGCACAACGGTCAAACGGTCCGGCTGGCGATCATCGGGGTCGGCAACTGCGCGTCATCGCTGGTGCAGGGCGTCGAGTTCTATCGGACCGCCGGGGAAGACGAGTTCGTCCCCGGGCTGATGCACGTGAATCTGGGGGGCTATCACGTCCGGGACATCGAGTTCTCGGCCGCCTTCGATGTCGTCGAGAGCAAGGTCGGTCTGGACCTGTCCGAGGCGATCTTCGCCGCTCCCAACAACACCATCAAGTTCACCGACGTGCCGAAACTGAACGTGGGCGTCGACCGCGGCATGACGCACGACGGGCTCGGCAAGTACGTCAGTACCAAGGTCAAGAAGGCGCGGGGATCAACCGCCGACATCGTGACGATCCTCCGCGACACCGGCACCGACGTGGTCGTGAACTACCTGCCGGTCGGCTCGGAGATGGCGACCAAGTGGTACGTCGAGCAGGTCTTGGCGGCGGGCTGCGCCTTCGTCAACTGCATCCCGGTCTTCATCTGCTCGCAGCCGTACTGGGCCGGGCGCTTCGCCGAGCGCCGGCTGCCGCTCATCGGCGACGACATCAAGAGTCAGGTCGGGTCGACGATCGTCCACCGCGTGCTCACCGCCCTGTTCCGCGAGCGCGGCGTGCGGCTCGATCGGACCTACCAGCTGAACTTCGGCGGCAACATGGACTTCTACAACATGCTGGAGCGCGAGCGGCTGGAGTCCAAGAAGATCTCCAAGACCGGCGCGGTGACCAGCCAGCTCGACTATGCCTTGCCGGCGGAGGCGATCCATGTCGGGCCGAGCGACTACGTGCCGTGGCTCACCGACCGGAAGTGGGCCTACATCCGGATGGAGGGGACGACCTTCGGGAACGTGCCGCTCAGCGCCGAGGTCAAGATGGAGGTCTGGGACAGCCCGAACAGCGCCGGAGTGGTGATCGACGCCGTGCGCTGCGCCAAGCTGGCGCTCGACCGCGGGATCGGCGGGCCGCTGGAGGCTCCGGCGGCATACCTGATGAAAACGCCCCCGAAGCAGTACACCGACGACGAGGCCCGCCAGCTCCTCGAGGAGTTTATCGGCCGGTCTGGCGGGGTGGGTCTGGAAATCGAGGCCCCCAACACCGCGAGGTCGGGTGAGGACCGTGCGATCCGGGGGCCTACTGCCATCAGACAGGCTCACCTCGCGGCCGAGGCCACCACTCGGGGAACTGATGGGCGAACTGCATGGCCACGCCGCCGCCGAAGGAGTGTCCGACGAGCGTTGCGCGCTCGTGTCCGAGGACGACGAGCAGGTCGCGGAGCAGCGTCGCGTGAGCGCCGAGCGAATAGATGGAGGAACAGATCGTCGGCGCCGGCACGCCTCGTGCGCGCCATCGACGCCGCCCTCGCCGACTGACGGTCACTCGAACGCGTCGTCGTTGGCGTAGTCGGGTGGCGCCGCGGACGCCGGCGCCGATGGGGCGCTCCCGGTCCAGCCCGGGTCGAGCTCGCGCAGCCGGGCGGCCATGAGAGCGATCAGCCCGGCGTTCGCCGAGTTGCCGGCGACGTTGGTGAGCTCGAACGCGTCGCGGTCGAGGTTGTAGAGTTCCTTCTCACGAGCAGGCTCTGCACCTTCGGCATGACGGGAGTGATGCCGTCGACCGAGTGCTTCTTGTCGATCGTGTCCCACCGCTGGTCGTCGGTCAGGATGAACACGACGTTCGGCCGCGGGGCCGCGGCGACCGGTCGCGTCATGCCGGTGACCAGGATCAGGAGCGCAACCATCGTCTCGAGTCTGCGCGCCGCCATGTCGACCTCCTCCCCTTCGGGTGGCGACGACTCTGCAGCCCCGGCAAGCGTCCGGGCAACGGACAAACGGACGCCTCACCATTTTTTGCTCGACGTAGAAGCACTGTCCGGTCACCCACTCCGCCGCGTCCGAAGCGAGGAAGAGGATCATCTGCGCGATGTCCTCGGCACGGCCGACCCGGCCGAGGGGGATGTGGCGGAGGAACTCTTCGCGCGCTCCGGCCATCGCGAACAGCGGCGCGGTGAGGTTCGTGTCGACCGGCCCCGGCGCGATCGCATTGACGGTCACCTGACGGGGGGCCAGCTCGAGCGCGGCGACCTGCGTCAGCGCGACGACGCCCGCCTTCGACGCACAGTACGGGGAGTGCCCCGTGGTCGGCACGGTCGCGTTGGTCGACGCGATGTTGATGACGCGCCCGGGCCGCTCGTGCTCGACCATCCAGCGCGTCGCGGCGCGGGTCAGGAGGAACGTGCCGCGCAGGTTGACGGCGAGCACGCGGTCCCAGATGAGCGGATCGAGCTCCCACACGCGCCCGATGCCGCCGATGCCCGCCGCGTTGAGCACGACGTCGAGGCGACCGAAGCGCCGGACCGTCTCGTCGATGGCGCGGTCGCAGTCGGCCGGCTCGCTGACGTCGCCGGAGATTGCGAGCAGCCGATCTGCGCCGAGGGCTCCTGTCGTCTCCTCGAGGCGCTCGGCGCTCTGGTCGAGGATCGCGACCCGCGCTCCGGCCGCGAGCCACGCCGTCGCTGCCGCACGGCCGATCCCCGATGCGCCGCCGCTCGCGAGCGCGACCTTGCCGGTGAAGTCCCAGGTGACGTCGGCCATGGGCATCCCTCCCGCACGGCAGATAGCGGGCGGGCCCCCGGAGTGTCCAGGCGCTTACAGTCCGCCGGCCTGCAGGCGCATGCGGAGGCGCTCCTGCGACAGACGTGCCGGCTCCGTCGAAACGACGAAGTCCGAGACCGTCCGCGCGAACCGTTCCGGGGCCTCGCACTGCGGGAAGTGGCCGACCCCGTCGAAGATCTCGAGGCGGCTGCCCGCGATCGCGTCATGCGCTCGCTGCGCATGCTGCACCGGGATGATCGGGTCGCGAGCGCCCCAGATGATGAGGGTGGGGAGATCGGCGGCGAGCGGCAACCGGTCGTTGGCGCTGATGCTCTGGCCGCCGACGCCGATCACGGCACGGAGCGTCCGAAAAAAAGCCGTCCGGCCGTACGGATCGGTCAGCGCGTTGTAGCCGCGGCCGATCTCCTCGGCGGCGGGAGTCGGGCCGAAGCCGACACGCCGAGCCCACTCGACGACGGTGCGGCCCGCCTCGGTCACCGACGCGCGACAGAAGAGCCGGAGCACGTGCTCCGCGCCGGGAAGGGCGAGGGCCCGCAGCAGCAGGTTCACCTCCCGCCCGAGACCGCCGCTCCCAACCAGCACGAGGCGCTCGCAGAGCTCCGGGAACTGGTAGGCGAACTGCATGGCCACGCCGCCGCCGAACGAGTGTCCGACGACCGTGGCGCGCTCGTGCCCGAGGACGACGAGAACATCCCGGAGGAGCGTCGCGTGCGCGCCCAGCGAATAGTCACCCGCCGGCTGCGCCGTCTGCCCGTGGCCGAGGAGGTCCGGCGCGACGATCGCGAACCCGCCGGCGAGCAGCGAGCTGACCCGCGTCCATGCCTCCGAGTTGCTCGCCATCCCGTGAACGAGCAGCAGGACGGGCCCGTGACCGGCGAGACGGAGCCCCACCCGATGGCCGTGCAGGGTCACGGAGTGGAGCTCCGTCGCCGGTCGGAGGTCGCTGCTAGCGAGCATCGCGCGACGTCGAGAATGCGTCGCACGCTGCGGCGGCCACCTTCCCGGCGTCTTCGATGACGCCGCGGGTGAGCTTCTCGACGTTGCGCATGAGCGTGTCCATCAGCTTGTTGGCCGCGTTGAGGACGTCGCCCACGTAGTCGGCGGCGAGCTCCGTACCCGTCCGGGTCATGTCTTCGATCCTCCGGTCCATGTGGCCTCCTTGGCGGTCTCAGCCGCCCGTTGTGGTACTTTGTGATACGCGACGGCGAAAAAAATTCAGCCCTTGCCGACCTCCGCGACGCACACCGGGCACAGAAACACGGGCGCCGCGTCCGGCCGGTCCGAGAGGCTGCGACACGCACGAGCCCCACGATCGAGCTCCACACCGCAATGCCCGCATCGCTCGTCGCGGTTCAGTATCAGCTCCTGCCAGCCGTAGATGCCGGCAGCCTGGCTGCCGACGCCGGTCGCCGCCTGGCGCACGCGCGCCGCGCCCCGTCTGGCTGTGCTGGCGATCTCGAGGCCGTCGCCGACCACGTCTTCGACGAGCTGGAACGTCTGCTCGAGCACGTTCCGCACGAGGTTCGAGACCGGGATGCGCAGACGACGCGCCTTGCTCTTGATCGCATCCTCGAGCGACTCGGGGATGCGGGTGTGAAGGACCCGGTCCTTCGGCTCGTCTTCGTCGGGCAGATCGGCCGGGCGCCTCGCCATCGCGTGATACGCACTAACTACATTGTGATACAGAGTCAAGCCCCTGCTCACCCGCCCGCCGGGGCAGGCTTCGTCCACGACCACCCCGCGATGCCGAGCCCCTTGTCCGCGGAATAGCCCGTCGCGTAGCTCCGCACCTTGCCGGTGCCGTCGAGCAGCACGAAGGTCGGCGTCCCGCTCACGCCGTAGGCGAGGAAGGCCTTGCGGTACTCGTCCATCGCAACCGTCTCGGGGAAGGGTGCGTCGAACTTCTTGAAGAAGGTATCGAGCTGCTCGCGGAGCTCGTCCGTCACGGCGATGACCTGCGTGTGGCGCTCGCGCTCGAAGGCGAGCACCTCGGGCAGCGATGCCTTGCACGGGCCGCAGTACGTCGCCCAGAAGAACAGCAGGTGCGACGTGCCGTCGGAGAGCGCGGGCGGCACGCTGCCGCGGTACGCGGTCAGCGTGACGGCGGGCGCCGGTGCGTCCACCTTCGGCGGGCCCGCCACCGTCGTCCACTGGAGCGGGTAGGCCTTCGGCGCGAGCGTCAGCCGCACCTCGTGATCGCCGCGCAGGACGACGAGCGGCTTCGGCTCGTCGATCTTGGACAGCATGGTCCACTCGCGGATCTGCTGGTTCTCCTTGAACGGCGCGCCCGGCGGGCCGAGGATGACGTCGCCCGCCTGCACGCCGGCGGCCTCCGCGGGCGAATCCGGATAGACCGATTCGACGACGCTCGCGCCGGCCTCGAGGTGGTGCTTGTCCCGGGCCTCCTGCTCCGCCTGCTTGAAGCGGATCCCCATCCAGGCGGGCAGCACCTTCGCGGCGAGCCGGACGTCGTCCTCGTAGGGAGGAAACGGCTCGGCGACGGTGGTCGTCGACTCCGGCAGCGGCGTGTCGGCGGGTGGCAGGGCGAGCGCCTCGCAGCGCAGCAGCGCCTCGTAGGCCGCGCGCTCCTCCGGCGTCCCGCGCGACGCCAGGTACACGCGCCCCGCGACGGCGGTGAGGATCGCGCGCATCCGCAGCACGACGCCCAGGCGGACCTCCATGCGATACGACGCCGATTCCGCCACCTGGCTCTTCTTCCGGAGGACGCCGAGCCGCCGCGCCGTCGGCACGTCGCCGTCGGTGTACGCGGAGAGGTCGACCAGCAGCGCGCGCGCCAGCGCCCGCGTGCCGCCGGCGTCGAGCGCGAGGATGTGCTCGGGCGCGGTTCGCTCCTTCCAGCCCGGACTGGACGCGACGAAGCGGTCGAGGTTCTCGCCCGCGAGGCTCTTGAGGCTCGACTCCCAGGCGCTCTTGTACGTCTTCAGCTTGTCGGTGATGTCGCCCACCTGGAGGGCGTCGAGCTCGGCGAGCGAGCGAGGGCTGAAGCAGCCGAAGGCGTGTCCGATGCGGTCGAGGAGGCGGATCTCGGGCTCCCACGCCGCCTTGTCCCGCCACGCCTCGCGCAGGAGTCCGTCGACCATCGGGGTGAGGTCCTCGCCGCCGGCCGCCGCCTTCCGCCGCAGCAGATCCTCGAGGTAGACGTCGGAGGTCCGCAGCGGCACGTCGGGCGTGGCGTCGCTGACGAGCACCTGCAGGTGGGCGTCGGGGAAGCGGCGTGCGATCGCGAGCGCCTGGATGAAGTGGAACGAGTGGCCGACGTTCTCCTTGCCGCGGTTCTCCGGATAGCACCCGTAGGCCGGGCGATCGGCGGTGGAGGAGAAGTAGCCGCAGAGGTTGCCGGTCGGCGGCGCGTCGGGCTCGACCGCGACGAGATGTGCGAACGCTCCCGAGTAGCACTGCGACATCAGCATGACGACGCGGACCCCGGGGCGCAGCATCCGGAGGAGCTCGCGCAGCTCGCTCACTGAAAGCGATTCCTTGGGTCCCCAGAGCGTGATCGAGTTGTTGAGCGAGTCTTCCGCGTTCTTCTGGCCGTGGTCGGTCACGTAGAGGAGGAGGGTGTCGCGGCGGCCGAGCGCACGGTGCGCGCGCTTGAACCAGCGCCGCAGGTTCTCCTTGGTGGCCGCCTGCAGCTCGACGCCGGGGACCGAGGAGTTGGCGTAGGTGATCGGCGTGGCCAGCTGGTGCTCGAGCCGTGTGCCGCGCAGCAGCCAGAACTCCGCCTCGGGCTGGACCTCGCGCACCGCGAGATCCTCGGCCGGGTCGGCGCCGTCGCCGCTGAAGACCGACACCTGGTCAGGCCGGATGCCCGCATGGCGCAGCACGTCGAGGAGCTGCTGCACGTGGAGCAGGTGCGACTGGTAGTTCATCGCCTTGCTCCCGCCGCCGTTCACCATGAGGACGTGCACGCGGTCGACCGCGTCGCCCACGCGAGGGAGGGCGGGCTTTGCCGCCGGCAGCGGCTGGCGCCGGCAGCCGGCGGCCACGAGCGCACAGACGCCGAGGACGACGAGCGCGTGGGCGGCCCGGCGCAGGCGGCGCGACGTCACCATCCCGCGGAGCTTAGCGGGACCGCGGCGACAGCGGAAGTTCGCCCTGGCCACGCGAGGCCGGCAGCGAGAGCTGCCATCCTGGCCGACGGGGTTCGGGGGCATCGGAGGAGCGCAGCGCGCGAAGCGCGCGAGCACCGCACGGGCCCCCGAGGAGTTTACTTAATGCAGCGGGTGGTACGGACCGTCGAGGACGCCGAGCACGGTCAACGCCCCGTCGTCATCGATGTGGTAGAGGATGTAGTAGTTGTCGATCGCGAGGTAGTAGCAGCCGCCGATGCCCTGCAGCAGAGACGAGCCCGGCGGATAGGGGTCCTCGGCGAGACCGATGATCGCCTCGCCGATGTGACGCAGCGGAACCTGCGGGATCATCTCCAGCTCGCGGTAGGCGCTGTAGGTGATGTTGAGCTTCATCGTCGCGCAGCAGCGGGATGGTTATCGGCAGCGCCTTCGCTCGGCTTTAGCGTCAACGCAGCGCTCCGAACGCGTCGATCGTGCAAGTGCTGTGCGGTTCGACGTGCGTCTGTTTGTCTTGCAAACGCCACACGGCGCCAGTAAGTTGACGGTTCGTGACCCCAAGGGGGGGCGACCTGATGCCTGCCAGTCAGTCCGAGGTGCTCGTCGGCCGCCGCTATCTCGAGCGAGGCTTCCTCGACGCCGCCATGAAGCTCTTCGTGCGAAACGCGGAGCTCGTCACGGCGGGCGACTGGACGGGTCTCGCCGACCGATTGATGGAGCGGAACCGCATCAATGATGCCGTCCGCATCTGCGAGCTCGGCTCCGTGCCGCTGCCGCGCGACCGCTTCCTCACGCTCGGCGACGCGGCGTTGAAGCGCAAGGACATCGATGGCGCGATGCGGCTGTACGAGCTGGCCGACGCCGACCAAGACCGCTGGACGCGCTTCGTCGACATCCTGACCCGGCTGCCCGACCGGGCCCGGCAGGCCGTCGAGGTGGCCGAGCGCCACCTGCGCAATCCCGAGCCCGAGACCTTCGACGACGGTCGGGCGCCCCGCCGCATCAAGGCGGTGAAGTAGCCCGCGAGGCCGGCCGTTCGCCCCTCCGACTGGCTCCGGCCCTCGATCCGCGGGCTGCCGCCGTACGTCCCGGGGGAGCAACCCGACCCCACGCGGCGGGTCATCAAGCTCAACACCAACGAGAACCCGTACCCGCCGTCGCCGGCGGTCCTCGAGGCGCTCGTCGCCGCCGCAGGCGCCGGCGTCCGCCTCTATCCGGACCCCGAGGCGCGCGCGCTCCGCGCCCGGGCGGCGGAGGTGTACGGCGTCCCGATGGACCACATCCTCGTCGGCAACGGCTCGGACGAGCTGCTGGCGCTCGTGCTGCGCGCGACGATCGACCCCCGCGACCGCGTGGCCTTCCCCGTCCCGACCTACAGCCTCTACGAGACGCTGGTCGCGGCGCAGGGCGGCGAGGCCGTCACCCTGCCGTTTCCCGAGGACTTCCGGCTACCGCCCGCGCTCGGCCGGGCGCGCGCGCGCGTGACCTTCCTCTGCAACCCGAACTCGCCGTCGGGCACGCTGGTGCGGCTCCCTGCCATCGAGGCGCTGGCCCGCGAGGTCGACGGCGTGCTGGTCGTCGACGAGGCGTACGTCGACTTCGCCCCCACCCACGCCCTCGGGCTCGTCGGGCGCCTGCCGAACGTCCTCGTGCTGCGAACGCTCTCGAAGTCGTTCTCGCTGGCGGGCCTCCGCGTCGGGCTCGCCTTCGGTCACCCGGAGCTGCTCGCCGGCCTCCGCACGGTGAAGGACTCGTACAACGTCGGCCGCCTCCCGCAGGTCGCCGCGCTGGCGGCGCTCGGCGATCTGCCGGCCATGCGGGCAAACGTCGCCCGCATTCGCGCGACGCGCGACCGGCTCACCGCCGGCCTTCAGCGCCTCGGCTTCGACGTCCTGCCGTCGGAGGCGAACTTCGTGCTGGCGCGGCGCCCCGGGGTGGACCAGACGCCGACGGCCCGGGCGCTCGCGGCGCGCGACATCCTCGTCCGCCACTTCGCGGTGCCCGGCCTCCACGATGCGCTCCGCGTCACGGTCGGCACCGACGAGGAGATCGACGCGCTCCTGGAGGCGCTCGCCGCGTCCTGAAACCCCGGGCGCCCTGCCCGCCCCGACGCCCGTCAGGCGGGCATGCAAGGCACAGCGAACGCCTTGCGCAGCTGCAAGGCATGGCGACCACGGGGGGGCGCCGATCCGTCCCGCACCGGGCCATTCGTGGCCACCCTTTTGCTTGACCGTCCGAGACGGCCGGCGCTAGCGTCGGCGCTCGACCGACGTCCCATGCGACGCTTCACGGCACGCCAGGCGCTGAACACCGGCCTCAACGAGGTCGAGTTCCGCCTCCAGTCGACGGTCGTCCGCTCGTTGCCCCAGAACGTCGACATCGTCCTCACCAAGGCGTGCAACCTCGCCTGCACGTTCTGCGTCGACTACGAGACTCCGGGCGCGAAGCGCATCTCGCTCGAGAACTTCGAGCGCGTCGCGCGCCAGCTCTTCCCTACCGCGCGGCTCGTGAGCATCTGCTCCGGCGGCGAGCCGTATCTCCACAAGGGGCTCGAGGACCTGCTGCGCGTCGCGCGCCGGCACCGCGTCGCCACCTGGGTGCTGTCGAACGGCATGCTGGTGCGCGAAGACCGCGTGCGGACGATCGTCCGCGAAGGTCTCATCACGACGCACGGCTTCTCCGTCGACGGATTCCATCCTGCGACGGTCGAGCGACTCCGCGTGAATGCGAAGCTCGACACAATCCTGGAAAAGATCCGGATGGTGCTACGCGTGCGCGAGGAAGAGGGGAAGCGCGAGCCGCGCACCATCATCCGTTACGCGCTCATGCGGTCCAACGTCGAGGAACTGCCGGACGCCGTCGAGCGCTGGGGCGAGATGGGCATCGACCGCATGGACTGCGGCTACCTCGCGGTCTGCAACGGCATCGACCCGCAGGAGAGCCTCTACTTCCACCAGGACCTCATGAGCCGCATCTTCACCGAGGCACGCCGCGTGGCAGCCCGCTACCCGCGCCTGCGCGTCAACCTGCCCCCCGCCGTGCACGACGAGCAGCCGAAACGCCAGCAGCCGTCACGCTGCCGCGCACCGTGGCGCTTCGTGAAGATCGACACCGACGGCCGCGTCCTCCCCTGCTATCGCGCCTGGGAAGCGATCAGCATGGGCAAAGTGTACGACGACGACAGCACCGCTTTCCGCGACATCTGGAACAGCGAGAAGTATCAGGCGCTCCGGCGGACGGTGAACGACGACTCCGTCGAGAAGTCGTTTCCCTACTGCGCCCGCTGCGACTACCGCTACGGCTGGGCGGATCTCGCGCAGCACGTCGGCTTCGAGGAATGGGCCGACACGGTCGCGCCCGAGACCGCCGAAAACGGCCACGCGATCGACCACCGCCGCGACCGCCGTGCGTCCGCCTCGATGCTCCCGAAGAACGACCTCCCGGCCTGACGCTCGCATCGACGTCGGCGAGACGGGCGGCCGCGTCGGTCCGCGGGCACGGGGCGCCGGCTGCGCTCCGGTCCTCGCTCCACGCGCACCTCGTAAAAGTGGCGTCCCCCCGAAGCTACGTGCGTGCGCGGGAGCTGCGGGTCGCGCTGCCGGCGCCCCGCGCCCGCGGACCGACGCTCGCAACTAGTGTCTCGCCCTCACCGCCGCCTGGAGGTCGGCCAGGTTCTGCTCGATCATTGGGCGGCCAGGCGTGCCCGGTGGGAAGCGCGCCAGCGCCTCGCGGTAATCAGCGAGGGCCCCGGTCACGTCCCCCTTGGCCTGTCGCGCCAGCGCCCGGTTGTTGTAGTTGCGGCCGTCCTCCGGATCCAGGCGCACCGCCTCGTTCAGGTCGGCGAGCGCGCCGTCGAGGTCCTCCTGCGCGAGCCGTAGCGTGCCGCGGTTCATGTACGGCGACGCGTACTGCGGGTTGGCTTCGATCGCCGCGGTGAAATCCGCGATCGCGGCGTCGTAGTTGCCGCGCGCCTGCGAGACGTTGCCGCGGTTGTTGAGCGCGAGCGTGAACTTCGGGTTGATGCGGAGCGCCTCGTCGTACCGGCGGTAGGCGCCCTCGAGGTCGCCGTGCACCTGCCGCTCCCAGCCGAGGTTCAGGTGCGCGAAGTAGTCGTCCGGGTCGACCCGGAGCGCATGCTCCCAGAGCGCCGGCGTGTCCTTCCAGATCGTCGTCTGCCGCCACGTGAGCACGCCGAGCACGACCAGTGCCGCGGCTGCCAGGGGGAAGAAGCGCGGCCAGCGATGAAGCGCCGCGGCGGCGAGCACCGCCCATGGGAGACAGGCGAGGTACGTGTAGCGGTCGGCGGCGATCTGCGGCCCGGTCTGCATGACGCCGAGCATCGGCGCCACGACGACCGCGTAGCAGGCAGCCGCGGCAAGCGCCCAGGGAACGCGACGACGGAGCGCGACGAGCGCCGTGCCGGTCACGAGCACCGCAAGTGCGCAGGCCACGTACCGCGGCCGGAACGGGTCGAGCGTCGGCTCGATCATGTAGAGCGGCGAGAGGTTGAGCGGGACGACGGTTTTCCACGCGTAGAAGCAGAGGCCGTACGCCGCCTGCGCGGCGCGCGCGAAGAGGCCGTGCTGCGCGAGGCTCTTCACGTCCGAGAAGTGGCGGAGCATCAGAAGCGTGACGATCACGCCGGCGGCCGCGACCACACCGTACGCCGCCTTCTCCGCGAGCGCGCCGCGCGACCATCGGCGGAGCGGGTACACGTCGAGCGCGAGCAGCACGAACGGCAGCGTCACGCCCCACGTCTTCGCGAGGAGCGACAGCGTGAAGCAGGCGAGCGACGCGACGAACCACGGCGACCACCCACCGCCGCGGTCGCGCTCGTAGGCCATCCGGAGGTAGGTGAGGATCGTCAGGAGATAGAAGAGGCCGGAGAGCACGTCGCGGCGGGCCGTCGCCCACGCCACCGATTCGACGCGCAACGGATGGATCGCGAACGCGAGCGCGCCCGCGATCGCGGCCGCGTGCAGCGCCCGCGAACCCACCGCCGTCCGCGCGAGGAGCGTCCGGATGAGGATGTAGACGAGCACCGCGTTCGCGACGTGCAGTGCGAGACTGGTCAGATGGTAGCCGGCGGCGCTCATGCCCCAGAGGGCATTATCGACGGCGAAGCTCATCCAGGTGAGCGGCTGGTACTGCCCGCCGAGAAACGTCGTGAACATCCAGCGGAGGTGGCTCGGCGACAGGCCGCGGAAGTCGGTGTTGTCGGTGAGGATCATGTCGTCGTCCCACAGGACGAAGCCGTTCTGCAGGGTCGGCGCGAACGCGGCGAAGACGGCGACGACGAGCACCAGCGCGGGGCCGATGAGACCCGGCCGTCGGTCGACCGCGGGACGGCTCACGGCTTCGGAGCGAGGCCGCGACGCTCGTCGAGCAGCCGGTACTGCCGGCCGCAGCCGCAGGCGAGATCGGCGTCGAGCGGGAAGCCGCACACGCAGGCCCAGCCCACGCGACGCGCCGGATTGCCGACCACGAGCGCGTACGGCGCCACGTCGGCGATGACGACGCTGCCCGCGCCGACGAACGCCTGCTCGCCGATCGTCACGCCACAGACGATCGTGGCGTTGGCGCCGATCGCCGCGCCGCGCTTCACGATCGTGGGCGCGAACTGCTCGGGCGGCGGCGGAAAGGCCGCGCGCGGGTTCCGGATGTTCGTGAACACCATGTTCGGGCCGAGAAAGACGTCGTCCTCGACGGTCACACCCTTCCAGACGAGCACGCTGTTCTTGACGATGACCCGGTTCCCGAGCGTCGCGCCGGTCTCGATGAACGCGTGGTCGCAGACGTTGCAGTCGGCGCCGATCGTCGCCCCCGCCATGATGTGGGCGAACGCCCAGACACGGGTGCGCGGCCCGACCTGGTCGCTCTCGCAGAGCGCCTTCTCGTGGACGAAGACCGAGGGATCGCGCGCCATCTCAGCCGATGGCCGTCCGGAGCGCGTCGGCGACGCGTTCCTGCTGGGCCGGGGTGATCCCGGGATAGATCGGCAGCGACAGCACGCGCGCCGCCGCGGCCTCGGCCACGGGAAAGTCGCCGGGTCGGTGGCCGAGCGCGCGGAAGGCGCCCTGGAGGTGGATCGGCGTCGGGTAGTGGACGCCCGCCTCGATGCCGGCGGCGCGGAGCTTCGCGAGCACGTCATCGCGGCGGGGCACCTGCACCACGTAGAGGTGCCACACCGCCTCGTTGCCCGGCAGCGTGGCAGGGAGAACGACGCCGGGGACGCCGGCGAGGAGCGCGGCGTAGCGCCGCGCAGCGTCGCGCCGCTCCGCGTTCCAGCGCGCGAGGTGCGCGAGCTTGGCGCTCAACACGACCGCCTGGAGGGGATCGAGGCGCGAGTTGAAGCCCGTTTCCGGATGGACGTACTTCGCCTCACTGCCATAGTTGCGAAGTGCGCGCGCGCGGCGCGCGACGGCCTCGTCGTTGGTGAGGAGGGCGCCCGCGTCGCCGTAGGCGCCGAGGTTCTTCCCGGGGTAGAAGCTCGTCGCCGCGGCGACGGCAACGGCGGCGGGCCCCCTTCCCCGTCGCGTCGCACCCTGCGCTTGTGCGGCATCCTCGACGAGCACGAGGCCGAGCGAGGCGAGCTCCTCCATCGGCGCCATCTGGCCATAGAGATGCACCGGGACGACCGCCCGCGTGCGCGGCCCGATCTTCCGTCGTACCTGGGCGACGTCGATCAGGAGATGGTCGGGGTCGCAGTCGACCAGCACCGGCACGGCGCCCGCGCGCGCGACGGCGAGCGCGGTCGCGATGAAGGAGTTGACCGGCACGATGACCTCGTCGCCCTGCCCGATGCCCGCGGCACGGAGCGCGATCTCGAGCGCGTCGGTCCCGTTCGCGACGCCGACGCAGTGGCGCACGTCCGAGAAGCGCGCGAAGGACGCCTCGAACGCCTCGACCTCCGGGCCGAGGATGAAGCACCCGCTGTCGAGGACGCGCGCGAATCCGCGCGCGACGTCGTCCGCCACCTGCCGGTGCTGCGCCCGCAGGTCGACCAGCGGGATACCCGCCATCAGACCGGCTCCTCGCGGCCGGCGGCGCGGACCGAGCGCTGGATCGCCTCGAGCGCGTGCACGACCGTCAGCCCCTCCCGGCCACCGGTCAGCGGCGGCTTGCCGGCGGCGATGCACTCGAGGAAGTGATCGCACTCCACCTTCAGCGGCTCGCCGAGGGGGATCCTCGGGATCGTGATGTCGCCCTCGCGGAGGCTCGCCCGGAACGACGCGAAGGAGTCGATGTAGGGCGCCGGGGTGCGGACGTCCGTCACCTGCTTGTCGTAGAGGCGAACCGGCTCGCTCAGGTTCATGTCGTCGAAGGTCAGCATGCGCCGGTCGCCGACGAGCGTGATCTCGCGCGTCTTCCGCGGACTCAGCCACGACACGTGCAGGTTCACGAGGACGTCGTTCGGGTACCGGAGGGTGGCGAAGACGGCATCCTCGACGCCCGGGTTGATCCAGCCCCCGCCGACGGCGGACACGGTCGCCGGGGCGGTGCCGAGCCAGTAGTTCGCGATCGACACGTCGTGCGAGGCGAGGTCCCAGGCGGCGTTCACGTCGACCCGGATGGGGCCGAGGTTCGTGCGCACCATCGTCACGTAGTAGACGCGCCCGAGGTCGCCCGCATCGAGGAGCTGCTTCACGCGCTGGACGCCGGGGTTGTACACGAAGACGTGCCCGACCATGAGGATCCGGTCCATGCGCGCGGCGAGGGCGCAGAGCTCCTCGGCCTGCGACGAATCGGCTGTGATCGGCTTCTCGACGAGCACGTGCTTGCCGGCCTCGAGCGCGCGCTTCACCAGTGTGTGGTGCGTGCTCGTCGGCGTCGCGATCACCACGGCGTCGACCCGGCCGTCGGCCATCACGGAGTCGGCCGCGGTGTCGAGGCCGACGTCGGGGAACCGCGCCCGGACCTGGTCGAGCCGTCCCGCGTCGGCGTCGACCACCCAGACGACCTCGCTCGTCCGGTGGTTGTGAAAGTTGCGGATGAGGTTCGGGCCCCATTGCCCGGCACCGATGACGGCGACGCGGATCATCGGCGGAGCCGGAGGCTCGCGTAGACGAGCGGGCGCAGGATCGACCACCAGCCGGTGATGGGCCGCATCTTCGTCTGGCCGAGGTGGCGGGCGGGGTAGACCTTCGTGACCGGCACCTCCGCCGTCCGGTAGCCGAGCTGGATGACGCGCAGGTAGAGGAACGGCTCGAGCTCGTACGCGTCGAGCCACGTGGGGGACAGGTCGAGGCGTGGGTCGGCGAGCACGCGGCGGTGGACGGCCCGGAAGCCGTTGGTGGATTCCGTCACCCAGCGCCGTGCCGCCAGCGAGAACAGCAACGGGTGCACCCGGGTCGCGATGCGGCGGTAGAACGGCATCGCGCCGAAGCTCGCCCGCGGCTTCAGGAAGCGGGAGCCCTGGACGAAGTCGGCGCGGTCGTCGGCGATCGGGTCGAGGAGCAGCGGGACCTCCTCCGGCGCGTCCTTGTCGTTGCCCGCCATGACCACCACGACATCGTAGCCGTGGTCGACGCCGTAGCGGTAGCCGGCCCGGAGCGCCGCACCGACGCCGGCGACCCGGCCCATCGGCAGTACGCTCGCGCCGAGCTGACGGGCGATCTCCGGCGAGCGGTCCGTCGAGCCGTCGTCGACCACCAGCATCTCGTCGACGACCGCGCGCGGCATGCGACCGAGCACGCGGCCGATCTTCCCTTCCTCGTTCAGGACCGGCACGACGGCGATCACGGAGAGCCCCCGGTACATGGGTTCGCCCGGACGTCGCCTCCGGATTCCGGCGCCGCCTACGGCCGCAGCGCGCCGAGCGACGCGCCGCGCCGCGGGCCGCGCCGCCGCTCCATCCGCTCGCGCTCCCGCTCGCGCACGAGCGGCACGAGCTCGGCGATCGCCTGGTCGACCTCCTGGCGGCGCGCGCTCGACGGGTCGAGCAGCGGCTTCGTGCGCTGGAAGTGACTGAGCGACTGCTCGAGCTCGCCACGGAGCCGCGACGCGACCGCGAGGCGGTAGAAGCCCTCGGCCTCGTTGCCGCGCCGGCCGAGCGCCACCCCGGCGAGCCGCTGCGCCTCGTCGAGCTCCGGGTCGCACGTGATCGCGCGCTGGAACTCGCGGAGCGCGCCGCCGTCGTCGCCGGCGTCGGCGAGCGCCTTGCCGAGCTGGAGGTGCGACCAGCCGTCCTCCGGGTGCTTGGCGAGATACCGGCCGAGGGCCTCGCGGGCGTCGGCGGGCTTCTTGAGCGCGACGTACACCGTGCCTAGCGGCCGGTCGACGCGCCCGTCGAGGCCGCCGAGGGCACGGCACCGCTCGAGCGCGTTCCGCGCCGCGTCGAGCTGGCCGACGGTCTGGTACACGCGCCCGAGGAGCAGCTGCCGCTCGGCGTCGTCGGGCTTGTCGTCGGCCATGCGGCGATAGCGGGCGATCACGACGTCGGTGGGCTCCGCGATGGCCCGCGCCACGGCCTGCACCTCGGGGAGCTCCTTGGCGGACGCCGGCCGCCCCGCCGGCGTCTTCAGGTGTTGCGAATTGATGGCGGTCGCGACGTTCGCCACCCGGTCCTCGGTGAGCGGGTGGGTCAGCATGTAGGCCGGTACGCCGGCCGAGTTGATCCGCTGGTCGGCGAGGAGCTCCTTGAAGAAGGAGCCGAGCGCGTGCGGGTCGTAGCCCGCCTCGCTCGCGTAGCGGAGCCCGAGGTAGTCGGCCTCCTGCTCGAACTCGCGCGAGTACTTGAGCTGCGCGGTCTCCGCCGCGGCGATGCCGGCGGCGCCGAGGACCGGATTCACCGCGGAGATGAGCAGCCCGAGCAGGGCGGCCGCCGTCCACACCTGGCCCTCCTTCTGCTGCCGCAGCAGGTGATGGCCGTGCACGTGGCCGATCTCGTGCGCGAGGACGCCGGCGAGCTCGTCGTCGTTGCCGATGCGCGCGAGGAGGCCCGAGAAGACGAACACGTACCCGCCCGGGACGGCGAACGCATTCAGCGCCGGGTGCTGGACCACGTAGAACCGGTAGTCGAAGCTCTGGGCGCCGAGGGCGCCGACGAGCTTCTCCCCGATGTGCTCGACGTAGCCCGCCACCACGGGATCCTGCACGATCGGCAGCTCGCCGCGTGCCGCGAGCAGGAAATGGCGGCCCAGCTCGCGCTCGTCGACGGCGGCCGCCGGAGCGGCGACGGCGAGCGCCGTTGCGAGCGCGAGGGCCCGTGCCGGGTGCCGTCGCCTCACGCCCGCCTCCGGGCGGCGACGTCCTTCGCGAAGTACGTGATGATGACGTCGGCGCCGGCGCGCTTGATCGCCAGCAGACTCTCGTCGACGACGCGCGCCTCGTCGAGCCAGCCGCGCGCGGCAGCGGCCTTCACCATCGCGTACTCACCGCTCACCTGGTAGGCCGCGACGGGATACCCGAACCGCTCCTTCACGCGGCGGACGACGTCGAGATACGGGAGCGCAGGCTTCACCATCACGACGTCGGCGCCCTCCTCGACGTCGAGCGCGACTTCCCGCAGTGCTTCCTCCGCGTTGGCCGGGTCCATCTGGTAGGAGCGGCGGTCGCCGAAGGCCGGTGTCGACTCGGCAGCATCGCGAAACGGGCCGTACAGCGCGGACGCGAACTTCGCGGCGTACGACATGATGGGAAGATGCGAGAAGCCGGCGGCGTCGAGCGCGCCACGGATGGCACCGACGCGGCCGTCCATCATGTCCGACGGCGCGATGACATCGGCGCCGGCCCGCGCGTGCGCCAGCGCCTCGGCCGCGAGCAGCTCGAGTGTGGCGTCGTTGTCGACGTCGCCCTCGCGGACGACCCCGCAGTGGCCGTGATCGGTGTACTCGCAGAGACAGACGTCGGTGATGAGGACCAGGCCCGGGGTGGCCCGGCGGACCGCGTGGAGCGCGCGCGGGATGATGCCGCCCGGGTCGGTCGCGCCGCGGCCCCGCGCGTCCTTCTCCTCCGGGATGCCGAAGAGCAGCACCGCCGGGACGCCGACGTCGGCCAGCCGCCGGCATTCCTCGGCCGTGCGGTCGACCGAGCGCTGCGCCACGCCCGGCATCGACTCGACCGCTCGCTCGACGCCGTCGCCCGGTACGACGAAGAGCGGCTGGACGAGCTGCTCCGTGACGACGCGGGTCTCGCGAACGAGACGGCGGAGCGCCTCGCTGCGGCGGAGCCGCCGCGGGCGATAGGCGGGGAAGCGGCTCATCAATATCCTTCGCTCGCGCTCATGAATATCCTTCGCTCGCGCTCACGCGCCCCCTTCCGATAGTTGATCGGCGGAGCCTTTGCAAAAACGGGGTCCGCTCACCGGCGCTGCGTGCGGAGATGCTCCGTCAGCGCCGCGGCCAGCGCGGCCGCGGTGTACGCCTGCGGCTCGACGGCGACGGCGAGGCCGGCCGCCCGCGCCGTCTCGGCCGTCACCGGGCCGATGCACGCGATGGCGGGCCGGCCGTCGCGGATCAGGCGGCCGACGTCGTCCTCGCTGACGAGCGTCACGAAGTTCCGCACCGTCGAGCTGCTCGTGAACGCGACCGCATCGATCGATCCTTCGCCGAGCGCCGCCCGCAGGCCGCTGACGTCGGCGTCGGGCGGCAGGACGGCCTCGTAGGCGACGACCTCGTCGACGACCGCGCCGCGCGCGGCGAGCGCTTCGGGAAGGATGGCGCGGGCGCCGGCCGCGCGCGGCAGGAGGAAGCGCCGGCCGCGCACGTCCTCGCCGCCGAGCGCCGCGATCAAGCCCTCGGCCCGGTACTCCGCCGGCACGACGTCGGGGTGCAGGTGACGGCGCGCGAGCTCCGCCGCGGTCTCGGGGCCGATCGCCGCGAGCCGCACCCCGGCGAACGCCCGGACGTCGCGTCTCTGCGCGGTGAAGCGCTCGAAGAAGACGCGTACGCCGTTGACGCTGGTGAACACGATCCAGTCGTACTCCGCCGCGTGCGCCACGGCACGGTCGAGGGCCGCCGCGTCCGGCGGCGGGCCGATCGCGATCGTGGGAAAGAGGACGACCTCCGCGCCGGCGTCCTCGAGGAGCCGTGCGAGCTCGCCCGCCTGCGCGCGCGGGCGCGTCAGGACGACGCGGCGGCCGAACAACGGCCGATCCTCGAGCCAGCGGATCCGCTCCCGGACATTCACGACGCTGCCGACCACGACGACGGCGGGCGGGCCGACGCCGGCGGCGTGCACGCGCTCGGCGAGCGTCGCCACGGTGGCGACGACGGTCCGCTGGCCGCCCGTCGTGCCGTGCGCCACGGCTGCGGCAGGCGTGTCGCCGCCGAGCCCGTGCTCCATGAGCGCTGCCATGATCCCCGGCAGCTGGCGCATGCCCATCAGGAAGACGAGCGTGCCGCCCTGGCGCGCGAGCGCGGCCCACGGAAGCGCCGGCACCGTCGGCTCCGCGCCCGACGCGGACCGCGCCTGATGGCCGGTGGCGATCGTCACGAGCGAGGCGTGATCGCGATGCGTCGCCGGGATGCCGGCGTACGCCGGGACGGCGAGGGCGGCAGTCACGCCTGGGACGACTTCGAACGGGATCCCCGCGCGACGGAGCGCCTCGGCCTCCTCCGCACCCCGGCCGAAGAGGAACGGATCGCCGTTCTTGAGCCGCACCACGGTCTTGCCCGCCCGCGCGCGGGCCACGAGCAGCGCTTCGATCGCGTCCTGGCCGAGACGCGCCGGATCGCCGTGCGCGCCGCCCACGGCGACGATCTCGGCGGCCGGTCGCGTATGCTCGAGCAGCCGGCGGCTCACGAGGTCGTCGTGCACGACGACGTCGGCGGCGGCGAGGCAGCGCTGGCCGCGAAGGGTCAGGAGACCCGGATCGCCCGGCCCCGCACCCACCAAATAGACGCGCCCGCTCATCGACCCATCAGTGCCGCGGCGCCGGCGGCGAGGAGGCGGGTCGCCACGGTGCGGCCGAGGGCCTCCGCGTCGGCGGCGGGGGCCGTGTCGCGCTCCTCGAGACGGCGGCGGCCGTCGGGATCGGTGACCAGCGCGCGCAGCGTCAGCCGGCCGCCGGCGAGCGTCGCGTGTGCCGCGATGGCGCTGTTGCAGTCGCCGCCGACCGCGGCGAGGAATGCCCGCTCGGCCGCGACCGCGGTTGCGGCCGCCGGCTGGTCGACGGCGGCGAGAAGCGCCCGCGTCGCACCGTCGTCGGCGCGGCATTCGAGCGCGAGCGCGCCCTGGCCGACGGCGGGCAGGAACTCGTCGACCGGGAGCGGCTGAGCTGCGGGCTCGCTGATCCCGAGCCGCGCGAGCCCCGCCGCGGCGAGCAGGAGTGCATCGACCTCACCGGCCCGCCATTTTCGCAGGCGAGTGTCGACGTTGCCGCGGAGGAGCACCACCACGAGGTCGGGGCGGTGCGCGAGGAGCTGCGCCCGCCGCCGCGGGCTCGCCGTCCCGATACGCGCGCCGGGCGGCAGGCCGGCGAGCCCCCCGTCGCCGCCGATGAGCACGTCGCGGGCGTCAGCACGCTCGGGTACCGCGCCGATCACGAGCCCGGCGGCAAGCCGCGCCGGCACGTCCTTCATCGAGTGCACGCCCGCGTCGATCCGGCCGTCGAGCAGGGCTTCCTCGATCTCCTTCACGAAGAGCCCCTTGCCGCCCGCCGCAGCGAGCGGTCCCGTCACTCGGTCGCCGGTCGTCCGGACGAAGACCAGCTCCACCGTGAGGCCCGGATGGCGCGCCGCGAGCGCGGCGCGGACGCCCTCGGCCTGCACCCGCGCCAGCGGGCTCGCGCGCGTGCCGAGCCGCAGCCGGCTGGGAGCGGCTCCCACTAGTCTTCCTCGTCGTCGGGATCGGCGCCGAGACGGAAGAGGCGGCGGGCCGCATCGACGTAGAAGGCCTCGCCGGCCTGCGCCTCGTGGCGCCGGAGTGCGGTCAGCGGACCGTGCAGGATCTTGTTGACGATCGCGCTCGTGACGCGCTCGAGCACCTCGCCCATGCGCGGGTCCGCGTCACCGACGGCGGCGAGGGCGCGCGCCAGCTCGCGGCGGCGGATGCCCTCCACCTTGTCGCGCAGCGCGACGATGGTGGGCACGACGTCGAGGCTCGTGAACCAGCGCCAGAAGGCGTCGACCTCGGCGTCGATGATCGTCTCGGCCTTGACCGCCTCGCGGGCCCGCGCGCCCTTGTTGTCCGCGATGACGCCTTCCAGGTCGTCGATGTCGAACAGGTAGACGTCGTCGATCGCGTTGATACCGGGGTCCAGGCCGCGGGGCACCGCGAGGTCGATGAAGAACATCGGCCGCCGGCGCCGCTCGCGCATCGCCTCGTCGACGAGCGGCGGCGCCAGGAGGAAGTCCTCGCCGCTCGCGGTGCCGATCACGAGGTCCGCGAGCGGCAGGTAGCGCGCCAGGCGGTCGAAGGGCACGGGCATCCCACCGAGCTCACGAGCCACGTCCATCGCGCGCTCGTAGGTGCGGTTCACCACCATCACCGAGCCGACGCCGTGCGCGAGGAGCTGGCGCGCCGTGAGCTCGCCCATCGCGCCTGCGCCGATCAGCATCGCGGTCTTGTCCTCGAGGCGGTCGAAGATGCCGCGCGCCAGCTCGACGGCCGCCGAGCCGACGGAGACGGCTTTCTCTGCGATCCCGGTCTCGCTCCGCACGCGCTTGGCGACCGAGAACGACTTGTGAAAGCAGCGATGGAGCACGCGACCCGACGCACCGACCGACGCCGCCACCCCGTATTGCTCCTTCAGCTGCCCGAGGACCTGCGACTCGCCGACGACCATCGAATCGAGGCTGGCGGCGACGCGGAAGAGGTGACGAACCGCCTCGCGATCGGCGTGCGTGTAGAGGTGCGTCGCCAGGGCGGGGTCCGCGACGCCGTGCTCGCGGGCGAGGAACGCCGGCAGCGCGCTCCCGACAGCGGCCGCATCGGCCCCGCACGCGATCACCTCGACCCGGTTGCACGTCGAGACGATCGCGCCTTCGAGGATGCCGGGCACGGCGATCAGCTCGCGCAACGCGGGCTCGAGGCGGCCGTTGCCGAACGCCAGCCGCTCCCGCACCTCGACCGGGGCCGTCCGGTGGTTCAGGCCGACCAGGACGATCGTCCGCTGCTCCACGCTAGAACGCCTTCCCGTGATTGCCGAGGGCGAGCACATTGACGCTGACGAGGGACAGGACGATCACGGCGAAGCCCGCGATCGTGAGCGTCGCCGCCCAGCGTCCACGCCACCCGGCCGTCATCCGGCCCTGCAGGAGGACGACGTACACGGCCCAGGTGAGAAGCGAGAACACGAGCTTCGGGTCGGTGGACCAGGATCGACCCCACGCCTCGTGCGCCCAGACGATGCCGCTCATGATGCCGAGCGTCAGCAGCACGAGACCCCAGACGAGGCACGCGTAGTTCACCCGGTCGAGCGTCTCCAGCGACGGCAGATGGCGCAGGACGCCGCGGCCCCGGTGCGTCTTCAGACGCCGCTCCTGGATCAGGTAGAGGAGGCTCGCGCTGAAGGCGAGCGCGAAGACGGCGTCGCCGAGGGTCGCGAGCACGACGTGCACCGGGAGCCAGGCACTGTGCAGGACCGGGGGCAGCGGCCGCGCGCCGCTGTACGCGGCGTCGGCAGCGAGCACGACGCTGAAGGCGAGCGCGAAGACGGCGTCGCCGAGGGTCGCGAGCACGACGTGCACCGGGAGCCAGGCACTGTGCAGGACCGGGGGCAGCGGCCGCGCGCCGCTGTACGCGGCGTCGGCAGCGAGCACGAGGCCGAAGGCGAGCGGGCTCACCACCGCCCCGAGGGCCACGAGCGGCCGGCGGGCCTGGACCGCCAGGAAGATCGCCACCAGCACCACTGCCAGAAACGACAGGGCCTCGGCGAAGGTCGTGACCGCGATGTGTCCTGCCGCCGCGGACCGCAGGATGATGGCGGCGCCATGCACGGCGAGTCCGCCGAGCAGCAGCCGGGGAAGCAGCCAGCGTGGCAGCTCGCGCTGCATCGCGATGCCCGCGAGCGCGTCGAACGTCGCCCCGAGGTAGAGGAGCGTGGCGAGGCGCAGCAGTCCGAGCTCCATGCCTACCCTTCCGCGTCGAGCACGACGCCGAGGCGCTGGAGCGTGACCCCGTCGCCGGCCACGCGCGCGAGCACCCGATCGATGTCCTCGCGCGCACCGCGGCGCACGAGATCGAGGAGCGGAGCGTCGAGGAGCGCGGCGAGGACGTCGGCGCGTCCGGCCTCGCCCTCCAGCACCCGTCGAACCGCGCCCAGGATCGCGACGTACGGTCCGTACTCCGGTCCGACCCGCGCCTCGAGCTCGCGCCGGATGCGCGCCGAGAGCGCCGGGCTCGCGCCCCCGGTGCCGATCGCGATCGCGAGGTCGCCGCGCTCGAGCACGGCGGGCGAGAAGAACGTGGACGCAGCCGGGACGTCGATGACGTTGAGCAGCACGCCGGCGCGCCCGGCCTCGTCTCGGAGCTCGGCGATGAACGCCGGATCGCGGGTCGACGCGTAGGCGAGGAAGGCCCCACCGAGATCGCCCCGACGATACTCCCGCGCGACGTGTCGGAGCTCCGGGTGCGTTTCGAGCGCCGTCGGCAGCTCGGGCGCGATCACCGTCACGCTCGCACCCGCACGGAGGCAGGCCGTGGCCTTCGCCGCCGCCGGGGCGTCGGCGCCGATCACCACGCATCGCCTGCCCTCCAGGCGCAGGAAGACCGGATGGGTCCGCATCCGCTCCTGGATGGTACCAGAAGCAAAACGCGGTCGAAACGAGCGGTGCTCAGGCCGCGCTGCGGCGCACGCCGCGCGGGATCCGGAGGGTCTGACCGGGCCGCAGGCGGCCCGTCTTGCCGATCCCGTTCGTCGTGCACAGGCTCGCGACGCTCACCCGGTACCGCTTGGCGATGTGGGAGAGCGTCTGGCCGCGCTGCACGCGATACGTGAGCACCGCCGGGCGGACGCGTCCGGCGTGAGCTGCATGGCGCGCGACGGCCGGCGTCACCTTGTGCTCGACGACCCGCTCCTCGACCGGCGCCTCGGCGAGCCGGGTCTCGAAGCCGCTCGCGCCACCCTCCGGCAGCCGGAGACGAGCCCCGCGGGGGATCGGACGGCGGCCGGCGAGGACGAGGGAGGAGAGCGACGGGTTCAGCGTGGCCAGGACGTCGCGGTCGGCGTGCGCCATGTGCGCCGCCTGCTGGATGCCGAGCGCGCGATCCAGGCGATGCTCGCGCGTCCTCGGCGCCGCCTCGACGGGCATGTTCCCGAAGTACTCGCGGTAGTTCCGCTCGACGTCGAGCGCGGCGAGGAACTCCGCGTAGAAGTTCCGCGACGCGAATCCGAAGGCGCTGCCGTGGTAGTCGCGCACGATCGTGGCGATGTCCCTGGTGCCGCACTGGCCGACGGCGCGTGCAACGCCCTCGGGACCGTGATTGTAGGCGGTGATCGCCAGCGGCCAGGCGCCGAGCGAGTCGTGCATCTCGTCGAGGAAGCGCGCCGCGGCGCGCGTCGAGAAGATCGGGTCGCGCCGCTCGTCGACGAGGTTGTCGACGCGCAGGAACCGACGGCCCGTCGCGGGCATGAACTGCCAGATCCCGGCCGCGCCGACCTTGGAGTAGGCGTGCAGGTTGAAGCACGACTCGACGAGCGGCAGCCGCGTGAGCTCCGGAGGCAGGCCGTCCTCGCGGAAGATGCGCTCCATCTCGGGAAGGTAGCGGCGCGAGACGCGGATGCCCTCGGCGAAGCGCTCGCGGAGCCCGCGCTGGGCTCGGAGATGCTTGTCGTCGGCGGCGACGAGGAACCGATCGGGGCTCGAGTCGTCGGCGAACATGTCGTAGATGCGCCGCTCGTCGCTGCTGAGCCCGTCGACGGCCCCGCCGAGCGAGTGCAACCGGAGCAGCGTGTTGTGGATGCGCTCGAGCTCGAGGTCCGTCTCCGCGCGCTGCAACCGCTCCACCCGGAGCGGGCTCATGCCGTCGTCGAGCTCGGGCCGGAAATCGAGCACTTTGTAGACCTTGTCGAGGTGGACGGCGTCGTGCAGAACGACCTGGTGAACGGAGTACTCGACGAATATCTGGCGCCAGAACCGAACCTGTGACTCCAGGCCCGCCGGACGCGGAAAGTCGGCGTGCGTGTCGTCCGCGCGGACCGCGACGACCGGCAACGTGGTGAAAAAGAAGGCTACTAGAAAACCCAGCTTGACGCGCATTGGCCTCCACTGGCCCCTTGCCTGCCGTCGTGCACGCGAAAGCAAGCTACGGGCATGCTACCAAAGCGTTTCGAACAGAGTCAAACCGTCGTCTGCGACCGGCATTGTTCTGACGCTGCTCGGCGCGCTCGCCACCGGCTGCGGCGAGGTGGCGCCCCCTCCCGGCGGGCTGGTCGTCGCCTTCGACAGCGACCCGCGGAGCCTCGACCCCCGGTTCCAGACCGACGCCAACGGCGCCCGGCTGGGCGACTTGCTTCACGTCGCCCTCACCCGAGCTGATCCGACCGGCCGGCGCGTTCCGGAGCTCGCGCGCAGCTGGACCATGGAGGATCGGCGCACGGTCGTCTTCCACCTGCGTCCGGATTTCCGGTTCGCGGACGGCACGGCGGTCACCGCTGCAGACGTCAAGGCCACCTACGATGCCGTGCGCGACCCCGCACTCGCGTCGCCAAAGCGTACAGCGCTCGCCGCGCTGTCTGTCATCGACACGCCCGACGCGACGACCGTCGTCATGCACCTCACCGACGCCTCGGCCTCGTTCCTTGACGCGACCGGCCTCGGCATCCTGCCCGCGGCCCGAGCCCGGGAGGCGGACGACGTCACGACCGGCGCCGGACCGTTCCGGCTGGTGTCGGTCGTCCGCGGCGACCGGCTCGTCCTCGCGCCGAACCCCTACTACCCCGACGGGCCGCCGCGGCTCGACCCCCTGGTCATCCGCATCGTGCCCGACGAGACCGTCCGGGTGCTCGAGCTCCGGCGCGGCGGCATTCACCTGCTCGAGGATGCGCCCGAGCCCGAGATGGTGACCTGGCTCGCCGCCGCACCCACCCTGGTCGTCCGCAGGGCGCCGGGGACGAGCTTCGTGTACCTCGCGCTCAACCTGCGCGACCCCCGGCTCGCCGACCGGCGCGTCCGCGAGGCCATCGCCCTCGCCGTCGACCGGGACGGGCTCGTGCGGTACGTCCTGGGCGGCGCCGCGCGGCCCGCGACCGGGCTCCTGGCGCCCGAGCACTGGGCATACGCCCCGGCGCCAGCGCGTCGCCACGATCCCCGGCGCGCGCGACGTCTCCTCGCGCGAGCAGGCTACCCGTCGCGGGGTCGCGGCACGCCACGCTTCCGCCTGGTCTACAAGACGTCCGCCCAGCCGCTGCGGCGACGGCTGGCGGAAGCCGTGCAGGCGGATCTCGCGAACGTCGGCATCGCGGTCGACGTGCGGGTCTACGAGTGGGGCACTCTCTATGCCGACGTCCGCAGCGGCAACTTCGAGATGGCGTCGCTCGCCTGGGTCGGCGTCACCGACCCGGACCTGTACTACCTGGCATTCCACTCGACCATGGTGCCGCCCGCGGGCTACAACCGCGGCGCCTACGTGAGCCGCGTGACCGATCGTCTGACGAGCGCCGGGCGGCGGACCTTCGACCCGCTCGAGCGGCGGACCATCTACGCGCGCGTGCAGCGGCGGCTCGCGCACGACGTCCCGATCGTGCCCCTGTGGTGGGAGGATCGGATCGCCGTGCATACGCGACGGCTGCGCGGATTCGAGCCGTCGCCGAGCGGCGACCTGCGCAGCCTCGCCACCGCCCGGCTCGATTGATGGGCACCCTCCCCGGCCGGCGGCTGGTCCTCCTCCTGCCCACCGTGCTCGGCGTCGTGACGCTGGTCTTCGCCTTCCTCCACCTGCTGCCGGGCGACCCCGTCGAGATCATGCTCGGGGACTGGGCCGCACCCGCCGACGCGGTGGCGCTGCGGCGCGACCTCGGCCTCGACCGGCCGCTCGCCGCCCAGTACGTTCGCTTCGTCGGGCATGCCGCACGCGGCGATTTCGGCCAGTCGATCGCCTTTCGCGCTCCCGTCGCCCGCGTGATCGCCGATCGCTATCCGGCGACCGTCGAGCTCGCGATCGCTGCGCTACTCCTCGCCGTCGGCGGCGCCGTGCCGCTCGGCGTCCTGGCCGCGGTGTGGCGCGGCCGTGCCCTCGACCGCATCGTCCGCCTGGCGAGCCTCGCGGGCGTGTGCCTGCCGAGCTTCTGGCTCGGTCCCGTCCTGATGTTCGCCTTCGCCATGCGACTCGACTGGCTGCCCGTGTCGGGCCGTGGCGGACTCGCGCACCTCGTCCTGCCCGCCGCGACGCTGGCGCTCGGCATGGGCGGCATCCTCGTCCGGCTGACCCGGGCGAGCGTGCTCGCGGCGCTCGGCGAGGATTACGTGCGCACGGCGCGGGCCAAGGGCGCGCCGCGCTGGCGGGCGGTCGGCGTCCACGCGCTCCGGAACGCCCTCGTGCCGGTCGTCACCGTCCTCGGCCTGCAGGCGGGCGCACTCCTCGCCGGCGCCGTCATCACCGAGACCATCTTCGCGTGGCCCGGGATCGGCCGGCTCGTCGTGCAGGCCATCCAGGCGCGGGACTATCCGCTGGTCCAGGGATGCGTGCTCGTGATCGGGGTGACCTACGTCGCGATCAACACGGCGGCCGACGTGCTCGTGCGGGCGATCGACCCGCGCCTGGCGGAGCCGGCGTGACGAGCCGCCTCGGCGTCGTGGCGGGCGTCGCCGGCCTGATCGTGATCGCGCTCGCAGGCGCCGCGGCACCGTGGCTCGCTCCCACGGGTCCCTACACGCCGGACCTGGGCGCGCGGCTCGGAGCGCCGGGCGGCGCGCACCTCCTCGGGCAGGACACGCTCGGCCGCGACGTGCTCGCGCGCGTCCTCTACGGGACCCGCATCTCCCTTGGCGTCGCGACGGCCGCCGTCGGGCTGTCGCTCGCTGCCGGCACGGTGCTCGGCTGCGTCGCCGGGTACGCCGGCGGCTGGGTCGACGAGGCGCTCACGCGCGTGATCGACGTGCTGCTCGCGTTTCCCGGCCTGCTGCTCGCGATCGCCCTCGCCGCCGTCCGCGGGCCGAGCCTGCCGAACGTCGTCCTGGCACTCAGCGTGCTCGGCTGGACGGGCTACGCCCGGCTGGCGCGCGCCGCCGTCATGAGCCTCCGCGAGCGGGAGTTCGTCGCCGCGGCGCGTGCCCTCGGGGCCCGCCCCGTCCGGATCGTGGCGCGCCATCTCCTGCCGCTCGCGGGGCCCGTCCTCCTCGTCCAGGCGACGTTCGGCATGGCGGGCGCGATGGTGGCCGAGGGCAGCCTCTCCTTCCTCGGCGTCGGTGCCCCGCCGCCGCTGCCGTCCTGGGGCGCGATGATCGACGAGGGGCGGCCGTTCCTGCTCGTCGCGCCGCACCTCGTCGTCTTTCCCGGTCTCGCCCTCGCACTCGCCGTGCTCGCGCTCCAGCTGCTCGGCGACGGGCTGCGAGACCTTCTCGACGTGCGGCTCGACGGCGCCGGCCGCATGACGCCGTCGTGACGCGCGCGTTCGACGTCGTGGTCGTCGGCGGCGGCATCGCGGGTGCGCGCTGAAGGTCGCGAGCGCCGGCTTCCTCCGCCACCCTCCGGAGGGCTTCTCCGAGACGCCTCTCCTGGCACCGACCGGGATCATGCTGCTCTTCCGCGAGCCCGTGTGGAGCGCGATCCGTGCGCTCGCGCCCGCGATCGCGCGCGCGGGCACGCGGCTCGACCTCCTGTCCGCCGGCGACGCGGCCGCCCGGGTGCCCGCGCTCGTCGCCGACCGCATCGATGGCGCCGTGCTGCTGCCGGAGGACGGACGCATCGACGTCCACGCGCTTCTCTGGGCCTATCTCGGCCACGCCCGGCGGCGCGGCGTCGTGCACCGCTTCGGCGTGACGGTACGCGGGGTGCGCGTCGCGGGCGGCCGCGCGCAGGCCGTGTTGACCGACGACGGCGAGATCCCGACCCGCTGGGTGGTGAACGCCGCCGGCGCATGGGCGTCGGCGATCGGCACCCTCGCGGGCGCGACGCCCGCGGCACTCGTGCCGCACCGCCGGACGATCGTCGTCTTCGACGTGCCGCTCGACGTCCGTGCCTGGCCGCTGGTGGCGAGCGACGAAAACCGCCTGTACTTCGCGCCGGAGTCCGGCGGGCTCAAGCTGAGCCCGATGGACGAGGAGCCGATCGAGGCCTGCGACCCGGTGCCCGACGACGTGGCCGTGGCGTCGGGCTTCGAGCGGCTCGCGGCGCTCGCGCCGTCCCTCGTGCCACGGGCGGTGCGTCGGAGATGGGCGGGCCTCCGGACGTTCGCGCCGGACCGCGTCCCGGTGGTCGGGGAAGATCCGCGCCTGCGCGGCTTCTTCGCCGCGCGGCTGGCACCGTCGCGCTTCGCCGTCGCGTAGGGCGACGTCAGCGCTGACAGCGCGGACAGTAGAAGGTGGAGCGGCCGACCAGGACGCGGGCCCGGATCGGCGTCCGACACCCCGGACACGGCTCGCCGGCGCGATCGTAGACGCAGTGATCGAGCTGGAACCAGCCCTCCCGGCCGAGACCAT
Organism: Deltaproteobacteria bacterium; assembly: GCA_005879585.1. Lineage (GTDB taxonomy): Bacteria > Desulfobacterota > Binatia > DP-6 > DP-6 > DP-3. Next base: position 38,751 of record VBKG01000312.1, on the reverse strand, counting down.
CCCGGTAGTCGGAGATCGACGAGCCGCCACGGCGGATCGCCTCGGCGAGGACGAGGTGACTTGCGGCGACGATGCGGCGGCACTCCTCGCGCGCCAGCCGCGCCGCGCGCCGCCCGGGCCGTACGCCGGCGCGGAACAGGATCTCGTTCGTATAGATGTTACCCAGGCCCGCCACCCGTCGCTGGTCCATCAGCAGCGCCTTGATCGGCGTCCGCCGGGCGCGGGTGAGCGCGAAGAGCGTCTCGGGCGTGAACGCGTCATCGAGCGGGTCGACCCCGGCCCCGGTCTCGGCGGCGAGCGCCGTCGCGTCGATCACCGCCATGCGGCCGAAGCGACGCGGGTCGTTGTAGGTGACCAGGCGGCCGTCATCGAGCTCGATCACGACGTGATCGTGGCGCCGCGCGGTCCGGTCGGACGGGGCGAGCGTCAGCTGGCCCGTCATGCCGAGGTGGACGAGCCAGAGCCGTCCATCGTCGAGTCCGACCACCATGTATTTGCCGCGCCGGGTGACCGCTTCCAGCCGACGGCCCTCGAGGCGCGCCGCGAAGCTCCTCGCCACGCCGCCACGGAGCCGCCGCTCTCGCACCCGAACGGCGACGACGCGGCGCCCGACCAGGGCCGGGGCCAGGGTGCGCGCGACGGTCTCGACCTCGGGCAGCTCGGGCAACGGCTAGCCCTCGAGCGCCCGCGCGAGGCGCGCGAAGGCGGCAAGGTCGAGGGTCTCGGCACGCGCGCTCGGCGCCACGCCGGCGCGTGCGCAGGCGTCCTCGAGATCGACCCCGCGGCACGCTGCCAGCGTGGCGAGCGCGTTCCGCAGCATCTTCCGCCGCTGCCCGAAGGCCGCGCGCACGACTTCGCGAAACGCCTGCTCGTCGCCGAGCTCGACGCGTGGTCGCGCGGTCCACCGGACGTCGACCACGGCCGATTCGACGCGCGGCGGCGGGAAGAAGCTCCGCCGGGAGACGCGAAACGCGAGGCGTACGTCGGCGACCGCCTGGATGAGCACGGTCGTCACGCCGTAGTCCGCCGTCGAGGGACGCGCGACCAGCCGCTCGGCAACCTCGCGCTGGATCATGACGACGGCACGCGGCAGCCGGGCGCGCGCCTCACGCAGGCGGAAGAGGATCGGAATGGCGATGTTGTAGGGCAGATTGCCGACCGCCGTCACCGCCGGCTCGGTGACGAGGGTCTCGAGATCGACCGCGAGCACGTCGCCTGCGACCGTCCGCACGCGCGGGTTCTCGGCGTAGCGCGCGGCCAGGCGCGCGGCGAGCACGGGATCGACCTCGACGAGGTACAGCCGTCCCGCGCGGCCCGCGAGCTCGTCGGTGAGGGCGCCGAGCCCGGGACCGATCTCGAGCACCACGCTCCGCGGCCCGACGTCCGCCGTCTCGACGATGCGGTGGGCGACCCCCGGGTCGCAGAGAAAGTGCTGGCCCCAGCCCTTTCTCGGCCGGAGGCCGGCGGCGGCGAGCGCCTCGCGCGCCTCCCGCCGCGCGCCCATCACCCGGCGGCGCCGAGCGGCAAGTCGGCCTCGGCGCCAATCGCGAGGCCGTCGTCCTCCCCCGCCTCGAGCCGGCGCGCGCCGCCGAGCGCGATCATGGCGGCATTGTCGGTGCAGAGCTCGAAGCGCGGGAACACCACGTCGACGCCGAGCTCGCTGCCCGCGTCCGCCATCCGCGCCCGCAACCGGCGGTTGGCCGACACGCCACCCGAGACGACAAGACGAGCCACGCCCGTCTCTTCGAGCGCTTCGACGGTCGTGCCGACGAGCATGTCGACGAGCGCCTCCTGCACGCTCGCGGCGAGGTCGGGAAGAGCGTCGGGAGCCGGCGGCTCGTCGTGCACGCGCTGCCAGACCGCGGTCTTGAAGCCACTGAAGCTGAAGTCGAACCGTCCGCGCTTCAGGCGCGCGCGCGGCAAGCGGACCGCCCCCGGGTTGCCGCGCTCGGCGAGCCGCTGGATCGCCGGCCCGCCCGGGTAGCCGAGACCCAGGAGCTTCGCGACCTTGTCGAACGCCTCGCCGACGGCGTCGTCGCGCGTCCGGCCAAGGCAGCGATAATCCCCTGCGCCGCGCGCGAGATAGAGGCCCGTGTGGCCACCGGAGACGATCAGGCCGAGGAAGGGAAACGGGATCGGGTCGTCGGGCGGCCGGTCGAGGTTGGCGGCGAGCAGATGGCCCTCCAGGTGGTTCACGCCGACCAGCGGAAGACGACGTGCCTGCGCGATTCCCTTCGCGACCGACAGCCCCACGAGGAGCGAGCCGATGAGCCCGGGACCGCACGTCACCGCGATCCCGTCGACGGCATCGAGATCGACGGCGGCGCGCGACAGGGCCGCGTCGATCACCGGCAGCATGTTGCGCACGTGATGGCGCGAGGCGAGCTCGGGCACCACGCCGCCGTACGGCCCATGGACCGCGTCCTGCGACGAGACCACCGACGAGCGCAGCGTGCCGCCGTCGAGCACGGCGGCCGCGGAGTCGTCGCACGAGCTCTCGATGCCGAGAATGAGCACGACGTCGTCAGGCGCGCCGCTTGATCGCGGCGGGGTGGCGGGACGGGGTGCCGCCGCGGCTCCCGGTCCTCGCCTCACGCACGCCTCGAAGCTGCAACGTCCCCCCGCAGCTGCAGGCGCGTGCGGAGGCTGCGGAGGTCGCCGCGGCGGCACCCCGTCCCGCCTTCCACGGCGTCGCCGCGCCACGCACCGACACCGGCATTCGGTGGGACGCCGCATTCTCGTCCGCGCGCTTACGGCCAGGACCGGGAGCCGAGCCGGTGCCCCCGCTCCCGCGCACGGCACTCCGGCGCCGCACGCGCTACCCCGACGACGGCTTGACCGCGAGGAAGATCGTGTTGTCGCCGCGGCGGACGAGGAAGAGGACGCTCTTGCCCTTGCCGGAAGACTTGAGGCCCTTGCGGTAGGCGTCGACGTCCTTCACGGGGGTGCGGTTGACCTCGAGGATGACGTCGCCGCGCCGGAGGCCGGCGTCGGCGGCGGGGCCGCCTGCGTCGACCTGCGTGACGATGACGCCCTTCAGGCTGCGGTCGAGGCCGAGGTTCTCGGCCACCTCCGGCGTGAGCGTCTGCACGGTCAGGCCGAGATCCTCGGCGGTGCCGGTCCCCGCCTGCGCGGTCTCCTCTTCCTTCAGCTCCGCGATCTTGATGGTGAAGTTCTGCTCGCTCTTGTCGCGGATCGCCTTCAGCTTGACGGTCTTGCCGACAGGGGTTCGCGCCACGAGCAGCGGTAGCTCGGCGGAGTCGGTCACCGGCTTGCCGTCGTACTCGATGATCACGTCGCCCTGCTTGATGCCGGCAGCCTCGGCGGGTCCTTCCTTCACGACGTCCGCGACGAGCGCGCCCTTGGCGCTCGGCAGCCCGAGCGAGTCCGCGATGTCCGGCGTGACCTTCTGGATCATGACGCCGAGCCAGCCCCGCGTCACGTGCCCCTTCTCCTTCAGCTGCGGCACGATCTCCTTGGTCAGGCTGATGGGGATCGCGAAGCCGATGCCGATGTTGCCGCCGCCGCGGCTGAAGATCGCGGTGTTGATGCCCACCACCTCGCCCCGCGTGTTGATGAGAGGTCCGCCGGAGTTTCCCGGATTGATGGCCGCGTCGGTCTGGATGAAGTTGTCGTACGGCCCCTGGTTGATGTGCCGGCCGAGCGCACTGACGATGCCCGCCGTCACGGTGTTCTCGAGGCCGAAGGGGTTGCCGATGGCCACCACCCACTGACCGACCTTGAGACCGTCGGAGTCGCCGAGCACCACGGGGGTCAGGTCCGACGCGCCGTGAATCTCGATGAGCGCGATGTCCGTCTTCGGGTCGCGGCCGACGACCTTGGCCTTGAACTCCTTGCCGGTCAACAGCTTGACGACGATCTCGTCCGCGTTCTCGACGACGTGGTTGTTGGTGAGGATGTAACCCTTGGTATCGATGATGAAGCCCGACCCGAGGCTCTTCGCCTTGTAGGGTCGCCGCGGCTGTCCGAAGAACTTCTCGAACGGTTCGAAGAACTCGTGGAACGGATCACCCTCTCCGCCACCGCCACCGGGTCCGCCCGGGATGCCGAGACTCGGCCCGCCCTTCACCTCCTGCGTGCTCGAGATGTTGACGACGGAGGGGGAGAGATGCTCCGCGAGGCCGGCGAAGTCGGGGAGTGTGACCGCGGGCGGCGCGCCCGTCGGTGACTCCTCGGCGCCGCCCTTCTCCCCGCCACCGAAGAGGTTGATCGCCTGGCTGGCCGGAAAGAGATCGAAGCGGACGCTCACCGCGAGGCCGACCGCGAAACCGATCAACGCGACGAACAGCAACGCCCGCCGGCTCGTGCCGCCGTTCATACGTCTCCGCTTCCGATCATGACCACTCCTTCAGCTCTCCCGCACCAGGTCGACGTACCGCATGCGGAGGTCGTACAGAACGGACGACAGCAACGTCTCCTCCCCGGCATCGAGGTTGTTGCGGGTCTTCTCCTGCAGGATCCCCAGGATGTCGATGACGTGCTTCGCGGCTTCGAGGTCGCGCTCGACCGCATTGGTCATCGGGTTCGCAATCTCACCCAGGTGCAGCAGCGCCTGGGTGCTGAGACCGATGACGAAGGTCGAGAAGTTCACCGGCCCGGGCGGCACGCCCTCGGCAGCGGCTGCCGCAGTGTGAGGCGGCGCCGCAGCGGCAGGCCCGGACGGCTTCGGGTCGACCGACGGTTCCGGCGGTGCGTCGTCGCGGGCCTCGCCGCTCTCCGCGAAGCGCCGGCGGTCCGTGACGCGAAATCCGCGTCGCTCCTCTTTCTCGTTGTCCATGATCATGCCCGAAGCGAGGATGAGCCTGTCGGGCTCAACGGCTCATCGCGCGCAGCCGGCGGATGCGCTCCTCGATCGGCGGATGGGTGCTGAACAGGTTGGCGAGACGGTCACCCTTGAGCGGATTCACGATCCAGAGATGCGCGGTCGCGGGGCCTGCGGCCGCCAGCGGGATGCGGCTGGAGACGCGCGCGATCTTCTCGAGCGCGTCGGCGAGCTCCTGCGGGCGGTGCAGGATGTGCGCGCCGGACGCATCAGCCTGGTACTCGCGCGCGCGGGAGATCGCGAGCTGGATCAACGTGGCGGCGATGGGTGCGACGATGATCATGGCGAGGAACCCGAACGGGCTGCCGCCTTCCTCGCGCTCGTCGCGGCGCATGCCGCCAAACAGCGCTGCCCAGTACGCCATGCGCGCCACCATCATGATGACGCCCGCCAGCGTGGCGGCCACGGCGCTGATCAGCGTGTCGCGATTGCGCACGTGGGACAGCTCGTGCGCGAGGACGCCGCGCAGCTCGTCGGGCGTGAGGAGCTTCAGGATGCCCTCCGTCACCGCGACGGCGGCGTGCTCGGGGCTCCGGCCCGTCGCGAAGGCGTTCGGCGAATCGCTCGGAACGAGGTAGATGCGCGGCATCGGCATCGCGATCCCGGTGGCGAGTTCGCGCACGATGCGGAAGAGATCGGGTGCGTCCTGCTCCGACAGCTCCCGCGCGCCGTACATCGCGAGCACGAACCGATCGGCGAACCAGTAGCTGCCGAAGTTCATCGCCGCCGCGAAGACGAGCGCGATGACGAGGCCCTGCGGACCGCCGAGCCATTGACCGATCCACAGCAGCAGACCGGTCAGGAGACCGAGCAGGGCGGTCGTCTTGATGGCGTTCGACATGGGCGAACCTTCCGTCCTCGACATTAGACGGAAAGCCGGTGGAACTCATTCTGGGCCGCGAAAATAGACCCGCGGCGAAGCTAATATCGGGGTCCCCCCTTGTCAACCGGAGCGCGCGCGGCGGCGCGCATGACGCGGCGGCAGACGGCAAGCACGCGCGTCGGCGGCAGCGCAGCGAGCGAGATGCCGGTGGCCCGATGCGCACCCGCCGCCTCAAGCGGCGCGAGACGACCGCCGAGGGGTCGCCAGCGGCCGGGGCGCGTCGGACCGAAGAGCACCACGCCGGTCGCGCCGACGGCGCCCGCCAGGTGGCTGACGCCGCTGTCGTTGCCGACGTAGAACGCGGCGCGCGCGAGAACGGCCGCGAGGTCCGGTAGAGCGAGATCGCAAGCGACGGGAGCGTCGGGAATGACTCGGCGTCCGGCCTCCGCGGGCCCGGACACCTCGATGACGGCGCCGCCGGTCGCCCGCCACCAGCCCGCAACCTGGCGATACCCCTCGACGGCCCACTGCTTGGCCGGGGCGCCCGCGCCGGCGTGCATCGCCAGTACAGGCGGGATCAACGTGGCATACAGACGGTCCGCCGCCGCCGACTGAGGCGGCTCGATCCGTCCTCGCTGGCGGAGCGTGGCGAGACTCGCCGGCGCTCCGACCGCCCGTGCGTATGCGGCGGCCGCGTGCCGTGGCCCGTCGCCGCGCTCGACGGTGAAGAAGCTCGCGCCGCGCGCCACCGCCCCGATGCGCGCGCGCATCTCCGCGTCGGTGGCGCCGAGCCAGCTGTAGACCGTCGGCCGTCCGACGAGCCATCGCGGTTGCTCGCTCGCCCCGAACAGCCAGGCGGAGGCGGACGCGTCGAGGCTCGCGACCTCGTCCGCAACGGCCGCAAGGGCCGCGAGCCCGACGAGTGGCTGGCTGACGACGATCGTGACGCGCGCGCCCGTGTGAGACGGGCGCAGCGCACGCAGTGCCGGCATCGCAAGCAGGAAGTCGCCGAGCGCGCCGGGAAAGACGAGCGCGACCGATTCAATTGACTCCGCGCACACGCACTATATATGGTTTTCGCCTGCCGGCCGGCGCAACGCTCCATGCCGCTTCCCTGTCAGACTGCGCGCACGGCGCTCGACCTGATCGGCTCCACTCCGATGGTGCGGTTGAACCGCTTGCCGCAGCTCGATGGCGTCGGCGCCGAGGTGTGGGCGAAGCTCGAGAACCTGAACCCCGGCGGCAGCGTGAAGGATCGCATCTGCCTCGCAATGGTCGAGGCGGCGGAGCGCGACGGCCTCCTCGCGCCCGGCGGGACGATCATCGAGCCGACGAGCGGCAACACCGGCATCGGCCTCGCCCTCGTGGCCGCCGTCAAGGGGTACCGGCTCGTGCTCACCATGCCCGACACGATGAGCGAGGAGCGGCGGTCATTGCTGGTCGCCTACGGCGCGCGCCTCGTGCTGACGCCGGACACGAAGGGCATGCACGGGGCGGTCCGCCGCGCCGAGGAGCTGCTCGCCGAGCATCCGGAATGGTACATGCCGCAGCAGTTCACGAATCCCGCCAATCCGGAAGCACACCGGCGCACGACGGCGCCGGAGATTTTGACGCAGCTCGCGCAGATCGACGCGTTCGTCGCGGGCGTGGGGACGGGCGGCACGATCACGGGCGTCGGCGAGGTGCTGCGAGCCGAGCGGCCGCACGCCCGCATCTACGCGGTCGAGCCATCCGCGTCGCCGGTCCTGTCGGGCGGCGAGGCGGGATACCACGACATCCAGGGCATCGGGGCCGGTTTCGTCCCGGAGATCCTGAATACCGAGGTCTACGACGAAGTACTGCCCGTAACGGACGAGGAGGCGGTGGTGCACGCACGCGCGCTGGCACGCTACGAGGGGCTGCTCGTCGGCATCTCGTCGGGCGCGAACTGCGCGGCCGCGATCCGCACGGCGCGACGGTTCGGCCGCGGGGCCGTCGTGCTGACGGTCTTCTGCGACACGGGCGAGCGTTACCTCACCACCCGCCTCTTCCGCGCGGAGACGGTCTAGTGACGTCGGTCGACGCGAAGGTCGCACGCCTCCGCGAGCTTCTCGCGGAGCTGCCGTCGGCGCTAATCGCGTATTCGGGCGGCGTCGACTCGAGCTTCCTGCTTCGCGTCGCGCACGAGGTGCTCGGGCCGCACTGTCTCGCCCTCACGACCGTGTCGGCCGCCACGCCGGAGGAGGATCTCGAGACGGCGAAACGGCTCACCGCGGCGCTCGGCGCCGCACACGTCGTCGTCGACGTCGACGAGCTCACGATCGAGGGCTACGCCGCCAACGCGAGTAACCGCTGCTTCTTCTGCAAGGACAATCTGTTCACGGTCGCCGTCGCCGAGGCTCGCCGTCGCGGCCTCGCCGCCGTGCTCGACGGGGCGAACGTCGACGACCTCGCCGATCATCGTCCGGGCCTGCAGGCCGCGGCCGCCCACGGCGTCCGCCATCCGCTCGTCGAGGCGGAGTTCTCCAAGCCGGAGATTCGCGACGCGAGCCAGACGCTCGGTCTGTCCACGTGGGACCGTCCGGCGAGCCCGTGTCTCTCGTCGCGGTTCGCGTACGGGACGCGGATTACCGCCGAACGTCTGGCGCAGGTGGCGGCGGCGGAGCGTTTCCTGCGCGCGCAGGGACTGCGCGAGTTCCGCGTACGCCACCACGAGCACATCGCGCGGCTCGAGGTGCCCATCGCCGATATGCCCCGCCTCCTCGCTCCCGGAGTGCGTGAAGCGGTGGTTCAGGAGCTCAAGCGGCTCGGCTTCGCGTACGTCGCGCTCGATCTCCAGGGCTTCCGGAGCGGCAGCCTCAACGAGACGCTCCCGGCCGCGAAAACACGAAGGGCCGGGGGGTTACCCCCGGCCCTTCGCATCCGCTAGGCACGCGGGACGGACCGATTGTCAGTTCGCGAAGATGCCGCGGAGCTCCTCCATGATCTTTTCCTCGGTATGGGACTTCGCGATGGCGAGTTCCTTGACGAGGAGGTTCCGCGCCGTATCCAGCATCTTGCGCTCGCCGAAGGAGAGCTCCTTGTCGCCCTTCAGGACGAACAGGTCGCGCAGCACCTTGGCGATCTCGAGCACGCTGCCGGTCTTGATCTTTTCCGTGTACTCCCGATAACGACGGTTCCACGTCTGCTGGTCTATTTCGACCTTCTTGTCGCGCAGGATCCGGTAGACCTTGGCGACCATGTCTTTCCCGATGATGCGTCGAAGCCCGACGGAGTTCACGTTTTCCGTCGGGATCATGATCGTCATATCGCTGTCGATGATGCGGAGCATGTAGAACTTGCGCTCACTACCGGAGATCACCTTCGTCTGAACGCCCTCGATCACGCCGACACCATGCGCGGGATAAACGACCTTCTCCCCAACCTTGAACGTTCCGACCATGCTATCGGCACCCTCCGACCGTCAGTGACGGCAATCCTGCATTTTAGGAGCCCGCTAGGGCCCCCGTCAATGTCTTTTCGAAAAGCGCGCATTTCTGCAACGACAGGCTCGATTCGCGGTCTTAACCTACCGGGATCACAAGCGAAACGGCATTTTTCGCTCGTGGACGGTCTGGCTTGCGCCGATGCCTGGAAATACCGCGTGATAGTGCACCCCGATGTGCCCAAACGCGCCGCGAAGCCCACTGATCGCCGACATTGCTCTAGAACGCAGCGCCGGCGACTCTGCGGCATCCGCGCCCGTTCATCGACGGACGGGCGGCGTCGAATCGCGGCCCGCTGCGATGCTGCTCATCACGCAACGCGCCGAGAAGCCGGAAAAGAAGAAGGGTAGCGACACGGGAGCGACACACGTGTGCGACGTGGAGGAATACTAGCGAACGGGGCTAGCTTGCGAGGCTTGACCTTTTGTGCCAAGAGGAGCGCGTTTTTCAGCCACCCCAGCTTGGGGCCCAAAGGAGGTGAGCGGATGCGGTTACAGACTATTGGTGCCAGCGTAGCGAGCTTGATGGTGCTCACCATGCTTTCTGCCGGCTGCGCGAAGAAGGAGGACACCGGGACGGCCACCCGAGCTGAGCAGGCGGCGGCCCGTGCCGAGGATGCCGCGCGCCGGGCGGAGTCGGCCGCGAGCCGCGTCGAGGCGGCAGCGCAGCGCGCCGAAGCAGCCGCCGAGAAGGCGGATCGGATGTTCTCGAAGCACATTCGCAAGTAAGGGACTCGCGTTTTCGCGGCAAAGAAGGCGGGGGCGCAAGCCGTCGCCTTTTTTGTTTTCCGTTCCATGGCTGACCGACCCCACCCGCTCCCCACGGTCGACGTCGTCATCGAGATCGGCGACCGCATCGTGCTCATCCGGCGCCGTAACCCGCCGCACGGGTGGGCGCTACCGGGAGGTTTCATCGACGCCGGAGAGCGCGTCGGCGACGCCGCGCGCCGCGAAGCGCGCGAGGAGACGGCGCTCGAGGTCGAGCTGACCGACGTTCTCGGCGTCTACTCGGACCCGACGCGCGACCCGCGCGGCCCGACGATCTCGACGGTCTTCATCGGTCGCGCCACCGGCGTGCCGCAGGCGGGCGACGACGCCGCCGGCGTGGCGCTGTTCGGCGCAGACGATCTGCCCGCGCCGCTTGCCTTCGATCACGCGCAGATCCTCGCCGACTACTTCCGCTTCCGGCGCACCGGCGTACGGCCGGCGAATTACTGACGTTTCACCGCGACCGGAAGCGTGCGGCGCGCTCGACGAGCCGGGGGAGCACCGCGTCGGGGATGAGACCGGCGACGTTACCGCCGAGGCTCACCACTTCCTTCACGAGACGCGAACTCGTGTAGAAGTGCGATTCTCCGGTCATCATGAAGATGGTCTCGACCTGCGGCCGCAGATGGCGGTTCATCATCGTCATCTGAAACTCGTACTCGAAGTCCGCGACCGCACGGAGACCGCGGATGATCACGCCCGCACCCTTCGACGACACGTAGTCGACGAGCAACGTGGAGAACGCGTCCGCCACGACGCGCTTGCCGTCGCCCCGGAACGTGTCCCGGATCATGTCCGTCCGTTCCTCCGGCGTGAACCAGGCCGAGTCCTTCTGCGCGTTGAAGGCGACGGCGACGATCACCTGGTCGAACACCTGCAGGCTCCTGCGGACGATGTCGACGTGGCCGTTCGTGATCGGGTCGAAGGACCCGGGATACACAGCGATCGGATTCATACGACGTCCTCCGTCACTTCTTCTGCTGCATCTCGGTCCCGCAACAGCTGATCGTCCCGGCCCCACCCTTGGTCACGATCACCTGCGCGCCGCACTGCGTGCAGATATAGATCTTCCCGATCTGATTCGGCATGTCCTGTCGTCCTCCTACCGGCCCCGGAATCGCGCGCCGCGGCGCGTCCGGAAGGCCGTGATGCCCTCGCGACGGTCCGCGGTCGTCTGCAATAGCACGTACAGGTCCTGCTCCAACCTGATGCCTTCCGCGAGGGGAAGATCAAGGGCGCGCACGACCGCCTCCTTGCCGAGCCGCAGCGCCAGCGGCGCGCGGCTCGCCAGCGCTCGGGCCGTCGCCTCGACTGCGGCATCGAGCCGCCGGGGCTCGACCGTCGCGGCGACGACGCCCCACGCGGCGGCGCGCCGCGCCGGCAGCGGCGTCCCGAGGAGAACGAGGTCGAGGGCCCGCGCGGGTCCCACCATCCGCGTGAGACGCTGCGTGATGCCGCCTCCAGGCGGATGGCCGCGCTCGACGTCGGTGAACGCAAACGTGGCCGTCGTGGCGGCGATGCGCACGTCGCATGCGAGCGCGAGCGCGAACCCCCAGCCGACGGCGTCCCCGCCGATCGATCCCAAGACGGGCTTCGTGACCGCCGCCATCGCGCCGATGCCGTCGGGCCACGCCGGGTCCGGCCACGCACAGCCGTCGGGCAAGCCTCCCGAGAACACCCGGCCGCGGGCACCAAGCACGACCACGCGGACGCGATCGTCGTCCTCGACGGCGACGCACGCGTCGGCGAGCGCACCGAGCAGCTCGGCATCGAGGCGGTTCCCCGTGGCGGGACGCGCGAGCGTCATCCACGCCACCCCGTCGCGCACGACGACCTCGACGGCGTCCTCTGCGCGCAGCGCTCTCGTCACGCGGCGCCGAGCTCCGCGCGCAGGTCCTTGCGGAGGATCTTTCCCATCGGGTTCTTCGGCAGCTCGGTGACGAAGCGGACGAGCTCGGGCTTCTTGAAGCTCGCGAGCCGCTCGCGGCAGAAGTCCGTGAGCGCGTCGGGCGACAGGGAAGCGCCCGGGCGCACGACGACGAACGCGGCCACCCGCTGGCCCCACTCGACGTCCGGCACGCCGACGACGGCCGCTTCCTCGACCGCCGGATGCGACTGCAGGACGGCCTCGACCTCCGCCGGCGCGATGTTCTCCCCGCCGCGGATGATCATGTCGTCCTTGCGCCCGGCGACGTAGAGATAGCCGTCCTCGTCCACCCAGCCCATGTCGCGCGTCGGCAGCCATCCGTCCGCGACGAGCGGTGAACCTCCAGCGCCGGCGTAGCCCTTCATCACACGCGGCGTCCGTACCCAGATCTCGCCGACCTCTCCGGCACCGCGCGCGTGCCCGTCGTCGTCCGCGATCCGCACTTCGACGTCGGGCAGCGGACGGCCGATCGACGTGAGCCGGCGCGTGCGCCGCTCGATCTCCTCTGCCGTGCCCTCGAGCCGATGATCCTCGGGGCCGAGGAGCGTGAGCGTCGAGGTGGTCTCCGTCTGGCCGAACGCATTCACGAAGCCGACGGTCTTCGGAAAGCGCTCGATCGCGCGCCGGATGACCGGGAACGGCATGGCGGCTCCGCCGTACGAGAGGATCTCCAGGCTCGAAAGATCGCGGCGCTCGAGATCCGGCTGGTCGAGCAGCTGCTTCAGCATCGTCGGGACGAGGAACGCGTGGCTGATGCGCTCGCGCTCGACGAGGTCGAGCCAGCCCCGGGGCTCGAACTGCGGCATGAGCACGAGGCGGCGGCCCGTCCAGAGCGTCGTCATCATGTTGGTCGCGCCGGCGATGTGGTAGAGCGGCACGCAGAGGAGCGCCGCGCCGCGCGGCGTCCCGTCGGCCAGCTCGACGTTGGCGGTCACGTAGGCCGTGAAGTCGCCGAACGTGAGCATGACGCCCTTCGGCAGTGCCGTGGTGCCGCTCGTGAACATGAGGATCGTCACGTCGTCGTCCTCGACGCCTGCCTCGCCCGCATGCTCCGCGGCCTCGGCGACGAGCTCCTCGTAGGCCGGCAGGCTCCCCGCCGGGCCGTCGAGACCGATGACCGTCCGGAGCGCCGGGAGAGCGCCGCGGACGGCGTCCAGATGCTCGAGATAACGCGCGCCGACGAGCACCAACTCGACGCCGCCTGCGCGCAGCATGTGCTCGAGCTCGGGGCGCTTCGCACGGTAGTTGAGTGGGATGAAGACGGCGCCGAGCATCGCCGCGGCGTAGTAGGCCTCGACGTAACGGTGGGAATTGGTGTGGAGAACCGCCACGCGCGTGCCCGGCCGAACGCCGAGGCGCGCGAGCGCGCTCGCGAGGCGCCGCACGCGCGACAGCGTCTCGGCGTACGTGAACCGGCCCCCCTCGGTCACCACCGCCTCCTGGTCGGGGACGATCTCGGCCGGGATCGCGAGGAAGCCGAGCGTGTTCATCGGCGGCGCTTCTAGCGCGGCCGCGCGCCGCCGCTCAAGTACGGCGGCGAGTTGCGGCGGCGAGCCGTCGTTCGAGGTCGAGGCCGTCCGCGAGCGCCAGGTCGTGTGCCGCACGCACCGCACGTCGCACACCCGCGACCAGGGCGGGCTCCAGACGAGCCAGCCGGCGGGCGAGCGCCAGTGCGGCCGTGTCGAGCCGCGCCCGTGGAACGACGCGCAGCACGATCCCCGCGGCGCGCGCCTCCTCTGCGTCGAGTCCCCGACCCGTCAGCACGAGGTCGAGAGCGCGCGCGACACCGGCTCGCCGGGGCAACGTCTGCGTCCCCCCGACGCCCGGGATCATACCGAGACCGGTCTCCGGCAGGGCGAAGCGCGCATCGTCCGCTGCGAGGCAGAAATCGCAGCAGAGCGCCATCTCCATCCCCCCGCCGACCGCGTAGCCGTGGACGGCCGCAATCGTCGCCGCCCGGAGATCGAGGAGCCGGCCCCACACGTCGCGCTGCCAGCGGACGAAGCGCGCGACGAGCGGAGACGGCGCCGTCCCGAACTCGCTCACGTCGCCGCCCGTGGAGAAAGCGCGCCCGCGACCGCGCAGCACGAGCGCGCGGACGTCCGGATCCTGGTCCGCCGCGCCGAGCGCCTCGTAGAGATCGTCACGCATGGCGACGTTGTACGCGTTCAGCTTCGCGGGTCGGTCGAGGGTCACGATCGCGATCGCGCCCCGCTTCTCGTAGCGAAGGGTCGAGAACGGCCTCATGCCGGCCACGCCACCCTGCCGCCGACGAGTGTCAGCGTCACGACCCGTGCGTTCTCGACGAGCGTCTCGGCGGCGGTCAGTCGGAGGACGGAAGCGGCTTCGCTTCCTTCAGCTTCATCTCGTGACCGCAGCACGTGAGGCCGCCCCCGCCCGGCTTGTTGCAGAGGACCTCCGTGCCGCAGGTGTCGCAGAGGTACCGCTTGCCGAGCTGCATCGCCATGGGCGGTCCCGTACCAGAAAGCCGCCGGACGGGGAAGCCTAGGCGAGTGGCAGCGCGGCGACGCGGACGAGGGTCACCGCATGGCCGTGCTCGACACGCAGCTCCGTCCCCGGTTCCCAATGCTCCCGCCGGACGAACCCGAGAGCGGCGGGCGCGCCGGCGCCGAAAGCCCACGCGACCGTCGTGAGCCGGCCGGCTTCCTTCCCCTCGCGCACGAGCGGCACGCCGCCCGGCGGCACCGGGCCGTCGATCAGCAGGCCGGTGAGCTTGCGGTTCACGTGGCCGCGCGCGGTCCCGCGCGCCACGACCTCCTGGCCGAGATAGCAACCCTTGGTGGCGCTCAGCGCCTCGTCGACGGGCACCTCGAGCGCGAGCGTGCCGAGGTCCATGTCGAGCCCCACCCGCGGCACCCCGACCTCCACCCGGCGGCCCTCGAGCGCGTCCATGCCACATGGCCGTGCGCCGCGCGCCACGAGCGCGTCCCAGAGTGCAGGAGCTCGTTCGGCGGCGACGTGAAACACAACGCCGGAACCGCGCACCTCGCTCGCGCGCACCGCACGGACCGCGATGCCGGTGACGTCCGTCTCGGCGTGCGCATACGGGGCGAGCGGCCGGCCGACGAGGCGCTCCGCGTCCGGCCCTTCGACGCCGACGAGCGCGACCCTGGTCTCGGGCGTGACCAGCTCGACGTCGTCGGCGACGATCAGGCGCTCGAGGGCCTCGACGAAGGCCTCGCGGGCACGCACGTCGACGTCGAGGAGCAGCGCGTCGTCGGTCGCCGCCACGCGCGCGTCGGCGACGACGCGTCCCTGGATGGTGAGGAGCAGAGCCGGACACCCGTCGCCGGGCCGGAGCGCCGCCACGTCGTTGGACAACATACCCTGGAGGAACGTCACGCGGTCGGCACCGCGTGCATGGAGCACGGTACGGAAGCCGAGGTCGACGAGCGCCGCGCCTTCGCGGAGCGCTCGGTACTCGCCGGCGGCGTCGCCGAACTGACGCGGTAAGAGGACGCCACGGTCGTCCGCGTGGGTCGCGCCGCGGGCCGCGAGGTGCGCGTGGAGCGCCGTCTCGAGCATCGTCGTCGCGACACCTTGCGCTCGCCGCCCCGTGTTGACAAGGGCCCACGGCTGGCTGAAGGGAAGCGCGTGACCTTCGAAGACATCCTCTACGACGCGCGCGACGGGATCGCATGGATCACGATCAACCGCCCCGACGTGCGGAATGCGTTTCGTTCCCAGACCGTCGACGAGCTGATCCGCGCCTTCCGCGCCGCCTGGGCCGATCGCGCGGTCGGCGTGGCCGTGCTGACCGGCGCGGGCGACAAGGCCTTCTCCGCCGGCGGCGACCAGCGCGAGCGCGGCACGAGCGGCTACGGCGGCGCCAGCGGCCTCGGCATGGACGTCCACGGGCTTCACGGAGTGATCCGCGCGATTCCAAAGCCCGTGATCGCGATGGTCAACGGCTTCGCGATCGGCGGCGGTCACGTGCTCCACGTGCTGTGCGACCTGTCGATTGCCGCCGACACGGCGATCTTCGGACAGGTCGGGCCACGCGTGGGCAGCGTCGATCCGGGGTTCGGCACCGCGTACCTGGCGCGCATCGTCGGCGAGAAGAAGGCGCGGGAGATCTGGTACCTCTGCCGGCAGTACACGGCGCAGGAGGCGCTCGCGATGGGCCTCGTCAACGCCGTCGTCCCGGCCGCGCAACTTCGTACCGAGACGGAACGCTGGTGCCGCGAGCTCCTCGAGAAGAGCCCGACGGCACTCAGGCTCGCAAAGCAGTCGTTCAATGCGGACACGGAGCAGCTCGGCGGCATCACCGAGCTCGGCTTCAGCGCGCTCGAGCTCTACTACGGGACGGAAGAGGCCGAGGAAGGCCGCAAGGCCTTTTTAGAGAAGCGCCCGCCGCGGTTCCGGAAGTCGTAGACACGCGGGCCTGTTGACGGCGGCGCCCGCGCGCGAAGGGTCCAGGGCGGAGCGCGATTGCGCCCACGGTGTCCAAGCGACAGCGCCGTCACGATCAGGGGGACCGCGACGCCGAGCGGCGGAAGGCCGGCAGCGTCGCGCGCCGTGCGACGCGTGACAGCTCGCCGCCCGCGGCGGCCTACGCCGATCCTCCGACGTCTGCATTGCGGGCCGGCCTCGAAATCCGGCGAGTCTCAGGTCGCCTGATCTTATGATTTCCGAGATAGCACGCGCCCCACGTCCGCCGCCTCTTGACAACGCAAACGTAGAATGGTATTAGCCTAATCAAGTTCATGGCCCGGCGTCCCGCTCAACTCACTCTCGCGATCCTCGCCCGCACGTGGGGCGGGCGCCGCCCCGGTGCCGGCCGGAAACGGACGCCCGGACGCCGGCCTGGGGTGCCGCATCGGGGTCGGCCTCAGCATGTCGCCACCCATCCCGTGCACGTGACGCTGCGCGCGGTCACAGCCATCCGCTGCCTTCGGTGCGACCGGGTGTTCCCATCCGTCCGCCGCGCGCTCGCCGTCTCCTCACACGCCGACTTCCGGATCGTCGAATTTTCAGTCCAGGACGACCACGTCCATCTGATCGCCGAGGCCGAGCACACGCGGGCGCTCGCGAGCGGCGTCCGCGGCCTGGCGATCCGCCTTGCCCACGCGATAAACCGCGCTCTCGGCCGGCGCGGAAGAGTCTGGGACGACAGGTATCACGCCCGGGCGCTCGCGACGCCCCGCGAGGTGCACAACGCGCTCGCCTATGTGCTGCTGAACTTCCGGCGACACGGCCACACCGGAGCCGATATCGATCCATGCTCTTCAGCTCCCTGGTTTGCCGGCTGGCGCCCGCCGCGGTCGGCGGACCAAAGCGGGCCGCGGCCTGTCGCAGTCGCGCATACCTGGCTCGCCCGGATCGGTTGGCAGCGACACGGGCTGATCGTCGCGGACGGGCGGCCAAAGAGGGGATGACATCGCGGGGCGCTTGCGTCGAACGCGCGCGACCTCCTGGGCCATCTGCCCACCGCCGGCCTCACGGGACGCTCATCGATGATCCGCACGGGCAGGGCTTTCCGCGCCACGTCGAGGACCATGGCATGCTCGCGGTTCATGGCGAAGCCGGGCGACGAGGAGCCGCTTGCCGACGTTGCGAACATCCCGGGCAGCGAAGATCGCCCGCGAAAGCCGAAACGCGTCGGCATGGGCGGCGAGCCCGAGCCAGCTCGCGACCGAGGCGCGCGCCGCGGCCGCACGCGTCGCCGCCCATCGGCATGATCGACAGATATCATGCCCGGGTGCTCACGACGCCGCGCGAGGTGCACAAGGCGCTGGCCTCGACGCAGGAGCGCTGCACTGTCGTCGCCACGCACCAGGGTCCAGGCCGGCGTGTGCGGAACCGGCGCGCGCCCGACGTCCCCCCGGAGCTACAGCCCCAGCCGTGCCCGCAGGGCCGCGACGTCGGGTGCGAGCTCGGGCTCGGGAGCGCGCCTGCCCTGCCACTCGAACTGGGCGAGCAGCGCCTCCAGCCGCTCTCGACCCTCCGGACTCCGCACCGCCTCGCGCGGGGTCTCGAAGCGGAGCGCCGGGACCTTCTCGTCGAGCCAGCTCTCCCAGTGCTCGGCGATGAAGTGTCGCAGCGCCTCGCGCATCTCGGGCGGTTCCTCGAGGCGACCCTTCGGCTCCCGCTCCGCACGCGCCTCCTCGAGCTGGGGGGCCAGCGGCTCAGCGACGCTCGTCTGCAGTACCGCGAGGTCGCCGAGCCGCTTCTCCACCTCGGCGCGGACCTCGCGCGCGCGCCGCTCGGAGTTCACCTCGACCACGAGAGCGCTCGCGTCGATGGCGATGTGCCCCATGATCGTGTTGTCCCAGCTCCGGTGCTGCGCGTTGCCCCGCTTGAGCCAGGGGAACCGCACGGCGCGCAGCTCGCCCGCCGGATCGCGGGTGGAATCGGTGAGCAGCTCTTCATCGGACGCCTCGAGGGCGAGGGACTTGAGGCGATCGAAGGCCTCGCGCGGCGAGCAGGCCAGCACGAAGTGGAGCGTGGTCGGGAGGAGCGGCTCGCCGTCGGTGTTGCGAAGCTCCGGCGGGCGCGGGTGGTACACCTCGTGCTTGATCCCGAAGTAGGTCTCCCGGAGCACGATGTCCCAGTCGTGCAAGGCGCTCTCGTCCGGCATGCCACCCGCGGCCATGTCCTCGCGGAGCTCGATCAGCCGCAGGCGGTAGGTCGGCGGTATCAGCAGCGGCGCGCCACCGACCATGATGGCAGCGCCGTCGAGCGGCACGACGCGGGTGAAGAGGAGAAGGCCCGCCTCTGCCTGCGCCGTCGCCTGGCGTTCGAGGACGTCGAACTCCCGTCCCGTGATGACGTCCCGCAGCCCGAGGCTCCGGCCCCGCTCTACCCGGGTGACGACGTAGAAGCTGTAGGGCCGCGCGCATGCAACCTCGAGGAAGCGGCGCGCGAACGTGTCGAATCGGGAGGGCTCCCGCTCCAGGCAGGCGAGCGCGAGCGGCCTGTCGGGCCAGTCGTCCGGAGTCTCGGCGTCGTCCGGGTCGGCCGTCCAGTTGAAGACGAGCCACGGGATGAAGAGCTGCTCGAACTCCGATTCGTCGGACGGGGTCGGCTCGTGGGCCTCCAGGCCGCGGAAGTCCGCCCACGCCGCCGTCGATCTCCACGCCGGCGGCGAGACAGCACCGCTTGTGCTTCCTGCCGCTTCCGCACGGGCACGGCTCGTTGCGACCGACCGTTCGACCCACCGCCATCCCTTCCTCCTCCGCGGGCGTCGAGGCCGGCCCGCACGTCGAGCTCGGCGCCTTTTACCCCCGGCGCGCGGTCGGCGTCCAGATGGTGCGACGCATTCGTCGGACCGAGCATCTCCCGCGGATGCGGAAGCGCGACCTGCATGGCGCCGCCGTCGCTTCGCGTGTTATCGTCGCCGGCGTGATGCCGTTCGACGCCGTCCAGGTCCACGCCAGCCGCTGGTGGATCGGGCCGTGACCATGCACACGCGACGCGTCGCCGGCCTCGCAGTCTCCGCGATCGGCCTCGGCTGCATGGGCATGAGCGAGTTCTACGGCGCGACCGACGAGACCGAGGCGATTGCGACGATCCAGCGCGCGCTCGATCTCGGCGTCACGCTCCTCGACACCGCCGACATGTACGGGCCGTACACCAACGAGGAGCTCGTCGGGCGGGCCATTCGCGGGCGGCGCGCGGAGGTGGCGCTCGCCACCAAGTGCGGCATCGTTCGCGACCCGAAGGACCGCTCGCTGCGCGGGCTCGACGGCAGTCCCGCGTACATTCGCGCCGCGTGCGACGGGAGTCTCCGCCGGCTCGGCGTCGACCACGTCGACCTCTACCAGCTGCATCGCGCGGATCCGAAGGTGCCGATCGAGGAGAGCGTCGGCGCGATGGCGGAGCTCGTCAGGGCGGGGAAGGTGCGCTTCATCGGGCTCTCGGAGGTCGGGCCCGAGACGCTTCGTCGCGCCGTCCACGCGCATCCCATCGCGACGCTGCAGACGGAATACTCGCTCCTCACGCGCGACGTCGAAGCGGCCGTGCTGCCGGCGTGTCGCGCGCTCGGCGTGGCGTTCCTGCCCTACAGCCCGCTCGGGCGGGGACTACTGACGGGCCGGTACCGCTCGCGGGCAGATTTCGACGCCGGCGACTTTCGGCTGACGAATCCGCGCTTCGCCGAGGGCGCACTGGAAGCGAACGTGCAACTGGCGCTCGCCGTCGCGGCGCTGGCCGACGAGAAGGGATGCACGCCGGCGCAGCTCGCGCTCGCGTGGCTCCTCGCACAGGGTGACGACATCGTGCCGATCCCCGGCACCAAGAGTCGCCGGCGACTCGAGGAGAACGTCGGCGCCGTCGGCGTTGCGCTCAGCCGCGCCGATCTCGCCCGGCTCGACGCCGCGGTGCCGCCGGGTGCCGCCGCGGGCGAGCGCTACATGCCCTGGGCGCGGCCGCGCTGGGAGTGACGCGTCAGACGGCGATCAGCACGGCGCCGCCTTCCACCTTCACCTCGTAGCGATCGACGCCTTCGCTTTCATCCATGATGTTTCGGCCGGTGGTCACGTTGTACTGCCAGCCGTGCCACGGACAGGTGACCGTCGTGCCGTCGAGCTCGCCTTCGCCGAGCGGGCCGCCGCGATGGAGACACGTGTTGTCGATCGCATGAAAGACGCCGCCGACGTTGAACAGCGCGATCTCCTTCCCGTTGACCGTCACGCATTTTCCCGTGCCCGGCGCGACTTCGCCGGCATCGGCGGCTTTCACGAAGTTGGCCATGCGCGGGCTTCTGACACGGGCCTCCGGAAGGGTCAAGCCGACAACGCGGCAGCGACCGGCGGCGACGACGCGAGCCGATCGAGCCAGTCGACGACGTTCGGAACGTCGTCGAGGAGCCGCGCCTCGGCGTAGCGTCGCATCCAGCTCAGCTGGGCGAACGTGGCGACGTCGGCGAGTGACGCCGACCGCCCGAGCAGAAACGGCCGGTCAGCGAGCAGCGCCGCGAGCACCTCGAGGTTCTGGCGCATGCGCGCCTCGAGCGCGTCGAGGCGAGCGGGTGTGTATCCCCACGCCGCGTACCGCCGCCGGATGCGCCGCGCGAGCGTCCAACCGACGAGCGGCGCCAGCGCGCCGGTGGTGATGTCCGTCACGGTATTCGTCAGCGCGGCGTTGCGGTTCACGGGGTTCAGCCACTTGAACGCGCCGACGATGAAGTAGAGCGCCTCGTCGGCCCATTCCTCCATGAGGAGACAGTACGCGCGCGCCTCGGGTTGGTCAGGGATGAGAACCGGATCGGGATAGCGCGTGTCGGCCCAGCGCGCGATGCTGCTCGAATCGGCGATCACCTCGCCGTCGTGCACGAGCACGGGCACCTTGCCGAGCGGATTCAGCCGCCGCAGCTCGCGGTAGCGCCGGGCGGTCACCGTCACCGTCCGGTACGAGACGCCCTTCAGGTGGAGACAGATCCGGGCCTTCATGCAGAAGGGCGAATCGCGGAGGTCGTAGAGAAGGTGCTCCTCGCGCATGCGGTGCTCGAGCTCAGCCGCGGAGCGCCGCCCGTAGCTCGCGCGCCAGCATCTCGACCGTGCCGCGCGTGCCGCCTGCCTGCTTCTGGCGCCATTCGCTCTCGGTCTCGAAGCGGCTGTCGCCGACGAGCTCGCCCCACGGCGCGATCACGCGCCCGATCGCGTGCGCATCGAGCACGTCGCCGCCGTTCCTGCGGATCGCGTTCAACACGTCGGGCACCACGCGCAGGAACGCTCGCAACGCGGTGCCGGTCTTGATGCTGTACTTGCGTCCAACCCAGGCACGCGGAAAGACACGCGCGATCTGCTTGAAGTAGTTGAGGAAGAACCGTTGGGCGGTGTCGCGGAACCGATCCGATTGCCGTCCCCCGAGCGCGTCGAGGGCGGTGAAGATGCCCTTCAGCTCCTCCGCGAGCGGCGCCTGCGCGACGCGGCCGTGCCCGACGCCGAAGATCTTGATCTCGCCGTGCAACGGCGAATCGCCGTGCTCGTTGAGCGCACGGATGATGTCGTGGCTCGCCGCGAGCTCCGGGTCCGGGTAGAGGCGCCGGCCGGCGAGGCTGATCAGGTGCGACGGATTCAGCTTGGTGTGCTTGGCGTTGATCGTGACGAACAGCTCGACGACCTGATCGGGCGTCAGGCGGTCGAACACGACGGCGGGCACCTGCACCTCCTCCGCCTGCCCCGCCGTGATCATCTGGTGCAGCGCGAGCAGCCGGTGCTGGCCGTCGAGCGCACGCAGCGCGCCCTCCTCGCCGGGGATCTCGAGCACGCCCAGCACACGATGCGAGCTGGTCGGCGTGAACTCGAGCCGCCGGTCCGCCACCAGCAGGACCGCCCCGGGGATCGCCGGCAGGTTCCCGATCTCCGAGCACTGGAGGTAGTATTCGACGAGGTCGGAGATCTTCTTGCGGATGACCGGCCGCTGGTATGCCTCGGCGCTGGCCGCGATGCGCTTCTCGAGGAGCTCCCAGTTCACGCGCGACGGCTTCGCCTTCCCCTTGCGCTTGCCGCTGCCCGGCCGGGCGCCGTGCGCCGCGTCGCCCCCCTCGTAGGAGAGCACCTCGAAGCGGACGAGCCGGTCGACGTCGCGGGCGCCGAGGATCGCCTGGTAGAGCACGACGCCGAACTGGTGAAGGCGGATCGCCGGGACACTGATCATCCTTGCCCTCCGTCACTGCGCCCGGAGCAGGGGCTGCTGCTCGGGCTCTTCCGCATTCTCGTCGGCCGCGATCTCGGCGAGCTTCGCGGTCAGGCGATCGAGGCGGCGATCGGCCGCGGCATGTGCCTGCGCCGCGTTGGTCACGTGACGGCCGAGCACGCGGAAATCGTCCTGCAGCCGTCCGAGGTCGCCCGCCAGCCGCGCGAGCTGTCCCACGACCTCCTGCGCGCGCGCCTCGATCCGGAGTCCGCGGAGCCCGAGCACGATCGCCTGGAGGTAGGCGTAGAAGCAGTTCGGCGAGACGGGAATCACCTTCCGCTCGAGGGCGTAGGCAGAGAGCTCGCGGTCGTTCCCGCCGTCGTCGCGCACGATGGCCTCGTAGTAGACGTTCTCGGCGGGGACGTACATCAGCGCGAAGTCGTACGTGCCCTCGTCGGGGAGGATGTACTTGGTGGCGACGTCGTCAATGTGCTTGCGGACGCGGGCGACGAACGCCCGCCGCGCCCGCGTCCGGGTCTCGTCGTCGCCCGCTTCGAGCAGCCGGCGGAAGTCCTCGAGCGGGAACTTGGCGTCGACCGGGACCAGCGCCGGCCCGAGCCGGACGACGGCGTCCACGCGTTCGCCGTTCTGGAACGTGTGCTGCAAGGTGAAGTGGCGCGCCGGCAGCACCTGCGCGAGCAGGTCGCCCAGCAGGAGCTCGCCGAGACCGCCGCGCAGCTTCGGCGCCCGCAGGATGTCGTGCAGCGAGACGACGTCGCGGCCGATGTCGCGGACGCGCGCCGTCGCCTCGCGCAGCTCGCCGAGCCCCTGCTGCACCTCGCCCACGACGCGGGCGGTGTGGTCGAGGCGCTCGCCGACGGAGGTCTGCGAGCGCTGCACGAGCTCGCCGCTCTCGCGGAGCCGCTCGTTCAGCTGCGCCGTCAGGCGGCCGATCTCCTGCCCGAGGAGCTCCGCCTGCCCGCCGAGCGCCTGGCCGACCTGCGTGCGCAGCGCCTCGAGCTGCTGCTGCACGAGCCCGAGGGCTCCTCCCCGTCGGGCGGCGACCAAGACCGCCACCGCGATCGCGAGCACCAGTATCGCGAGCACGACCACGAGCCCGGCCTGCGTCACCATCGCCCCTCCTCTCCCCTCGGCGCCGCCCGGGTGTGCCTATCCGAGTGCGCTCGCGTACTCCTCGAGTTCTTCGAGCTTGCGCAGGCGGGCGAGCCGCACGAGACGGTCGCTCGCCGGCGCCGTCACCAGCGCGTCACGGGCGGCCGCCACGGAATCGGCGAGGATCAAGCGACAGCGCGCGTGGACGGCGAGCGCCACGCGACGGCGCCGCATCCGCACGAGCTCCTCGAACGCGATGACCTCGCCCACCGGGCCGCCGACCCTACCATGCGGGGCGGCCCTCGCGCTAGAAGAGAACGCTCGCGCCTCGCGAATTTTCGACCGCCGTCATGACCGACGAGCACCTCGAAGAGAACTGGAACGCGCGCACGCTTCTCCTGAGTCAGGACGAAATCGCTCGCATCAGCGTGGCGCGAAACTAGCCCGCGCTCATCCCGACGATACGCGCCGCGTTGCGACGACGTGGGCCGGCGGCTAAAAACGGGGCCGGTGCGGCTCGTCTGCTTCGGTGACATCCACATGGCCTTTCGGGCGATCGAGCGGCTCGGTCCCGTGCTCCGCGAAGCCGACTGCGCCGTCCTGACGGGCGACCTCACCAACTTCGGCGACCCGCCCGATGCGTTCCGCGTGGTCGACGCGGTCCGGCAGCACTGCCCTACCGTGCTCGCCGTGACCGGCAACCTCGACATGCCGTGGGTCATCGACGCATTCCGCGCCGACGGCATCTCGCTGCACGGCGAGGGGCGGCGACTCGGCGGCCTCGCCGTCTTCGGGTGCGGCGGCTCCAACATCACGCCAATGGACACGCCGACGGAGCTCCAGGAGGACGAACTCGCGACGATCCTCGAGCAGGCACACGCCACGGTAGCAGACGCGCCCCGTCGGCTACTCGTCTGTCACACCCCGCCCTACGACACCCGCCTCGACTGCCTGATGAACGGGACGCCCGTCGGCAGCCCCGCCGTGCGGACCTTCATCGAGCGACGCCAGCCCGACGTCGCCGTCGTCGGCCACATCCACGAAGGCCGCGGGATCGACCACCTGGGCCGCACCGTCGTGCTGAATCCGGGCGCGCTGCGCGACGGAGGATACGTGGTCGTGGACGACGACGGTGCGCGCGTCACGGCCGAGCTGCGGAGCTGGCGCGCATGACGGGACCCTTTCCCGCCATGCGGGTGGACCACCTATCGATCGCGGTGCGGGCGATCGAGCCCACGCTGGCGCGCTGGCAGCGGCTCTTCCCGATCCGCCCCCGGATGTCGCCCCGCTCGGGCTACGACGATGAGTTCCACTGGACGGACTTCTTCCTCGGCGACCGGAAGCTCGAGCTGATCGAGAGCGCGCGGCGCGGCAGCTTCGTCGAGCGCTTCCTCGCGGCGTACGGCGAGCGGTGGCACCATCTCTCCCTCGAAGTCGAGGAGGGCCAGCTGGACGGCTACACGGCTGCGCTCGAGCGCGACGGGCTCCGGATCGTCGACCGCGGCGACTACGGCAACGGCGACGAGACGGCCTTCATCTCGCCGCGCACCGCGCCCGGCATCCTCGTCCAGTTCTGGCAGGTGCCGGGCTGGCGCGGCGAGCAGCCCGCCGACCACCCGACGGAGCCGGTCGCCGAGCGCGACGGGATCCGCTTCCGCGTGCGGCGGCCGGTGGTCGGCGTGCGGTCGCTCGACGATGCGCTCGCGTGGTTCCGGCGGACGTTCCCGGTCGAGCTGTCGCGAGACGGCGCCGGCAATTCGCGCACGCTACGGCTGGCGGGCTACGAGCTCGAGCTCGTCGAGAGCGCCGGCTCGGCAGAGGGCTTCCGTCATCTCACGATCGACGTCGAGCCGCTCGACCGTTTCGTGGCACGGCTCGAGGACGAAGGCCTCCGTCCCGTCCGCGCGGACGGAACGGCGGTCGTCGAGCTCGACGGCGCCACCCTCCTGCTGCAAGATCCCGCGCGCCGCGCTTGATGCCGCTCGGCGCCGTCACTCTGGACGCCGCGGGCACGCTGTTCGAGGTCGCCGAGCCCGTGGGCGTCACATACGCGCGTGTCGCCGCCCGCCACGGCATCGGCGTCACCGCGACGGAGCTCGACCGGGCGTTCCGGGCCGCCCTCGCCGGAGCCCCGCCGCTCGCCTTCCCCGGCGCGAGTCCCGTTCGCCTACCCGACCACGAGCGCGCGTGGTGGTACGCGGTCGTTCGGCGTACGTTCGGCGGCGCCGCCGCGTCGCCCGGCTTCGACGCGTGCTTCGCGGACCTGTTCGACCTCTACGCGGAGCCGGCCGCCTGGCGGGTCTTCCCTGACGCGCCCGGAGCGCTGCGCGAGGTCCGCGCGCGCGGGCTCCGCGTCGGCATCGTCTCGAACTTCGACGCCCGCCTGGCCGGGCTGCTCGACGGCCTGGACGTGGCGCCCCTCCTCGACTGCGTCGTCCACTCGACGCGCGCGGGGGCCGCCAAACCCGATCCGGCCATCTTCCGCGCGGCGCTCGACGCGCTCGGCGTCGCGGCGGCGAGCGCGATGCACGTCGGCAACGACGTCGTGGCGGACGTCGAGGGCGCGCGTGCGGCAGGCCTGCAGGCCGTCCTGCTGGCGCGCGACGGGCACCTGCCGCGGCTGCCCGCCGGCGTGACGTGCATCCGGACGCTTGCCGAGCTCGGGTCGACTCTCGACCTACGGGTTCACCCGTAGACGTCGAGCAGGAGTCCGACCGCCGCCGGCGATTGTGCGTACTCACGCGGGGCCGTCGAAGGCGCCCGCTCGGCGTCGTACGGCCAGGCCGGGGGCAGCACCTCGGGAACGAGGACCGCTCTCGGTCTGCGCAGCGCGGGCAGCGACTCCATGGCGGCGCTCCAACGCATCGCGCGTACCATCGCGCGGCCGGGAAGATTTCGGCGGGGGTGTGCGGCGCGGTGCGCGCCTGTCCCCGGCGCTCGCGGACATCCGCGCGCCGGTGCGTCGCCGGGCCGCTGTGCGGTCGATTGCGCAGCGGTGCAACGGGCCGCGCAGCGTCAGGGCTCGACGAGCCCGAAACGCTTCAGCTTGTACAGCAGCGTCCGCCGGCCGATGCCGAGGAGGCGCGCAGCGGCCGTGCGGTTCTGCCCGGCCGCCGCCAGGGCGCGCGCGATCAGCGCGCGTTCGGTCTGGTCGACCGCGGCGCCGACCGCGCCGCGATAGTCGAGCTCGTGGCTTGGCGCCGCCCCGCCCGTGCCGCCGATGTCGGCCGGCGCGATGACGGGCCCATCGCCCATCACGACGGCCTGCTCGATCACGTTCTCGAGCTCGCGGACGTTTCCCGGCCACGATCGCGCCGCGAGCGCGACGAGCGTCTCCGGCGCGAGGCGGAGACCGGCGCGCCCATGGCGCGCCGCGGCCCG
This sequence comes from Deltaproteobacteria bacterium, assembly GCA_005879585.1. Taxonomy (GTDB): domain Bacteria; phylum Desulfobacterota; class Binatia; order DP-6; family DP-6; genus DP-3. The sequence goes on along the minus strand of VBKG01000312.1, from coordinate 11,831 downwards.
GGCGAGAAAATGCTGTGCGAGCAGCGGGATGTCCTCGCTGCGCTCGGCGAGCGTCGGCACGGAGACGGTCGCCACCTTGAGACGGAAATACAGGTCCTCGCGGAATCCGCCTTCCCGGACGGCGTGCTCCAGGTCGCGATGGGTGGCGGCGATCACCCGGACGTCGACCCGCATCGGGCGCGCGCCCCCGACGCGCGTCACCTCGCGCTCCTGCAAGACGCGCAGCAGCTTCGCCTGCACGACGGGGCTCATGTCGCCGATCTCGTCGAGAAAGAGCGTCCCTCCATTGGCACGCTCGATCAGCCCTGCGCGGCGCTCCACACCCGTCGCTACCCCGCGCTCGATTCCGAAGAGCTCGCTCTCGAGCAGCGTCTCCGGCAACGCTGCGCAGTTGACGGCCACGAACGGCGCCCCGCGGCCACGGCCGCCGTGATGCAGCGCGCGCGCCACCATCTCCTTGCCGGTGCCGCTCGCGCCGAGCACGAGCACCGTAACGTCGCTGTCGGCAAGCCGAGCGACCGTGGCGACGAGGCGGCGGAGAGCGGGGCTCGTGCCAACGAGACCGCATGGCGCAGCGCGTTCGCCGAGCTCGGTCCGGAGCGTGCGGTTCTCCGACGCGAGACGCTCGACGAGCGTCGCGCTCTCGAGCGCCAGAGCGACGGTCGGGGCGACGAGCGCCAGCAGCCGCTCGTGCTCGTCGTCGATGGCGCCCGTCCGCGCCGCGCCGAGCACGAGGACCGCAACCGTCCGGCCGCGGGCGACGATCGGAAAGCAAAGCCAGGAGGCGAGGCCGGCCGCATCGGGCGGGAGCGCCGCGTCAGGCCCGAGGTCGACGGCGCGCACGGGTGTCCCCGCGACGGCGGCGCCGAGCGGGCCCGCGGTGAAGGGGACGAGCGGCGCGTCAGGTGCGGTCGCAGGGGGCGCGCACGCGGCGAGGCGGAGGCCGCCGGCGGCATCGTCGACCGTCCAGAAGCCCGCGAACTCGAGGCCCAACTCGTCGCACAAGAGACCGACGAGCCGCCGCGCGACTGCATCGGGCTCGTTCTCGCCGACCAGGGAGTCGCCGACGACACGGAGGAACGAGAGCTCCTCGAGACGGTGGATGAGCGCGCTGCTCGCCTCGCGCAGCGCCCGCTCGAGTCGCTTCTCCTCCATCAATGCTGCGCCATCGCCTCGCAGGCGCGCAGGAGATCCGCCTCGAACGACGCGATCACGCGGTCGAGGTCGCGCGGACCGAGGCCGAGACGCTCCCACGCCGCCGGCGCGATCGCCGGGATGCGGCCGTCGCCACCGAAGCCGTAGCCGTATGCGCGCACGAGCGTGTTGGCGACGTGCACGATCGCGGCTTCCGTGGGCGCCGTCCGCGCGCGCTCGGGGGCATGGTGAAACACGACCGGTTCGAGGACCCGCGCGGGGACGCGCCAGCGCGCGAGCAGCCACCCTGCGATCTCCGTGTGGTCGACGCCGAGGAGGATGCGCTCCGCGTCGCCGAACCGGATGCCGTCGGTAGCGGCCCGCTCGAGGATCGCCGCGAAGACCTCCGGCGCCTGACGGTAGAGCACGACCTTGCCGAGGTCGTGCAGGAGACCGGCCCCGGAGATCTCCTCCGGATGGGGAAGGCGGAGATGGCGGGCGATGGCACCCGCTGCCACCGCCGTGCCGACGGAGTGCTCCCAGAAGCCGCGGAGCTCGATGCGCAGGTCGAGCAGCGCGGTCGTGCAGACGAGGCTCCGGGCGACGGTCGTGCCGAGGATCGTGAGCGCCTGGCCGACGGAGGCGATCGTGCCCGAGAGCCCGTAGAAGGCGCAGTTGGCGACCCGGAGCAGCTGGGCGGTCAGCACCTGGTCGGTCTCGATGAGCGCCGCCGCCTCGGCGTGGCCGCCGTCCGGCCGGTCGAGCGTCTCGATGACGCGCTCGATCACGATCGGCAGCGTCGGCAGATCGCGGAGCCGTTCGACGCGGCGCCGCATCTCCTCGCCGTCGCTCAGCACGTGCCCGCCTGGAGGTACCGCGCGAGCGCCTGCTTCAAGAGCTCGAGGATCGGGTCTGCCGGCTCCCCGGCAAACCGTGCCTCGAGATCGGCGAGCGCGCGAATCGGATCCTTGTCCTCCTCCCACGCAGCCACCTCGCCGTCCTCCACGACCTCGACGCTACGCACGCCGAGCCGTGCGAGCGAGCGAATCACCGCCGGCCCGAGCGTCGTCCCGGCCCCCGCCAGCACGCACCCATCCGCCCCGAGCACCGCGCGCCCGAGGTGCATGTGCGGCCTGGCGTGGCCAAGCCGGATGCGAACCATGCTCGAACGCTACCGGCGACCCTTTCGACTCTCAAACCCGCCGCCGTCGCGCGCGACACTCGTGAAACCGCGCAGCCGTGAGCGGTTTCGTGGCGACGTGGCGGGAATGCCGACTTATCGGACCCACAGAATTCTGCGCCTCAATGGATTTCGAGGCTGGTACGCGGGTTGCTACGCATGAGCAGTGATGGACCGAACGCTCTGCGGAACGCGATGTCGCACGGTTCGCCCGGTCGCTCATCACCGCGGCCAACTGCCGCGCGAGACCGCGGGTACGATTCGCTACGCGCTCGAAAACATCGGCCGAATCCTGGTCTTCGTCGACTTCGACTCCGGTCCGTCCCTCATGGTGCTGCCCGACGACATCTGCGTCGAGGCACCGGAGGCGGCGGTCCGGGCCTGAAGTCGCTCGAAAGCCGGCGGTTCGACCGGTCGCTCAGCGCGCCGCGCTGCGAGCCGTCCGCCCCGACAACGCTCGGTTCCAGAGCCACGAGAGCCAGCCGGTCGCCTCGACGTCCCGATCGGCGACGACCGTGACCTTGCCGAGCTCCTCGGCACCGCGACGCACGACCACATCACCGAGTGGCTGACTCCGACTGACCGGCGCCTGCAGCAGCCGCGGCACGCGCGCTTCGACGACGATTCCGCGGTCCTCGGCCCGCTTCACGAGCAGCAGGAGGTCGCCGGTCGCGAGCGCCTTCACACGGTCGTCGGTGCCGCCGGCAACCGGTACCTCGCTCACGACCGCCGCACGATGCGCCGCAGCAATCACCCGATAGTTGGCGAACGCGTCGTTCATCAGGCGGGCCGCTTCTGCAAAACACCCCGGCTTGGTGACGACGCCGAGGACGACGGCGATGAGCCGCAGGTCGTTGCGTGTCGCGGTCGCGGTCACCTCGAAGCCGGCTTCCTGATAGTAGCCCGTCTTGAGGCCCGTCGCGCCCGGATAGGTGCGGACCAGGTGGTTCGTGTTCGACATCTGCAAGGTGTCGTTCCGGAACCCCGCGGCCGGCATCCCCGCCCAGCGCATCACCTCCGGGAACTTCATGAGCTCGCGCCCGAGCACCGCCAGGTCGTGCGCGCTCGTGATGTCGGCCGTCTGTCCCTTGCCCGGCGGCAGACCGTGCGGGCTCTGGTACGTCGTGTCCGCGAGACCGAGGGCCTTCGCGCGCGCGTTCATCAGCTCGACGAAGGCGGCCGACGATCCCGCGATGTGCTCGGCCACGGCGACGGCGGCGTCGTTGGCGGAGGCGATCATGATCGCCTTCAGCATCTCGCCGAGCGGAAAGGTCTCGCCCGCGGCGAGGTAGACCTGCGAGCCGCCGATGCGGCTCGCCCATGCCGACGTGTGCACCGGCGTGTCGAGCGACAGCGAGCCGTCCTGCACGCGCTCCATGGCGATGAGGACGGTCATCATCTTGGTCATGGACGCCGGCGGCCAGCGGCGGTGGGCCTCGTGCTCGGCGAGCACGGTGCCGCTGTCCGCGTCGAGAACGAGGTAGGCGGCCGGCTGGGTTGCGGCGGTTGTGGCCTCGGGCCGGTGGGTCCTGGCTGCCGCCGCAGAGGCGATGAGCGCGCCCCACGCCGCCACCATCAGTACGCGTCCCGTTCCCCTCATCCCCGCTACCTCAGCGCCGCCTGACGGCGGCAGGTCCGTCAGCGTCCGAGTGCGACGAGCGCTTCGTCACGCCGGATCAGCTGTTCCGTATCGGCACGGATCACGTGGCCACCGCCGTCGAGTTCGCCGTCCATGAGGAGTCCGCCGACGTCGCTGGCGCGCCGCAGGAACGCGAAGAACCCGGAGCGGCTCATCCGTTGCGGAACGTATCCCCGGCCGTTCACCAGGTCGCCCCACACCGGGCCGACCGCCGAATCGCTCGTCCACACGAACAGCGTCCAGCCCCAGTCCCATCGTCCCCCGAGATACTCGCCGGCGTGGCGCCGCGCCGGCGGCCGCCAGAACACGACGAAGTCTCCCGACCGGCGGAGCGCGTGGACGGCGCTCAGCTGCTGGATCCGCACGGCCTGTGGCCGCCGAACCGGCCGCACCCGGCGGCGGGCGGCGAAGTCGACCTCGATCACCTTAGCGCGCGTCTCCGCCACGGCGCGCGCAAGCTACCAGCGCCCTCGTCGAAGGTCAACGCACAGAAGGGAAAAGAGGAAGCTAGGCGGCAGCCCGCTCAGTTCCCGCCGTAGCGTGTATCGGCCTGACCCGCCATATGCTCGAGCAAACGCTGCTCCGCCTGCCGGAAGGCCACGGCGCGCAGCATCTCGTGCGTCTGCTGGGCAAGCGGGATCGAGGCGATGACGCCCGCGAGCTCGGCCGGCGACAGCTGCTCGATCGCGGCCTCCATCTGCGCGAGCGCTTCCTCGGGAAGCGCCGCGACCTGGACGCCCTTGGCAACCTCGAGCGCCGCGTCGAATCGGCTCGCGAACTGCTCCTTGGCCTCGGTGCGTTCCTCGGGCGTGCAGGCGACGTTCAGCTTCTTGGCCGCCGCGTCGAACAGCCGGTCGAACGCGCTGAGCAATGCCTCTCGACCCGTCATCCGCGCCACGATAGTCACGCGACCCCCGCTTGTCACGCCCCGCTACCCGTGACGGACGGTTGCTTGCCTCGCGCGGGTTCGCCTTGCTACAGCCGCGGCGATGGAGGGAACGCGCAAGATGGGCGAGTCGCTCGGCCGCGCGGCGGCGGGGCCGGCGGCGGCACGCACCGACGGCGGTGCCCTCGTCGCACGTGTCCTCCACGACGCCGGTGTCCGGTACCTGTTCACGGTGAACGGGGGCCACATCTGGCCGATCCTGGCGCACCTCCGCGACCACGGCGTGCAGATGATCCACATGCGTCACGAGCAATCGTGCAGCTACGCCGCCGACGGATATGCGCGGACGAGCGCGCGGCCCGGCGTGCTGTCCGTCACCGCCGGCTGCGGGCTCACGAACGCGGTCACCGGACTCTGCGTCGCGGGGCTCGCGGGCAGCGCCGTCGTCTGCATCGCGGGCCAGCACCCGACGACCGAAGATCAGCTCGGCTCGTTCCAGGAAGCGTACGGCAGCGAGATCTGCCGGACGTTCTCGAAGTTCACGAAGCGCGTCCTCGACTGGTCCACGATCGAGGTGGATCTACGGTCGGGCTTTCGCGCCGCCCTGAGCCCGCCGCCCGGCCCGGCGGTCGTCGAGATCCCGACGAACGTCCTCTACGAGGAGGGCGACGTGGCGCGGCAGCTCCCCGGCGCGCGCCTCTATGCCCCCTCGGAGCTGCGCAGCGCCGCCGACCCCGCCGCCGTCGAACGCGCGCTCGACGCGCTCGCGCACGCCACGCGCCCGCTCATCGTCGCGGGCGACGGGGTGTTCTGGTCCGACGCCGCGCCGGAGCTGCTGGCCTTCGCCGCGCAGCTCGAGATCCCGGTGTACACGCGACGTGCCGCCCAGGGCGCCGTCCCGGAGGACCATCCCCTGGCCGTGCGCGGCGCGTGGAAGAAGCCGCTCACGGGCGGCGCCGACGTCGTGCTGGCGGTCGGTTTCAAGTTCTGGAGTGGCGAGCACTTCGGCCGACCACCCACGTGGAACGGCGCGGCCACGTACATCCAGGTGGATGCCGCACCGGAGCGCATCGGCTGGCACGTGCCGGCGGAGATCGCGATCGCCGGCGACCCGAAGCTCGTTCTCGCCCAGCTGCTGAACGGCGCCAGGGCGCGCGGCCTCGACGGCGCGCCGTATGCGGCCTGGCGACGCGCGGCCGCGGACGTCCGCGCCACGTTCGATCGGGCTCTCGCCGAGCAGACGAGCGCGGTGCACGACGCCGTGCCGATCCATCCCGCGCGCCTCGTGCACGACCTCGTCGCCGCCATGGACGACGATGCCACTCTCGTGGTCGACAGCTTCACGCTGTCGGGATGGCTCTCGCAGTGCTTCGGTGCGCGCTTCGCCGGCCAGGTCGTCGACGCGGGACCCCTGGCCCCCGTCGGGCATGGCATCGGCATGGGGATCGGGGCGCAGCTCGCTCGTCCGGGAAAGCAGGTGATCGTCGTCATCGGGGACGGCGGCTTCGGCATCGGCGCGATGGAGCTCGAGACGGCGCTCAAGCACCGGCTGCCCCTCGTCGTCGTCCTCTGGAACAACAGCTCCTGGGGACCGAGCTTCGACCAGATGCCGATGCTGAAGGGTCGGGTCGACCCCTTCGATATGCTTCCCGACCTCCGTTACGACCGGATGTTCGAGGCGATCGGCTGTCACGGCGAGCACGTGACGCGTCCCGACGAGATCCGGCCGGCGCTCGAGCGCGCGATGGCGTCGGGCAAGTCGTCGGTGGTGAACGTGATCGGCGATCCGCGCGTCGGCCACGCACGCCTCGGCGGAAACCTCCTCGGGTCGACGCAGCTCTAGGAGATCGACCCGAGACTTCGTCTCGGGTCGGCCGGACCCCGAAATGTCGCCCGGTGACCGACGCGCGCGCCATGCGGCGGCCGACAGAGCCGGCGCCGCAGACTTTTCCGGAACGGCGGGGTGAATCCCGAAAAAAAGCGCATTCGACGCACCGACACCCCATGCTCGCTTCGGACACCCGACCCGAGACGAAGTCTCGGGTCGGCTTCTTAGCGGACCTTGATGAACGGGTAGTCGCGGCGCAGCGCGCGGCCGAGCACGGCGAGCCCGGCCTCCTCGCCGACCGTCTCGATCACGAGAATGCTGTCGGGGTCCGCGAAATCGACCCGGGGAGTCGCGCCCCGGCGCTCGAGGGCTCGCCAGATCGGCTCGGCCACCTCGCGCTCGAGCGTTGGCGTGTGGAGCTGGCCTTTGAGACCCCGGCGCTCGAGGCGGACGAAGAAGGAGCCGCCGGCGAGGCGGTCGAGGAACGGCTCGGCGGCGTCGACGAGCGTCGCGACGGCCGTGCGCGGTTCGATCCGTACGGTCCTCTCGATCGGCAGCAGCTTGGCGAGCACGCTCGGCAGGAAGGGATCGCTCGCGAGCGCGTCCCGCACCCCGTCGAGCACGGCCGGCACGTCGTCCACCCGGCCGACGACGACGTTGCGATACCCGGCCCGGCGGAACCGGCCGAACCGCCGCAGCAGCGAGAGGAGCGTGTCTCGCTGTCCCTCGAGCGAGGTCGCGAGCACGTTCCAGCCGGTCATCGCGGCACTCAGCGGCCGGTGAAGCGCGGCGCGCGACGCTCGGCTGCGGCGAGCGCCCCTTCGCGCACGTCGTCGGTCCGGACGAGGATGCTCTGGGCGAGGAGCTCCATCTGGAGGAAGGTCTGCTTGTCGGATCCGTGGCCGAGGTCGATCAGCTTCTTCGCGAGCCCGACCGCGAGCGGCGCGTTCGCGGCGATCTCCCCGGCGAGCCGCGCGGCGGCGGCGAGATGATCGCCCGGCGGCACGACCTGGTTCACGAGGCCGAGCGCAAGCGCCTCCGAAGCCGGGATCATGCGGCCCGTCATGATGAGCTCCTTCGCCTTCGCATAGCCGACGGTGCGGACGAGCCGGGTCGTGCCGCCCACGTCGGGGACGAGACCGAACCGGACCTCGGGCAAGCCGAGCTCGCAGTCGCTGGTCGCGATCCGCAGGTCGAACGCGAGCGCGAGCTCGAGTCCGAGTCCGGGCACGTAGCGATGGAGCGCGCCGATGACGGGCTTCTCGATCGCCTCGAGGCGCGACAGCGCCGCCTGCATCTCGCCTACGACCGTGCGGAAGGGCGCGCGCGACTCGCCCTCGACGTCGGCCGCGAGCATGCCGAAATCGACGCCAGCCGAGAACACCCGCCCCTCGCCGTAGACGATCACGGCCCGTACATCCCGGTCGCGCTCGGCGGCGGCCACCGCGTCGACGAGGGCAAGGAGCATCTCGCGGTGGATGGCGTTCCGCTTCTCGGGCCGGTTGAGGCCGACGTAGAGGACCGCGTCCTCGCGGCGCGTGACGACGAGGGAGCTGCTCATGGCGCGTGATATCCCGCGCCGGGGGCCCGTCGCAATCCTTCACGCGAGCGGACCCGGTTGCTATAAGCAGCGCCCCATATGCGTCGTCTCACGCTCGTCGGCCTCCTCGGCACCGGTCTGCTCGCCGCCCGTCCCGTCGTCGCCGGCACGATCCTGTACGCCACGGCGGCGAGCCAGGCGCGCGTCGACGGCTTCTGCGTCCGCGAGGGCGGCGGTCTCGCGCCCGCCGCCAGCGTCCACGTCGACACGGCCGGAATGGAGCCGCGGCGTCTGGTGGTGGCCAACGGCGTCCTCTTCGTGGGCGAGCTCGACCGCGTCGAGGCGTTCAAGATCGGTCCGCACGGTGCGCTCACGCCGATGGCCGCCACGAAGACGATCACGAGCCCCGCCATGGAAGTCATCGACATGGCCGTCGCCGCCGACGGCCAGACGCTCTACGTGGCGCAGAACGGCCCCGACCGGATCGCCGCGTATCCGATCGCAGCCGCCACCTCTCGCAGCTGGGACTTCACGAGCTGCATCCAGGGCCGGGTGAACGGCAGCTATCGGGCGCTCCACATTCGCAACGGGCTCTTGTACGCGAGCGAGCAGCTCACGCCGGGCCGCATCGCGATCTTCCCGATCAACGCCGGCGGAAGCCTGCACGATCCGGCGGAGTGCACGACGCCCACCGGCAAGACGCGGCCCGAAGCGACGCCGGCCATCTCGGACCAGCAGCGAATCCAGCGGCCGCGGTCGTTCGTCTTCCTCGACGACCGTGTCTACGTCGACGAGGTCGGCACGAAGCGGATCAAGGCCTTCCTCCTGCAGGCCGACGGCCTCTTCCCCCCGCCGGTGAAGGTCGGGAAGCGCCTGCGGTGGGAGCGGCCGCTCAGCCGCACCGACCCGGTGCTCGCGTACGTCGACGTCGTCCTCTTCCGCTCGACGTTGCTCGCGTCGCAATTCGAGAAGGGACGCATCGACGCCTACCGCCTGAAGCCCGACGGCCGCCTCCGGCGCCAGCCGACGCGACAGACGAAGCAGGACGTCCGCACGAGCCCCGTGCGCATGGCGGTCAGCGACGACGGGGTTCTCTACGTCTCGGCTGGCGAGTTCGACCGCATCCAGGCCTTCAGGCTCCGGCAATCGGACGGCTTGCCGGCGACGACACCCTTCAGCGAGACGGACGAGCAGACGGGGTCTTTCCCGAATGATGTCGCACTCGCCATGCTGTCCGAGGGGTGCAGGTAGCGAGAGTTCGCGGCAAATCAGTTGCCGAGGGCGGGCCGATCCCGTACCCTCCCGCGCCCATGTGCCGGCTCTCCGTGCTGCTGCTCGCCGTCCTGGCCTCGCTGCCTGCGACGCCCGCCGGCGCGCGGCGGAACCGTCGCAACGACCTGATCCGCGTCACCTCGCCGCCGATCCGGGGGAGCGCGTCCGCGCACCCCTTCGTCAACGTCATCGTCTTCTTCGACAGCCGGGCGGACCCGCAGACGTTTCATGCGCGGCTCGGCCATACCGACATCGCGTCGCGTTTCGTTCCGATCACCGGCGCCGACGGCACGCTCGGCAAGCAGGCGGCGGTCGAGCCGCACGGACGTGCGGTGAATCACCTCCGCCTCGAAGTGCGCTCCGTGCCGATCCCCACCAAACGCGGGCGGACGAAACGGCTTCGCGACGTGGACCGCGTGCGCTTCCGGGCAGTGCCGGCGCTCGATCAGGCGCCGGTCGCACGGCTCAGCGGGCCGGACATCGTGTTCCCGGGGATCCCCGTACAGTTCACCCGCCGTGGCAGCGCCGACCCGGACCTCGATCTGCTGACCTATCACTGGGACTTCGGCGACGGGACCGCCTCGGACGAGCCCGACCCGACGCACGTGTTTCCCGATACCGCGTCCGACCTGACGGTCCGGCTGACCGCGAGCGACGGGCAACAGACCTCCAGCACGGACAAGACGGTGTTCGCCTGCCCGGCGCTGGACGCGGGGCGCACCGCCGGGACCTTGAAGGTCGAAGCCGCCGGCCCACTCGAGTTCGGCGCGGTCGCGCCGGGCTCGAGCGCCGCCCTGCCGGTGACGGTCCGCAACGTCTCGACGGATCCCGCGAGTCAGCTGAAGGTCCGCCTGGAGGTCGGCCGGGCACTGCCGGCGCCGGCCGCGGACGCGAGCGCCTTCACGGTGAGCGCGGCGGAGCTGAATCTCGGCGCCGGCGAGTCGTCGTCCGTGAACGTGACGTTCGCGCCGACCGTGGCCGGACACCAGGCCGCCCACCTGGTGCTCGTGGCCTGCGCGACCAATCGGCCGGCGGCGCATCTCTGGACCCACGGCATCGGCGGGAGTGCACCGACGTTCGCCTCCGAGCCGGTCTTCTTCGCCGACCTCGCCGGGTCGACGTTCGTCATCCTTCCCGACGGGACGCGGCTGCCGGCCGACAACTCGCTCCACAGCTGCCAGAATGCCAACCGCACCGGCTCGTCCGACCTGTGCGCCAACGACCGCGACTGCGTGGCTGCCGGCGAGACGTGCGCGCTGTCGTCCGCCTGTATCGGCGGCAGCCGCGCGGCGCAGGTGTGCAACACCTCGGCCGACTGTCCTGGCGGGTTCTGCCGGTCGTCGTCGCTCAGCTCCGATCCGGTGGACATGTGCGGCGACGGAACGGGTGGCCTCTACATCATGACCGACATCGGCACCTTCACCGACCCGGACCCGAACGCGAGCACCGACCTCAGCACCTCGATCGTGCAGCTGCAGTTCGACCCGACCACCGGCGCGCGCGCGGCGGCCGACATCCTGGCGCGCACCACCGACGAGACCACGCTGATCGCGTGCGACGGCGTCGCCGGCGGGCTCGTCTACGTCCCGGAGTTCTTCAACGTCGACGTCCCCGCTACGCCGTGCTCGCGCGATCAGCGCGAGGCGCTGACCGCGTTCTCCAAGGTGACGGGTCAGGCGTCCGTCGTCGTGCCCGACATCGCCGCCGCGGCCGGCTACGCCGAGTGTGACGACTTCGACCCGACCGCCGACCTGCAGGTCACCAGAGACGGGTCGGCGATCTTCGCGAGCCTGCCAGGCACGGGCCTCTCGCGGCTCCGTCCGACCCCCCTCGCCATCTCCCCCGACATCATCGACTACTTCCAGTTGCACCCCGACGGCAGCATCATCTACGTCACGACGACCGATGCCGTCGGCACGGGCTCTCTCAACATCTTCAAGATCTCACCCGAGCAAGCGGTAGCCGGCGCGCAGCGTCTGGCAGAGCTCACGCCGTGCGTCGTCCAGATCCCGAACAACTGCGTCCGGTTCGATGGCTCCACCGCCGGGCCGTGCCCCGCCGACCCGAACGACGTCGCGAACCGTGGCGGGACGCAGCTCGGCCTCAGCTCGTTCGCGGTCGGCCGCGCCGCGGCGGGCTCGTCCGACGGCGTGCTGCTGGTGAGCTTCGTCACGCGAGGCGGCATCGGCGATCTCGGGTTCAACCTCCTCGTGCGCGGGACGGTCGCCGTCGCGTTGCCCGCGCAGAGCAACGCCAATGCGTGCAGCGTGCTCGGCCTCGAGAACCTCGAGTTCCTGGACCCGCTCACGTTCTGATCCAATGCAGGCGCGCGCCTTGTCGCGAGGCGTGCCC
>VBKG01000003.1 GCA_005879585.1 Deltaproteobacteria bacterium | reverse complement strand
TCGTGCCGATACCGCCGTCGGGTTCGATCCTGCGCGACCCGTTCGCGGCGCCGTTTCTCCGACCCATCGCGTTCCCTTCCCCCTGGCACGTGTGCAAGCGCCTGGCCCCCGGCGCCGATGCGACTCTGCTCTGTTGGGAGTGGCGGAGGTGGTACTACAGACTGCGTGCTCGCGGCAAGACGCTTCTTGTAATGACGTCGCCGGCGCCCGGCGATCACGGCCTGAGGCGGCGGAGCTGGCGTGGCGTCAGGAGCCAGCGGAGTACTCCGCCGGCGGGTGGCACGAGGGAGGTGAGCTCGATCGCCAGGCAACCGCCCTTCTTGAGACGGAGCGCGAGTGCATCGGTCGATCCGGTCAGCATGAGGGAGGCCAGCTCGGACAGCCCGGGCTCGTGGCCGACGACCATGACGTGCGAGTCGCGCGCAAACGGCTTGAGCGCGCGCACGACCTCTGCCGGGGCGACCCCCGGCGCGAGCGCGGGCAGCGTGCGGGGCGGCGGCGTCTTGCCAACGACGGTGGCCACGATCTGCGCGGTCTCGGCGGCGCGTGGTAACGGACTGGTGAGGAGCGCGTCGAGCGGTATGCCGAGAGCGCGGATCCCCGCCGCGGCGGCGCGCATCTTGGCGCGCCCGCGTGGCGTCAGGTGGCGTGCGGCATCGTTCCCACCCGGGGCGGTGGTCTCCGCGATGCCGTGGCGGAGCACGTAGAGAGTCATCCGGCGGCCGCGACCAACCGCACCCGCGGGCGGCGGTGCCGAGCGCGACGTTCGAGCGCACGCACGAGCTCGCGACGGAGTCGCCGCCGGTCCCAGCGCGCCCAGACGCGAGGGAACTGCCGACGCATCCGCCGCGCTCGCTGTTCGAGAACCTGAACCAGCGCGCCGAGCGCCAGGACCGTGGGCACGTCGCTGGCTGCATCCCGAGCGAGCTCGCGCAGCCATGCCGCCTGCGTCACGGCGTCCTGCTGCGCCCCGAGGACCTCCTGGAGCGCTTCCAGCCGGCGGACCATCCGCCGCAACGGACGGCCACCGAGCCCGCCGAGCGTCTCGAGCGCATAGCGGAGCCGTTTCACACGTACGCGCAGGCGATGAAACGCTTCCGGAGTCGCGTCCTGGTCGAGGTCACGTCCTGCGCGTCTCACCGAACGCATCAGCGGCCGGACCAGCTCGACCACGACCGCACCGAGCGGGTCGCGACGGCTGCCGGCGACCGTCCCCACATGGGCGACGAGCGCGCGCAGACGCGGTCCGTCGAGCGCATCGACGAGTACTCGATGCGCCGCACGACGGCGGGCACGCAGCTCCTGCAGCACCGCGCCGAGTCCCGGACGAAACGCGCGGGCGACGTCGGCGCTGGCGGCGGAGATGGCTCCCTCGAGCACGTCGAGGTCCCGGACGGCTCCGATATTGCGACCCAGCCAGGCGAGCTCCTCGCCGAGCTGGCGCGCCGCTGCAGGCAGCGCCGGCTCGAAGAGCCGCAGCGTCGCGCGCAGCCGGCGGGTGGCGACGCGAAGCGCGTGGACGGCTGCGACGTCGCCGGCACGTGCAGCGTCCCGCTCGCGCTCCAGGACGCGGACGTGGAATCGCAGCACGGCGCACCCCGCGGTGCCGATCGGGTCGTCCGGTGCCAGGAGAGGGCTGCGGGGCCAGGCTCTGGCCACGCCTCACCCGCTCTCCGACGCGGGCAGCCCTGGCACGCCCGGCCCCTGCGCGGCCGGCGGTGCCGACCGTGCCCGCGCCAGGTACTCCGCGATGTGCGTCCGCAGGTCGCCCTGGATGTCGTCGATTCCCCGCCGCGCATCAACGCGCAGGAAGCCGAACTCGTCCGCGAGTCGATCGTACTCGTCGAGGAGCCGGCGCTGGTACCGCTCGAAGGAGTCGAAGATGTCGCTGCCGAGCGCCAGGTGCATGCCGGACTCCCAGTAGTCCATCCCCTTCCCGGCGAGGACGCGAGGCACGAGGTGCTCGACGTCGACGTCGAGGTACAGCACGAGGTCCGGTACGAACGCGACACCGAACACCTGTCGCGTCCAGGCGGGGTCGGCGCCCATCACCGTGTTCCGGGCGAAGACGGTGTACATGTAACGATCCGCGATCACGACGAAGCCGGCGCGGAGAGCGGGGATGATCTGGTGCTCGAGACGGTCGGCGAAGTCGGCGGCATACAGCAGGCTGAAGGTGAGGACGTTGAGCTCGTGGCCCGCCATCGCCTCGTTGATCGTGTCGGACAGCAGCGGAGAGCGTGCCCAACCCGTGTTGCTGACCGCGTAGCCCTCGACCTCGAGCCAGGACCGGAGCAGCTCGATCTGGGTGGACCGTCCGACGCCGTCCGTGCCTTCGATGACGATCAGGTGACCTGGCAGCGGCCCGAGCTTCAGGTAGGGCAGCCCGTGCCCGTACCAACGCTTGCCGCGCCGAGGGTGCCCGGGAACCCGCCCGGCGGACGGTGTGGCTCGCTTAGCTCGCGCCATCGCCGTTCCGACGCTCGCGTGGCCCGTCGTAGCCGTGGAGCATGGTCCGCGCCATCCGACGCACGATCTTCTGCTGGCTCATGATGTCGCCGGTGGCGTCGATCACCTGCATGCCGAACTCCGCCGTGAGCTCGTCGTAGATCGCCAGTACTCGGCTCTGAAAGAGGCGGAAGCTGTCGGCCGGGTTCGAAGCGAGTCCGAGGTCCATGCCCGCCTCGTGGTATTTGAGCTTGGCGCGACCCCCGAGCAGCCGGTCGAGCGACACCTCGATCGGCACCCGGAAGTAGAGCGTCAAGTCGGGGCGCGGGGCGAAGGTGTAAAGGCCGCGGACCCATTCCGGATGAACCCCGCGGGCGACGTCGCGGCCGAACGCGGTGAACACGTACCGGTCGGCGAGCACGATCATCCCTGCCTTCAGCGGCGGCATGATCTTGTATGTGAGCCGATCCGCGAAATCGACGGCGTGAAGGAGGCTGAAGGTGGTCGGCGTGAGCAGGTCCTTCTTCTTGCCGCGCCGCATCGAACGGCGAACGAGCGGAGAGGAGTTCCATTCCGTGAAATGCACGCGGTAACCGCGCGCGGTGAGCCAGCGCTCGAGCAGGACGAGCTGGGTCGACTTGCCCGAGCCGTCGATGCCTTCGACGGCGATCAGCCGGCCCGGATACGGGTGCGGATCGACGAGAACACGTTGCCGGCGGCGAGTCATCGCGGCATCAGGCCTGCGCCGCCCGCCGCGTCGCACGCACCGAGCCGGCCCGGAATACTACCGGGCGGTCGAGCAGGCGCGCCAGCAGGTCGACGCGCCGCTCCGCCGCCCACAACTCGAGGTCGGCGTTCTCCTCTCCCGGATCGACCGTGACGACGAGGCGAGCCGGGCGAAGGACGGCTTCGAGCCTTTTGACGACGCCGAAGCGGCTTCGGTCGAGCGCGTCCGCGATGCGCAGCAGGGCGGCGAGCCCGCGCACGCTCCGGCGCGCCGCGGCGGGCAACGCTCGGAGCTCTGGATCGGTCGGCCGCGGCGCCTGCTTGCGGTGGCCGCGAACCGTCTGCGCGATGATCTCGACCTCGACGGGGTCGAAGCCGAGCAGCTCGGCGTTCCGCACCACGTAGCAGGAGTGGCGGTGGTGGCGCCCGCGGTCGACGACGTGCCCGACGTCGTGGAGGAGGGCCGCGTATTCGAGCAACTCGGCGGCGGACGGCCGCAGACCAAGCCCGACCGCGGCCGCGTCGAAGAGCGCGAGCGCGAGGCGCGCGACCTGCCGACCGTGCGCGTTCGGCCCGGCGAAGCGCTGCGCAAGTGCTTCGACCGAACCACGCCGGACGCGTGCCGTGCTGCGCGCCGGTTCGATGTGTGGCCGTGCCAGGTCGAGGAGGAGCCCCTCGCGCAGCGCCCAGGTACAGGCGGCGAGCTCCGGCGCCCCCGTGCGCCGGTGAATGACGTCGAGGAGTATGGCGGCCGCCGGAATCAGATCGACGCGCTTGGCGTCCATGCCGGGAAGATCCGCGCGCCGCACGGCTCCGACCGCCAGCACACGCCGGCGCACACGGGTGACGTCCCTTGCCCGCACGACAGCGCCGTGCAACCGCTCGATCGGCTCGCCTCGTACGGCGCGCGCCATCGCCACCAACGTCGTGACTGTCCCCGAAGTGCCGATCGCTCGTACCACGCCCGCGCGGCGTGCATCGGCGAGCACGTCGCCCATCGCCCGGCGCAGGTGCTTCTCCAGCTGGCGCACCTCGGCGGGCCGCGGTGGGTCGTGCAGCAGGAACTGTTCGCTGAGCCGCGCGGCCCCGAGTGGCAGGCTGCGCAGCCAGAGCGCGCGGCCGTCCTGCACCAGGACCAGCTCGACGCTGCCGCCTCCGACGTCGACCAGGAGGTACGGTCCACCATCCAACCCGAGGGCGTAGCGTGCGGCGCGATAGATCAGGCGAGCTTCCTCGGCACCCGAGATCACCCGCACGGGGAGCCCGGTCTGGCGCCGCAGGCGCCGCACGAATGCGGCACCGTTGCGCGCCTCGCGCACGGCGCTCGTGGCCACGACCCGCAGGCGTTCGACGTGGCGGGCGCGCGCCAGGCGGCCGAAGGTGGTGAGCGTGCTCGTGGCGAGATTCATCGCCTCGGGCGTGAGATGGCCGGTGATGAACGCGCTTCGTCCGAGACGCACCATCTCCTTCACGCGGTCGACGACCTCGATGCGCCCGTCTGCGCTGACGTCCGCGATCACCATGTGGAGCGAGTTGGACCCGACGTCGATCGCCGCCAAGCGCACTGCGTCATGCTAACGGCCGCGTTCGCGGTTGTCCACGCGGAGGAAGATGTTGCTCGCGGAAAGCGAGCG
>VBKG01000002.1 GCA_005879585.1 Deltaproteobacteria bacterium | reverse complement strand
GTCCGATAGGGCAGGGAAGGTGAACTTCGACGCGTGATGGCCACACGGAGGTCGCGACGCGGGTGGCTCGTCCTTGCGGCGTTCGCCGGGGCGCTGGTGGTCACGTACTGGCCTGCGCTGCACGGCGACTTCCTCTGGGACGACGTGGCGCATCTACCGGAGCCGCCGCTGCGCACCTGGAGCGGCCTCCGGCGCATCCTCTTCGAGCCCGGCGCAAGCCAGCAGTACTACCCGGTGCTCTTCGGCACGTTCTGGGCCGAGTACCGGCTGTGGGGCGAGACGACGCTCGGCTACCACCTCGTCAACGTGGCGATGCACGGCCTCGGCGCGACGCTGCTGTGGGCCGTGCTGCGGCGGCTCGCGATCCCCGGCGCGCTGCTCGCGGCGGCGGTGTTCGCGCTGCACCCGGTGCA
>VBKG01000001.1 GCA_005879585.1 Deltaproteobacteria bacterium | reverse complement strand
GCGGGGCGTCGGCACGAACGCTCGATGTTCCGGAGCGCGAGGACGACTATCCGACCGTGTCGATGTTCGGCACGCTGCCCGCGTTCGGGCTGTACGTCCGTCACGCGCGCGACGTCACGCTCGGCAACGTCCAGCTGCTCGTCGATCACCCCGACGCGCGCTCGGCCCTCATCGTCGACGACGCTGTCGGCCTCCGCGTGGCGGGCGTCACGGGCTCTGCGGCGCTCGACCGCGGCCCGCTCGTGTGGCTGCACGACGTCCACGGCGGTCTCGTGCACGCGAGCTTCCAGGTCGAATCCGGCGGTGTAGTCGTGCGCGTCACCGGGGGAAAGACCGCGAACGTCGCGCTCGTCGGCGCGGGCCTCGCCGAGTTCGGTTCCGAGATCGGTCCCGACGCGGTGACCCGCGTGGTTCCCGCGGCGCAGCCCGGCTGAACGCGGCGCGTCGGCGCACGTCCGTACACCGGCGTGCAGGATTGAACGCGCCGATCCGCTTGTGCATCATGTGCCCAACGGCCGGTGTTGCTGGTGTTAAACGGCGTGGCTCTGCTAGCATGCATGCGGGGAGGTTGTTGATGCTAGGAGGCAGCATGCGGGCCGTGGCGCGGACGGAGGTCAGCGATACGTTGCGCATCGCCTTCGTGACGGACACCTTCGACGGCGCGGTCTCCGGCGGCACGCGCTCGGCGGTCCGCTTCGTGGAAGCGCTGCGCGACGGGCACGATGTCGTCGTGGTGACCACCGGCGGTGAGGAGCAGCCGGCACGGCGCGTCCTCCCCGGCTTCCAGCTTCCCGTCCGTGCGATGCGTGCGAGCGGCTTCACCATGGCGTTCCCGCGCCGGTCGACGCTCGAGGCGGCGCTCGACGGTGCCGACGTCGTCCACCTCCAGTTCCCGTTCTGGCTCTCCTTCGCGGCGCTCGCCCGCGCCCGGCGCGCGCACATCCCCGTCGTCGCCGCCTTCCACGTGCAGCCCGAGAACCTGCTGCTGAACGTCGGGCTCCGCTCCCGGCCGATCTCCGACGCGATGTACCGCTTCTGGGTGCGGCGGCTCTACAACCGGGCCGACGCGGTCGTCTGTCCGAGCCCGTTCGCGGAGGACAAGCTCCGGTCGCACGGTCTCACGGCGCCGGCGTTCGTCGTATCGAACGGCATCTCGCCGGCGATCCGGCGGCGACGGCTGCCGCGCGAGCCGCATCACGAGGGAACGTTCGTCGTGCTGATGGTCGGCCGGCTCGCTCCCGAGAAGCGGCACGACCTCATGTTCGAGGCGCTCGCCCGCGCGAAGCACCGGGACCGGATCCGGCTGGTCGTCGCCGGCGCCGGCCCGCGCGAGCGCCAGCTCCGGCGTGCGGCGGCCCGGCTGCCCCACCCACCGGAGATCGGCTTCGTGTCCGACCGCCGGCTCGAGCGGCTGTACAACACGGCCGACCTGCTCGTGCACTGCAGCGAGGTCGAGCTCGAGGGCATGGCGGTGCTCGAAGCGATGAGCTGCGGCTTGCCGGTCCTGGTGGCCGACAGTCCGGAGAGCGCGGCGTCGGATCTGGCCCTTGGCCCCGAGTTCCGCTTCGCGAGCGGTGACGCCGCCGATCTCGCGAGCCACCTCGATTTTCAGGTCGAGCATCCTGGCGCGCTGACCGCCGCGCGGGACCGGACGTGGGCCATGGCACGGGACTATGCCTTCGAGGCGAGCGTCGCGCGGCTGGTCGACGTCTACCGTCACGTGCTGCGCCGGGACGCGGCGGCGCCGAGCCGGGTCGCCGCCGCGGGTTGAATCCGTGCGGGTTTGAAGGTCGCGCGCGCTCTGGTACACCGCCGACCGGCGATGAAGTGCGTCCTCGTCTCGCACTCGCATTGGGACCGCGAGTGGTACCGGACGTTCCAGTCCTTCCGTGCGCGCCTCGTCGACCTGGTCGACCGCGTCCTCGATCTCGTGGCCGAGGACCCGGGGTTCCGCTACCTGCTCGATGGCCAGACGATCATCGTCGAGGACTACCTCGAGATCCGTCCCGGACGCCGCGCCGACCTCGAAGCCGCGTGCCGCGCGGGACGGATCGCCATCGGGCCGTGGTACGTGCAGCCGGACTCGCTGCTCCCATCGGGCGAGGCGCACGTCCGCAATCTTCTCGAGGGACGCCGCACCGGCAGCGTGCTCGGATCGGTGTCGCGCGTCGCCTACTGTCCCGACTCGTTCGGCCATCCCGCGCAGCTTCCACAGCTGTTCGCCGGCTTCGGTCTCGGCCCCTTCGTCCACTGGCGCGGCGCCGACGACGAGGTGCACGCGCTGCCTGCGGCGTATCTCTGGACGGCACCCGACGGCAGCGCGGTGATGGCGTACCACCTGGCGGAAGGCTACTTCGCGGCCTCGGGGCTGCCTGTCGACCCGCACGCCGCCACGCACCGCCTCGAGCAGCTCGCGCGCGCGCTCGCGGGGCCCGGCGAGGACGGCCCCGTCCTGCTGATGAACGGGTTCGACCACGCGCTCCCCGAACCGCAGGCCGGCGCGGTCGCCGATGCGCTGGCGCACGCGACGGGGTGGACGGTGACGCGCGGGCTCCTGGAGGATTTCGCCTCCCTGCTGCCCGCTCCGGCGGCGTCCTTTCGCGGCGATCTTGTCGGCGCGCGCACGGCGAACCTGCTGCCCGGCGTGTGGTCGGCCCGGCTGCCGCTGAAGCTCCGGAACCGCCGCGCCGAGGCGCTGCTCGAGGGGTGGACCGAGCCGTGGGCGGCGCTCGGCGCCGCGCTCGGCGCGCCCGACGAGCGACCGTCGCTGCGCGCGGCCTGGCGCGCGCTCCTCCAGAATCAGGCCCACGACTCGATCGGCGGGTGCTCGCTCGACCGCGTCCACGAGCAGATGCAGGCGCGCTACGATGCCGCTGAGGAGCTCGGCGGCGAGACTGCGACCCGGATGCTCGAGCGGCTGGCCGGCCTCGGCGCGGAGCGGCGGTCGCCATGGAGCGAGGCATTCGAGGTCGGCGTCTTCAACCCGTCGCCCCACGTGCGGACCGACGTCGTGCGGTTCGCTCCCGTGCCGCACAGCTGGATCGAGTTTCGCTCCGGAGGGGAGGTGGCGGTCCATCCCTGGCTCCAGGTGGGTCTCACCGCCGACGGCTACACGGTTGACGGGCAGCCGGCGCGGCTGGCCGTCGACGACGGACCGGAGCGCATCTGGCTGCTCCCCGACGTTCCCCCGCGCAGCATCGAGTTCGTGGCCGCCGACGTGCCGGCCTTCGGCTGGCGCCGGTTCCGGCTCGCGCCGTCGAGCCGCCATGCCGATCAGGAGGACCTCGGCCGCGAGATCTCGTGTGGCTCGATCGGCGTCACGGTCGCCGACGATGGTACGCTCGCCGTTCGCTTCGGCGACCGGCGGTACGCGGGCCTCACCGCCCTCGACGACACGGGCGACCGCGGCGATGCGTACGATTTCGACGCCGTCCGCGACGGCGAGGTGGCGCTCACCGCCGTCCTTGTCCGTCGCCGGCTCGATCCGACGGGCGTCCGGCATCTGTTCGTGAGTCGTGTGCTGTCGGTACCGGCGGCACTCAGCACGGATCGCCGCCGGCGCGGGGCCGAATCTGTGCCGCTCCCGGTACAGATAGCCGTGCGGCTCGTGCCCGGCACCGAGCGTGTCGACCTCCACGTGCGGCTCGCCAACACGGCGCGCGACCACCGGCTGCGCCTGCTCTTTCCGACCGGCGGACCCGTCACCTCGTTGCAGGCGGCCACCACGTTCGACGTGGCCCGTCGCGCCACCGCGCCGCGCGACGCGAGCCGCTGGGTGCATCCGGCGCCGGCGACGTTTCCCCACCACGGCTTCGTCTGCGCGAACGGTCTCACCGTCGCCGCCCCGGGGCTTCCGGAGGCGGAGGTCACGGCCGACGGCGTCATCGCGGTGACGCTCGTGCGCGCCGTCGGGTGGCTCGCGCGCATGGACGTCCGGAGCCGCCCCCGGCCCGCCGGGCCGCTGATCGCGGTTCCCGGCGCACAGTGTCTCGAGACGATCGAGGCTGCTCTGTCGCTGTTCGCCGGTGTCGACCCGCGCACGGCGCGCGACGCCGAGCTCGGGCTGCGCGCGGTGCCGGCGGGCGACACGCCGCTGGTCGCTCCCGATCGGCCGCTCCTCGAGGTGTCGCCGCGCGAGATCGTCGTGAGCGCGCTCAAGCCGGCGGCGAGCGGCCCGGGGATGATCCTCCGCCTCCTCAACCCGACCGATGCGCCGGTCGCGTCGACGACCGTGCTCGGGTTTCCCGTGTCGGAGGTCGCCCCTGTCCGGCTCGACGAGACAGCCGACGGGCCGCCCCTCCGGCTCGTCGACGGGCGGCTCGAAGCGGTGGTGCCGCCGCACGCGCTGCGATCTTTCCGGCTGTCCTCGGAACGCTGCGGCACGGAATGAATCGGCGCGAGCGTCGGTCGCTACCGTCCGGCGGCCATCCGTGTCAGCTCGGCGTCGGGAACGTCGCGGTAGGTGAATTTCCACTCGACCCCGGAGATGTCCTTCCCGTCCGCGTGCGCCACCGGGTAGATGAGGTAGTTGAGCGGCTTGCCGTCGAGCACGAGGTCGCGGCCGCGGGTGAACAGCACGCGGTTGCCCGAGAGGTTGCCGAAGAAGTAATCCTTCAGCTCGGGGTGCTTGCGAGCCTCGGAGATGTCGACCGGCACCCAGCCGGCGCCGGGCGCGTAGAACTCGGCCCAGCAATGGTATCCGGCCACGGATTGGTCGCCGGCGTCGGTTTTGCCCTCGCCGTACGCGAGGGGGAAGCCGATGTTCCAGCGCGCGGGGATGCCGGCGGATCGCGCGAGTGCGATGAACAGCGTATGGAAGTCGGTGCAATTTCCCTTGCCGACCTTCAGGCAGTACGGGATGTCGCCGAGCCCCCATCCCGGCACGCTCTTGTCGTACTGCATGTGGTCGAAGACCCAATCGTAGAGCGCGTGCGCCTGGGCGACGATGGTCGGCTTCCCCGCCGTCTCCCGGCGTGCGATCGCGCGGACCCCGTCGTTGATCTGCACCGACGGGCTGCCGCCGAGCTCCGCGGCGTACGCGGCGAGGTCGACGTCGGCCACGAGTGCGCGGCTCGCCGACACGGGGGTGTGCAGCTCCTGCCGCGTCACGAGCGCGGTGATGCCGAGCACCACCGGCTCGTGCGGCTTCTCGACGCGCACCCATGCGACCCGGTCGGCGGACTCGGGCAAGCGCATCACCGTCACGCGACCGGTTCCGGTAAGCTTCAGCTCGCGAACCGCCTGGTTCTCTTCCCGCGGCAACGGCAGCCAGAGCTCGACCCGCTCGGTGCCGGGCGGCGGCGTGAGCCGCGCCTCGTAGGCGAGCCGGACCGTGCGTGGCCCGACGGCGTCGCGGCCGATGCTGTCCGCCCCGAGGGCGGCGGTGGCGAAGGCGGAGAGCACGAGGGCCAGTGAACGCATGCGGCCGCTCTAACAGGGTCGGTGCGGCGAAGCCATGGGTGGGATGAGTCAGGTCGAGCTCACGTTTCGCTCCGAGCTGTCCGCGCCGCGGGACCGCGTCTGGGCGTGGGTGACTTCCATGGAGGGCATCTCGCGAGAGCTCTGGCCGATCCTCAGGATGACGGCGCCGCGCGGCGTGAAGAGCATCGGCGATGTGCCGATCGAGCCGGGAAATCCGCTGTTTCGAAGCTGGATCCTGCTCTTCGGCCTCATTCCGATCGATCGCAGCGATCTCACCTTGCTCAGCCTCGACGTCGGGCAACGCTTCGTCGAGCAGTCGCCGATGCTGAGCATGAGCCTGTGGCGCCATGTGCGAACCCTGGAAGCCGCGGCACTTTGGTCGCCCGTTCCCGCTCGACGCCTGACGTCGGGTTCACTGTCGCCGCGCTCGTGAACGCCGGGCACTAGCTCTGCAGTTTCGGCCTCACGTCAACGCGCGAGCGAACGGTCCTACCGTGAACGAGCAGAACGGCGCGTCACGGGCTGAAGACCCCATTCCGATGGGTGATGACGTCGGACCTCCTTGGCGCGCGGCACGCAAAGTGCTGTGCACGGTTCGGACAGACATCGAACGTGAAGCAAGGGGGGGTGTCATGAAAGCACTGCCGGCCATGGCGGTAGGTAGCTTCCTGCTGGCGACCGCCGCCGGCGTCCAGGCGACGACGCCAGGACCCGGGCAGCATTTCGACTGCAGCGACGGGGGCGACTCGTCCTGTGCGGCGGATGATCCGGGCTGCGTGTCGAACACGCCGGATCACGAGAAATGCTCGAGGGCGATCGGCAGAGGTATCGCCAAGGCCATCCTCGGGGTGATGAAGTGTCACATCACCCAGGTCACGAAGCGCTTTCAGGGCGCGTCGGTGACCGGGGCGGGTAACTCCGAGGAGAACTGCGAGGAGGGTAACGGCAACGGCCACTCGGCCAAGGAGAAGCTCGATGACCTCCTTGCCGCGCTGGCCGCCTCCGGCCGCTGCGATCCGGCTCAGCTGAGCGCCGCGAGCGCACGCGAGGCGGAGCTGTTCGGCACCGGCCCGACGTCGCTCGATGCGCGGAACGGCAGCTTCTTCTGCGACCCCGGCGACGCCATCGGCGATGACGACAGCGGGTCGGTGCCCGCCTCGTACAACGTCCTCAAGTGCGAGGTGGCCGTCTCCAAGAACGTCCAGCGCCTCTACAAGTACGCCACCAAGTGCCACGAGAAGATGAACCACGCGTTCGCAATCGGCGTGGACTTCGACGAGGAGGCGTGCGAGGAGACCGATTCCATCTCGCACAAGGGCGCGCTCGACAAGTACAACCAGCAACGCGACAAGCTGGTTGCGCTCGGGATATGCCCCTCATGCCTGGACGCGGCGACCATCGACGCGCTCGCGGCGGCGACGCTCGCCGAAGTTGATGGCAACAACGACGGTGTCTTTCCCTGCGGACTCGCGCCGTGACGGGAACGGCGATGCCCGCGAAGGCCGAGCGCGCGGCCTAGGAGCGCGACCCGAGACTCATGTCTCGGGTCGGAGCCAGACGCGAGCGTGACGGGACAGTACCACGCGCGACTGCCGTGCCGCGGCTGGCGAAGCCAGCGCGGCATGCGGGGTACGCGCCCGGCGCGCATCGCTCGATCGGCGGATGCCGCCGCAGCGGTGAAGCCGCCAGCCTTCGGCGTGCTGGACAGGCATCGCCACAGAGGCGTCGGCGGGGCGGGCCGTACCTCGTCTGTCGCGCCGGCTTTCGCCGGCCGCGACATGCGGCGCGCGCGGGTCACCGAGCGTTCCACTCTCGCGTCCGGCCTCCTAGCTCGTGAGGAACTCCCCGATGAGCCGCGCGACTTCCGCGGGATGCTCCTCGTAGAAGAACAGCTTCGCGTTCGGGATCGAGTGGAAGCCCGCGACATTCGGCAACTGCCCCGCCATGGCGCGCGCCCGCGGCTCGGGGAAGGTCGGGTCGTCGGCGGCCCAGATGAGCAGCGTCGGCATCGTGAGCTCCGCATGGAGGCGTTCGAACTGATCGAGCCGCGAGAACTTCATCTGGCGCAGGAACCGCATCACGCCGTCCATGCGGGCGGGCGATGCGAGGAGCGGGTCGACGAAGCGGACGCGGAAGTCGCCGTCGATGCGGCCGGGGTCGTGGAAGCAGCCGCCGAAGCCGAGCGAGGATCGACGAAAGGCGGATGACTTGAGGACCTGCCCGATGACGGCTCCGCACCCCGGGACGTGCGCCAGGGCCTGGTACATCGGAATCCACGGCGGGCGATGGCGCGGGATCTCGGTGTTGGTGAGGACGAGGTGCGAGACGCGTTGCCTGTCGATGAGGGCGAGCTCTCGCGCGATCCAGCCGCCCGTGTCGTTGCCGACGAGCGCGTAGCGAGCGACGCCGAGCTGCGGGAGGAGTTCTTGGAAGGTACGGGCCTGGCCCGGCGAGGAGTAGTCGTCGTCGGCCGTGCTGTGAGACCGGCCGAGGCCGATCAGGTCGGGCGCATAGCAGGTGAAGCGATCGCGAAGGTCGTGGACGACCGCGTCCCAGGTCTCGCCTGCGAGCGGGAAGCCGTGGAGGAAGACGACAGCGGGGCCGCTGCCGTCCTTTCGCCAGTGGACCGAGGCGTTTCCGACGCGGCTGGTGCCCTCGTGCGCCATGCGGATCATCGGTACCTGCACGCGGCTCGTGCATGCAATGGGGCAGACGCCTCGCCGGGCCCGTAGTAGGCTTCGCCCGTGACGGACGGTCCCGACGTCGAGTCCCCGGGCGCGATCGTCTGGTACTTCGCGTACGGCTCGAACATGGAGACGGCGACGTTCTCGGGCCGGCGCGGCATCGCGTACCGGCGCGCCGTGCCGGCGCGCGTTCCGGGCTGGCGGCTCGTGCTCGACAAGCCGGGCATCGTGCCGGTGGGCCACGGGTTCGCGAACATCGTGCCCGACGACGCGGCCGCCGTGCTGGGCGTCCTCTACGAGATCCGCACGGTCGAGCTCGACCACCTCGATCTCAGCGAGGGCGTGCTCATCGGGAACTACCGGCGGGTCGAGGTCGTCGCCGAGACACTGACTTCACGGGCGACGAAGGTCGGCGCGCAGACGTTCGCGTCGGACCGGCGCGACGTCTCTCTCCGCCCGTCCACGCGCTATCTGGCGTGTCTCATCGCCGGCGCGCGCGAGCACGGGCTGCCCGCCGCGTACGTCGAGTGGCTCCGTGCCGTGCCCGCGTGCGAGGAAAGCGCCGAGACCGTCGCGTTTCGCCCTCTCCTCGACGACGCGCTCCGGCGCCGACGTTGAAGCTTTCTCCCGCGATCACTGCGCACCGAGGGTGGAGAGCGCGTGGCTCGCAACCAGCGCCACGGAATCGCCGCAATCGTCCTTCGCCGCGAGGCGCCGGCCGCGGTCTCGCATCTGCGCGAGCACGCGCTTCGCTCGCCGGACGAAGCGACGCGAGCGTGCGGGTTCGGTGGCCGCCCGCTCGATCAGCCGCCGCGCGTGTGCGAATTCCGCGGCCACGAGCGCCGGCACGCGGGCGGTCGTGCATCCGGCGATCATCCGCGGATCCACTCCCAGGGCGCAGCGCGCCGCCGCCAGGGGCTCCGTATCCGACCGGCAACAGAGATTGAGGTAGTCGACGTCGCGGAGCCCGCCTCCGCCGCTGGCGAGGAGAGTCGCGCCCATCGCCGTCTCGACCGGCACGGTGACGGTCATCGCCGTCCCACAGGCTTCCGTGTGGCTCGGGAGCGGCGGGGACTCGAGCGGCAACCCGGCGACGCTGATTCGGTCGATCGTCGTCGGCATGCAGCCGTCGACCGGAACCGCCGTGCACACGCTGACGGAGAAGTGACATGCCCCGTCGGCGACGCCGTCGACGTCGCACGGAGCGCCGTCCGCGCAGACGACGCCACTGGCACCGGCGGTCGCGTCGACGCCACCGAACGCCACCCGGCAATCTCCGTCAGGAGAGCCGCCACCCAACACGAAGGCTGCGGTGGGCTGCGCGCTGGCGAGCAGCGCGGCGGCGATCACGCTCGATGTACCGCCGAGACGTCGCACGCCGACCACCGGAGATTCGGCTCGACGTCCGCGGGCTTGCCAGTCAGGAACGGCCATCCGACGCGGACTATCCTGCCCGACGCCGTCGCGGAGCAAGCGCTCGAGCAGCAAGCTAACAAACAGCCCAAGGAGGGACGGAATGAGGGTCATGAGGCGCGCAGTTGCAGCCGCGATGATGCTAGTTCTGTCGGGTTGAGCCGTCGAGGCGCGGGACGGGATCATCTCCCGACGCCGTAGGCACGCCCTACCGCGGCTCGGGGATGACGCGGAAGCCTTCGCGCCGGGCCGCAAGCGCAAGTCGAGTGTCGAGTGTATGGAATATCCGACCGGTTGGACGGCCCGCGACCCACTCCCACGCGGCCCCGAGCTGCATCGCGTCGGCCGCGCGCAACGGATGCAGGCGCAGGAGGCGACGCGCCTGCGCTTCGACGGCCTCGACGTCGATCACCACGTGACACGATCCCAGGAGCTCATCGATGCGCGACTCGGCCTTGTTCGCCGCCGTCTCTTGGAGGGCGCCCTCGCGAACGAGGCGCAGCACGGCC
Organism: Deltaproteobacteria bacterium; assembly: GCA_005879585.1. GTDB lineage: Bacteria > Desulfobacterota > Binatia > DP-6 > DP-6 > DP-3. The sequence continues at coordinate 3,272 of VBKG01000001.1, read as the reverse complement.
GACGCGAGCTCGATCGGCGTCAGGGTCCAGACCGCGAGTTCTCCGTCTTCGGCCACCCATTTGTCGGTCTTGGAGGAAAGTGGCTGCGTCACCAGCAGAGGAACCAGCGCGGAGCTGTCCCAAAATCTCATCGACCCTCTTCTCGCTCCTTCAGAAGTGCACGCACGAGGTTGGCGTCGATCTTGGGCCGACGCTCGAGCCAACCGCGCGGCAGGTGCCCGTCCCCCCGGCGGACGACGCCGCGTCGTTCGAGATCGTCGAGCCATCCCGAGTGGTCGGTCGAGCGCGAGCGCACGCCGCCGGCGGGCTCGATGCGCGCGATCACCTGGTCGCGATCGAGCACAAGGATGGATTCGCCCCGCCGTACGCGGGCGAGATAGTAGCTGAGCCGGTTCTTCAGCTCCGAGATCTTCGCTTGCATGGCCATAAACTCCAAGATGGCTCTTTGTTGTGGCCATCACAAGGCCTGGTAGGAGGGCCTCAATGAGGCTGAGCGGCGGCGACGCGCTCAGCGTTCCGCTCACCCGAACACCCGCTGGCGCGCCGCCTCTGAGATCGCGACGACGGCCGGATGCTTCAGCCGCCGCTCGCCCGAGATCGCGTAGAACCGCTCGCGGACGGTGTCCAGCCGCCCCACCACCACGACACCGTACTGGCTGCGCACTTGCCGTTCGATGGCGGACGGCGCGGGGAAGAGGCCCATCCCCGCCTGTCCGAACGCCATCAGCAGCGCGCTGTCCTCGAACTCGCTCGCCACCCGGGGACGGATGTCCTCGCTCTCGAACCAGTCGTCCAGCGACCGCCGCAGCGCCGTGTTGTCGGTCGGCAGCAGCATGGGTGCGCCACCGAGCGAGCGCGGGAAGCCTCGCCGGCAGGTTCGCGCCAGCGCCGGGGCCGCGAAGAAGGTCACCCCGCACTCGCCGAGCAGGTGGTTGAAAGCGCGGACCTTCGTCGTCGGTCCGATCGGCGCGTCGCTGAGCACGAGGTCGAGCCCGTGGACGGCGAGCTGGGCGAGCAGGCGGTCCGGCTTGTCCTCGCGGCAGATGATGCGCACCGGCTCGGCGCCCGTGAGCGCCGGCCCAAGCAACCGGTACGCGATCAGCTTGGGCACCGCATCGGCGATGCCCACCGTGAGGCGCATCGGCTGCCCGGTCGGCCGGCCCTTCACCGTCTCGAGCAATTCTCGTCCGAGACCGAAGATCTCGTCGGCGTAGCGAAAGACCAGCCGGCCCACGTCGGTGAGCACGAGCCGCCGTCCGGTGCGCGCGAAGAGCTTCTCGCCGAGCACCTCCTCGAGCGTGCGCAGCTGGGTGCTGACCGTTGACTGGGCCAGCCGCAGCTCCGCCGCGGCGCGCGTGACGCTCCCGTGACACGCCACGACCCAGAAGTAGAGAAGGTGGTGGTAGTTGAGCCACTCCATGGCGCCACCCTCCATGCCAGCGCCGCCGCTCGCCGGCAACAGCCACGCGGGATTCGGTTCGAGAAAATCGAACGATCACCACGAAATTATCTACTTGCTCCATATGCAGCCCGGTCCTATGTCCCCGACCTCGACGCTCACGGTCGGCTCGCGACGAGACAGCGGAGCGTCGGTGCGACGGTGGCTCCCCGTCACCGGTTCCCGTGCAGAGTGGGGAGGGATGATCATGCGGTCCATGCGTGGGGCAATTCGCTCGGGAGCGCTCCTGCTCGGCGTCTCGGGAACCATCCTCGGTCCTGCGCAGGCACGGACGGCGCCCACGCCGATCGCCCATCGCGGCACCGGCACGACCCGCGTTTCGGCCCGGGACCCCGAGGGCGAGATACCTCACGCCGGTACCGAGCCCGATCTGCGCCACCTCGTGGCGGACCTGCTCGGCGTCGGCCCCGACGAGCTCGTCCCCGAGGCGTCGCTCATCGACGACCTCGCCGCGGACTCCCTCGACCTGATGGAGCTCGCCGTCGTCATCGAATCGACTTTCGGGATCACCTTGACCCGGCACCGTATGGACGAGGTGCGAAGCTATCGCGACCTCCTGGAGACCGTCATGGAATCGGTCGAGAGAGGGCGGGCGCGCGAGCTCGTGCTGACGCCGGGGCTCGGCGTCAAGTCGCGGCTGGTTCCGCCGGGCGCCAGCGAAGCGACGCTGGAGCGCGTGGACGCGCTCACCGCATATGTGATCCAGACGATCCGTGAGGACGCCATGGGCGCCAGACCGGGAACGCACCTGGAAGTGACGCTTCCGGCCGAGGCCGGCACGGTGGACGTGGCGAGCGTGCGCGATGCGCTCGCCGGGCTCGGCCGGCGCGGGATTGCGGTGAGCGTCCGGTGCGACGCGCCCGTGTCCGCCGCGATCCCGGGTCCGCCCGCTACCGAGGGCGGCGGCGGGGTTAGCTGACCCGGCTCGGTCCACGGGTCCGCCCTACTCAAAGCCTGCGACGCCGGCCGGGCCAGCTTCGGGCGACGGGGAAGGGCGCAATTCTCGGCCTCCCGGCCCTCCCGCTCACGACGCCGGTGACGGCGCGGCTCCTGCGCAAGGACGCGCCCATCTGCTGGCAAGCGGTCTAACTCAACGCCGTTCAAGAACGACCCCGAGCAGTTCAAGGCCAAAGAGCGACTGAGTTGTACCGAGACGGCGCCCTGGCGGTTCGACGTGCCGAGGCAGTCGGTGCCCTCCGCGGCCCTGGGCTGATACGTGGCGGCGCCCACAGGCGGCGAACGAGCGAGGCGTGTGCCGGGGCCGAGTCGGCCCGAAGGACAGCGCCCGCGTCCTTCATGGCCCGCGGGCACGCGCAACGAGCATCCGAAACACGGCGTTGCGCCGATGTCCGATGGCGCAAGGGGGACCGCCGGGCGGATCGCGCGGGCAGCGGCGACCCGGGAGCAAACCGGTTGTCCGGCGCCGAGTAAGGAGCTACTCTGAAGTAGCTATGAGAACGATGACCGCGAAGGAGCTGAAGAACCGCACCGGCGACGCTCTGCGCGCGGTGGGGCAGGGCGAGCAGGTCTTGATTACGCGCAGGGGCAAGCCGTTTGCTCTCGTCGTTCCGGCGACCGCCGCGCCCCGAGAGTCTGAAGACGATGCGCTGCTTGAGACCCTTCGGGTCAACGCCCGCAGGCGCCCGTTGCCCTTCTCATCCTACGAGGAGTTCAGAGCATGGAGCCGCGGTTTGTCTTCATCGACTCGGGCCCGTTCGTCATCGACCTCGCGTTCCCGCAAGACCCGCGCGCGGGACTGACGCGCCGCTTCTTGGAGCGTGTACGGACCTCGGGGAAGGGGGTGACAGCCGTC
>VBKG01000618.1 GCA_005879585.1 Deltaproteobacteria bacterium | reverse complement strand
CGGTTGAAGGCCTTGATTGAGGTAAGAGAATCACCGGGGAGCGGGAGCGCCCTGCCCTCTGCCGAGCCGTATATTATGAAGCTCCGGAGAGGGATCCGAGACGGCGAACCGGCCGGCGAGCGCCGTGGGCGAGCGTCAGAGTTCCTGCCACGCTATGCGACGGTCGCCACGGCGGCGAACCATCGCTACCTCGTGCCGCGCGCGCGAGTTCGACCAGCTGGGCCGATCGGCAAATCGCTCTACCGGAAGATGGGGGAACTCGGCCTGCGCGGCGCGTGCCGCACCGATAGCCGCCCACCTCTCGCTCTCGCCGGGTGCACCGCTCACCGGCAGACGCACAGCCCCAGGAGATGGTCGGCCGTGCAGACCCGCCCCGCGGGGCAAGCGCCAAGGCACACGGGGAACAACCCGCTGCACGGCAACGGCAGCAACGTCGTGCTGGTCGTCGTCGTGGTCGTAGCCAACGTCGTGGTGGTCGGCACGCGCGTGGTCGTGGTCGTCGTCGTGGTGGTCGTGGCCAGCGTCGTCGTGGTCGGCGGCCTCGTGGTCGTCGTGGTGGAAGTCGTAGCCAACGTCGTGGTGGTCGACGTCGTGGTGGTCGACGTCGTCGTGGTCGACGGCCTCGTGGTGGTCGTGGTCAGCGTCGTCGTGGTCGACGTCGGGTTGGCGGTCGTCGGTGGGAAGAAGGTGGCTAGCACCATGTACCAGTTGGTGGCCCTGCCCAGGGTCAGGCTCGCCTGCTGCGCGCCGTCGGCGGCGGACAGGATGTCCTCGAGGTCGGAGGACGCGCTGCCGTTCTGCACGTCGAGGACGAACGGCACCCTCTGGCTGCTTCCCGGAGTCGCCCAAGCCGGCTGGCCGGCGGTGAGGACGGCCGCCACGACCAGCTCGCCGGCGGGGACCGCGGCGGTCGGACCCGCACTGGCGTCGGTTCCCACGCCTTGCGCTATCAGGGCTCGGTCGAGCGCTCCCACCGTGGCCACATGTCTGAAGTCTGCGACCGTCTCTTGCAGAAAGGCGGGAGCGGACGCTGATACCGTGATCACCAGGCCCGATGGCGCCGCGGCAGAGCTCTCGCGGTAGAGGAGGGCGATGTCGCCTGCGCCGTTCCACGTCGTCGAGACCGAGCGCGTCCAAGGGCCATTGACGTTGTCCGAGACCTGTACCTCGCCCGGAGCGTTGAACTGACCGAACCAGCCGACCAGCAGGTCGCCGGACGCAACCGGCTCCGTCAGGTTGAGGGTGTACGACGGGAGGCGGTTGGCGGTCGAGGCTGCCGCTCCCTGGATGAATTCGGGTGATTCGGCCGGCGTGGTGACCGTCAGCGCCGCCGACTGCGCTGAATGATCGTTCGCGAGGTCGAAGGCATCGACCGAGTACGTATAAGTAATCGATGGCGCCACATCCGGATCCAAGAAGG
>VBKG01000311.1 GCA_005879585.1 Deltaproteobacteria bacterium | reverse complement strand
CGATGCCGCAGGCGGTGCCGACGGGCTCGTGGTGCGTGATATTGGCGACGAACGCGCCGAGCGCGATCCCGGGCGTGAGGCGGTTGCCGAGCACGAGCAGCGCGGCGAGCGCGATGCCCGTGGGCGGCCACACGAGCGTCACCTGGTCGGCGACGAGCGCGAGCCGGAGCCCGAGATTCGCCGCGACGACGTAGACCGCGGCGGTGCCGAGAACCATCGCGATCGAGGCGAGGCGCGGCCGCCATGCCGCCGATGCGAACGCCGTCGGCTCGGCCTCTGTCCAGCTCTTCGCCAGCATGCGGTCTGCGGCGAGCGGAGGGTCCATCCGGCCGCGAGCCACGCTCGGGCTACCACCCGGGCGATGGACGGTCAAACGGCGTCCCGGCAACGAAGCCACTTCCCTCCCGCGGCCGCACGGCGCAAGATTGGTGCATGTTCGCCGCCGGGGTAGCAGCGCTCCTGCTGCTCGCGACGCCCGCCGTGCCGACCGCGACGCCCGGCACGCTCCGGCGCGCGCTCCATGCCGCGAGCGTGCAGATCGACCCGCCGGGCTGCTCCGGTGTGCTGGCCGAGAGCAATCAGATCGTCGTGACCGCGCGGCACTGCATCGACGCCGGCGTGCAGAAGCTGCACGTGCGCTTCACCAACGACGTGACGCGCATCGCCTGGGTGGTCGCGAGCGACGAAGCGGCGGACCAGGCCGTGCTCTTCCTCGAGGACCCGGTGGACGTCGAGCCGTTGCCGATCGTTCGGCGCCGGCAGATCCCGGGCACCGTGCTGTACTTCGAGGGCAATCCGTCGCGGCCGCGGTTCCAGAGTGCACGGCTCGACAGGATCGGTCGCTGCCCGTCGCTTCCCGATCTGCCGAACGCGCTGTTCACGAGCATCGCCGGCGTGCCCGGCGACTCCGGTGCGCCGCTGGTCGACGTGGTCGCCGAGGTCGTCGGGCTCGTGCACGGGGGCGCGCGGTGCCACATCGCGACGCCTGCCGACACCCTCGTACGGCTGGTGCACCGCGTTCTCGAGCAGGACGACGTGCACATGACGCGCGGACTCGGCCGCGAACATCAGGGTGCCTGACGGGCTCCCGCCGGCTCAGACCGGCGGGCTGCTGGCGCCGTCGGCCCGCATGCCGAGGCGTCGCATCTTCGCGTAGAGCGCCTCGCGCGTGATGCCGAGGCTTCGGGCCGCGGCGGTCTTGGTGGGCTTCTCGCGCAGGCGCTGCCGGATGAGGGCGATCTCGACACGCGCGAGGACGCGGTCGAGCGGCTCCTCGTGAGCCGCCGGGTCGGCGTCGCGGACGCGGCGCGCGAGGTGATGCCGGCGGATGCGCTGCCCCTGCGGGACGCAGAGGACGAGCCGGTGGATCTCGTTCTCCAGCTCGCGCACGTTTCCCGGCCACGGGTAGGCCTGGAGCGTGCGCATCGCGTCGACGTCGAGACCGTGGGTCTCGTGCCCTTCGCGCGCCTCGAAGCGGTGGAGGAAGTGCTCGATCAGGCGTGGGATGTCGGCGGCGCGATGGCGCAGCGGAGGGATCCGGAGCGGCAGCACGGCGAGCCGGTAGTAGAGATCCGTCCGGAAGCGTCCCGCCTTTGCTTCCACGTCGAGCGGGCGGTTCGTGGCGGCCACGATGCGGGCTCGTACGGGCCGCACCTTGTCGGCGCCGACGGCCTTCACCTCCTCGTGCTGCAGGACGCGCAGGAGCTTCGCCTGCATGGCCGGCGGCGCCTCGCCGACCTCGTCGAGGAAGACCGTCCCGTCGCCGGCCTCCTCGAAGAGGCCACGGCGGTCGCGGTCGGCGCCGGTGAACGCGCCGCGCACGTGGCCGAAGAGTTCGCTCTCGAGCAGCGACTCCGAGATGGCGGCGCAGTTCTGGACGAGCAGGGAAGCGTGCCGCCGCGGACCGCGGCGGTGGATGGCGCGCGCGACCAGCTCCTTGCCCGTGCCGGTCTCGCCCTCGATCAGCACCGGGACCGCACTCCTCGCCGCCCGGTCGACGAGCGCGAGCAGCGCCCGCAAGCCCGCCGCGGACCCGACGAGAAAGTGCTCGTCGGCGGCGCCGCCCGCGACCGGCGCCAGCTCGGCGCCGCCGGGATCCACGCCCGCGAGCACCGAGCGCCCGAGCGCCTCGCGCACGAGCACGGGCAGCTGCTCGACGTAGCGCGCGTGCTTGGTCACGTAGTCGGCGGCCCCGAGCTTCATGGCCGCGACGGCGAGCTCCTCCGAGCCCGCCCCGGTGACCACGATGATCGGCACCTCGCGGCGCACCGCCCGCAGCGCGCAGACGACGCCCGCGTCCTCGGCGTCGGCGAGCCGGAGATCGGTCACCACGCAGCCGATCGCGGGATCTCTGAGCGCCTCGAGCGCGCCGCGCAAGCGGTCGACGGTGGTCACGCGGACGCCGGGCTCCATGCGGAGCAGCGCTTGGCGCATGCACGCCGCATGGTGCGGGTCGTCCTCCACCACGAGCACGTGCAGCTGCGGCAGGTCCGGGCCATCCATCACGCCATCCCCCCTTTGTCGCCGGGCCGCGGGCAGGGTCCTCCCTAGGAAACAGCGCCCCCCGAGTCAATGTCGGCAAAACTTCTAGCTTTCGGATGAGCAGGGACCCTGCATGTGGGGCTCCATGGAGTCCGGCTCGCGAGCCGGCATGTATGCGGCCGCGCCGCGCGCGCCCGTCACTCCGGGACGAGGCGCATCGTCAGCGGGTGGTCGAAGTGCCGGATGATCAGGTCGCTCCAGTACTTCTCTGCCATGGAGTGCGCCACGCGCTCGACCGACTCGGGGGCCGCCACGGCACGCACGCGGTCGAACTGCTGCCCCGCGATGCGCACGCCGACGTAGGGCTCGGTCGTGTTCCGCTCGATCCGTCCCGCCGCGCGTGTGCCGAGCCGTACGTACACCTGGTCGTCGATCACGACGACCCAGACGGGGAACCAGTGATCGCCCTCGCCCGGCGCCGTGGTGCGGAGCTCGAGCGTGCTCGCCGCGGCGAAGACACCCGGCTTCCAGTCGGCGGCGGGCAGTGGCGCGGCGAGGAGCGCGACGAACGCGGCGGCGGCGAGCGGTTTCCGCATGCGCCGCGCCTATAGCCGACCGGCGCGTTCGCCTCCAGACCCCGTTTCCAGCGATGCCGTCCTCGGGCTAATGTCCGGCCGCGGAGGACGCCATGCGGGAGATCGTCACCGGTATCGTCATGTGGTCCTGGCGTTCGGAGCCTCACGGGTACGACTTCAACGGCTATCTCGTCCGTCACCCCGACGGGAACCTCTGCATCGACCCCGTCGAGCCCGGTGACGACGTCCTCGCGCTGCTGCGCGGCGAGGGCGTGGCGCACATCCTGGTGACCAACCGGAACCACGTCCGCAGGGCCAACCTGGTCCGCGAGCAGACCGGCGCGCCGGTGGCGATCCACCCCGCCGACGCCGCCTACGCGCGCGGCCAGGGCGCGACGATCGACGCCGAGCTGCACGCCGGCGCGCGCATCGGCCCGTTCTCCGTGGTCGGCGTCCCGGGGAAGTCTCCGGGCGAGGTCGCGCTCTACGACGCCGCGCGCCGGCTTCTGGTCGTCGGCGACGTGGTCATCGGCAACCCGCCCGGACGCCTCTCGCTTCTCCGCGAGAAGGTGATGGACGACCCGCCGCGGCTCCGCGAGAGCGTCGAGGCGCTCACCAGCCTCGAGATCGACACGGTGCTCGTCGGCGACGGCGAGCCGATCCTCCGCGAGGCAGGCGCACGGCTCCGCGAGCTGGTCGCGACGTTCCCTGCCTGACCATACCGTGCAAGAACCCCGGCTGATCACCACGTCGCACGCGCTCGACGCGCTCGCGGCGGAGCTCCGCGCCGCGGGGCGGCTCGCGCTCGACACGGAGTTCGTCTGGGAGCGGACGTACCGCCCCATGCTCGGCGTCGTCCAGGTGGCGACGGACGGCGGCGTCGCCGTGATCGACGCGGTCGCGGTGCCCGACCTCGGCGCACTCTCCTCGGTGCTGCGCGACCCGGCGGTGCCGGTGGTGCTGCACGGTGGCACGCAGGACCTCGAGATCTTCGCGTCGCTCGCGGGCGATCCGGTCCGCGGCGTCTTCGACACGCAGATCGAGGCGGCCTTCCTCGGCTACGGCCTCCAGGTGGGGCTCTCGACGCTCCTCGAGCGCGTGCTGAAGGTGCAGATCAAGAAGGACCAGACCTACACGGATTGGGTGCGCCGGCCACTCCGGCGCGAGCAGCTCGCGTATGCCGCGGACGATGTCCACCACCTGCTCGCGCTGCACGACGGGCTGCGCGCGGACCTCGAGCGACGGGGCCGCGTCGCGTGGGCCGACGAGGAGATGCGCGCGCTCGAGGAACCGGCGCGGTACGCGCCCGTGCCGCCCGAGGAGCGCTACGAGTGGGTGAAGGGATGGCAGAAGCTCGGCGGTCGCGAGCTGGCGGTCCTCCGCGAGCTCGCCGCGTGGCGCGAGCGCGCCGCCGAGCGCGCCGACATCCGCCCGAACTTCGTCGCCAACGACATCGTCCTCACCTCGCTGGCGGGCCGGCCCGTCGACACGATGGACGACCTGCGGCACGTGCGCGGCCTCACGCCCGGCGCGGTCGAGCGCCACGGACGCGCGATCCTGGCCGCGATCCGTGCCGGCGTCGCGTGTCCGACCGAGCGCTGGCCGGCCCGGCCGCCACGCCTGCGGGGCCGACCCCCGGCGCCCGGGCTCGCGGCGCTGCTGAAAGCCGCCGTCCAGGCGGTCGCGGAGCGCGAGGACATCGCGCCCGAGGTCATCGCCACCGGTCGCGAGATCGAAGCGCTCGCGAGCCAGGGCGGCCGCGACACGCAGCTCGACGCGATCGGGGTCGTCCACGGCTGGCGACGCGAGCTCGTCGGGGAGACGTTGCTCGCCATCGCGCGCGGCGAGGTGGCCATCGGCTACGACCCCGCGCGACGACAGGTCGTCACCCGATAGGACGCCGTCCCGGTTCGTCTCCTTATTGCCTGGAGGTAACCTTGACGATGACCGTCTTGCCGGCGCGGACTCGAGCGGGGTTCGGGCGGAAGAGGCCGAGCCAGGCGATCCAGTACTTCCGGTCGTACGCCGGTGCCATGCGCGCCGCGACCTCGGGATCGCGCACCAGCTCGGCCTGGCCGACGAAGTGCGGCCCCTGGGGGCTTCCGACCCAGACGAGGAGCGGGCTGCCGCGGGCGATGCGGCGCGCCTTGTAGCTGTCCGGCCCGGTCGTGAAGTAGATCGCGTCGCCGTCGAGCATGAACCAGACGGGGACGACCTTGCTCTCCGTCCCGTCGGCGCGCCGGGTCGCGACGTAGATCTGCTTCGCGGTCGAGAGCGCCGCGACGACGTCGGGACGAAAGCTCGCGGCGAGGGCGGCCACCACCAGCGCTACGGGCACGGGTAGGGCTTGTCGTTCAGGGTCTCGAGCGTCCCCGTCATGCTCGCGGCGAGCGTGTCCTGGGCGGAGCCGTTCTGGCAGCCGGCCGCACAGAGACCGCCGCCCACGAGCTTGTCGCGCGCCTGGTTGTACTTGTCGAGCGCACCCTTGTGGCTGACCGGGTCCGTTGCCTCGCACGTCTCCTCGTCGAACGGCTTGTTCTTGAAGGCGGCGTCGGCCAGCTTGAAGTGGCAGCGGAGCACGCCCGCGGCGAGCTTCGCGACGTTCTTGCCGATCGCATCCTCGCACTTCGAGCTCGCGGCGCTGGTCGGGACCTTGCCCGAATCGTCGCCCCCGGAGTCGATGTCGCTGGTGCCCTCGCAGTAGACGGCGGCGTTCAGGCTGCCGTCGAGCGCCGTGAGGATCGTGTCCCGGGCGGCGTTCGCGCCGGAGAGCTGCGTCGCGCTGCAGATGGACGTTACCTTCGAGACCGCCGTATCGTACTTCTCCTTCGCCGACTTGTGGCTCACGGGGTCGAGCGTCTCGCATGCCTCCTCGTCGAAGGAGGCGGTCTTCCCGATCGAGACCTTGTAGGCGGCGTCGGCCTGCTTTGCGTGGCACTTGATGACCGTGCCGATCATCTTGCTGAGCGCCTTCACGATGGCGTCGCCACACTTCAAGTGGTCGCTCGAATCGGGCGGGCAGCCCGGGTCGTCGCCGCCGAAGGCGAGGGTGGTGACGGTCGTCGTTGTGGTCGTGGCCACCGTCGTCGTGGTGGTCGGCGCGGTGCAGGGGCCGAACGTTCCCATGACCTCGGCGCCGCTCGGCGGGCCGTTATTGGTCGGCGTCGGGCAGGCGAGGGAGAAGTCGTAGCAGGTGTTCGTGTTGCGCGTGAGGCTGAACGTGCCGTCGCCGGGGTTGTCGCTGACCAGCGGAAACCCGGTGCACGCGGTGCGCTGCGGGCCGGTGTACGGGCCGTACGCGACGCAATCGATGTAGTTGTTGGGGTCCGACTGGCTCCAGGTATTCGGGGGCTCCGCCGTGAACGTCATCGGGTCGGCGGGAGCGCCCCAGCACACCATGCCGCAGGAAGTGGGGATGCCTTGCGCCATCACGAAGTCCGGGGTGACCGACGGCGTCGTCGCCCCGGCGAGCGTCGACGTACCCATGATCCAGTGGCGCCCGCCGCCCTGGTTCGGCACCTGGCCGGCCACGGTCCCGGGGTCGGGGATCGTCAGGAGAACCATGGCCGTCGTGCCGGTGCAGTCGAAGACCGTGAGCCGGGTGTTGCCGACGATGTTCTGGAACCCCACGTCCATGCGGATCTCGACGTACTGCACGCTCGGATTGCCGGTGATCCCCGCCATGATCTCGCTGATGTGCGCCAGGTGGTAGAGCGCGAAGGCGCGGGCGGGGGCGAGAACGGCGAGCGCGGCGGCAACGAGGAGCGCAGCGAATCGTGACATGTGTGACCTCCTGCGAGGCGCCAACCCTATGCTCGCGGCTCCGTCTCCGTCAATGTTCTTTCTCACTGGCGGAAACCCGCAGACGATCAGCGAAATCCCACACGCCCACCCGTCCGTTGCCGTCGCCCGAGACGAGGAGCGTCCCCGCCCAGGCGAGGCCCCAGACGGGTGCGCCGTGCCAGTCGACCTCCTCGACGAGTGCGCCGGTCTCGAGGTCGATGAGCCGGATCCGCCGGTCGAGGCCGCCCACGGCGGCGAGCTGCCCGCCGGGCGACATCGCGGCCCGATAGAGGCTCGTGGCGAGCTCGTGGCGGGCGACGACGGTACCCGTCGCCACGTCCCACACGAGGATCGTGCCGTCGACGCCGGCGGCGAGGAGCCGGTCGCCGGCGAACACGAGCGCTTCGGCCGCCCGCGAGGTGCCGGCGAGCATGCGGGGCGGCGCCGCCGAGTCGAGGTCGAAGATCGCCACCGGCCCCGCGTCGCTCGCGACGGCGGCCTGCCGGCCGTCGGCCGAGAAGGCCACCGCCGCGCCCTCGCGCTCGACGGGGAGGCGGCGGAGCTCCCGTCCGTCGGCGGCGCCGACGAGGTGCGCGGCGGCGTCGTAGAAGACGGTGATCAGGAGCCGCGGCGGCGCCGGCGACCAGGCGAGGCCGCGCACCACGCCGGGATGATCGGGCAGCTCGCGGAGCAGGCCGCCGCCGGCGGTCGCGTTGACCAGGACCCGGTTCTCGACGGCCACCACGACCTCGGCGCCGTCCGGGCTCGGCGCCATGGCGTTCACGGCTTCGAGGTGGGGCACCTCCGTCTCGGGCCCGGCCTTCGGCGGTGGCGGCGCGAAGCCCTCGACGAAGGCCGCCTCCGGCATCCGCCAGACGCTCACCCCCGTGCCGAGGACGCCGACCAGGACGCGCGAGCCGTCGCGCGCGGCGGCGATGAAGGTGACGGTCCTGGGAAAGCCGAGCGTGCATCGGGGGATGCGCGCGCCGTCCCCCGGACGCCGTTCGACCGGTATGCATGCCGTGGACGCGATGCCGGCCGCTCCCGTCGTACGCGTGCCGAGGGGCAGGACGAAGTGCGATTCGAGCGTCTCGCCGGCTTCGACGACGCGCACGCGCGCCGCCACGGTGGTCCCGGCGAGCGCCGGACCGGCGCCTTCGAGCACGCCGGCGCGCGCCGCGAGCGGCACGTCGCGGCGTCCCTCCGGCTGCTCGAGCGTCACGACGCCGGTCGTGCCGTCGAGCGCGACCGGCCGGCGCCAGACGTCCGTCACCCAGACCCGCACGGCGCCGTCGGGTGCCGCGACGGCCTCGAGGTGCCGCATGCCGATCATCGCGACCACGCCGCCGTGGTGCGGCGTGTGGTCGTGGATGCCGGGCCGCGCGCTCGCGGCGGCGCCAAGCGCGACGAGGCTCGTGACCGTGAGGTCTTGACCGACGCGCACGAGCTCGAAGCGCACGCGCGTACCCGGCCCGATGCCCGCGAGCACGTCCGCCGAGCGGACGTGGAACGGCATCGTCATCGCGCCCATGAGCCCCGGGATGTCCTCGTGGCGGATGGTGACCTCGAGCGCGGCCGGGTCGACGGCGATGACGTCGCCCGTCGCCACGTAGGTGGGCTGGCCGCAGCCGAGGACGAAAGCGAGGACTGCGAGCCGCCGCATCCCCGGAGTTCTGGAGTGCGGCGGGGGTTTTTGCCAGCCCTGCTACGCCGCGCTCGGCGCGTCGGCGGGCAGCCCGTCGCCCCGGACCGGGACGGAGCGCAGAATCGGCGCGACGTACGGCAGCGTGACCGTGAAGCGCGTCCCGACGCCCACCTGGCTCGAGACACGGACCGCGCCTCCGAGGACCTGAACGAAGCGCTGCACGATGTGCAGACCGAGGCCCACGCCGCCGCCGCCCGAGCCGGGCACCTGGCGGAACATCTCGAAGACGTAGCGCACGGCTTCCGGTGGGATGCCGCGGCCGCTGTCCGCGACGGTGATCTCGACGCCGCCGCCGGGATTCGTCTGCGCCGAGAGCGTCACGTGCCCGTGCTCGGTGAACTTGAGCGCGTTGTGGATGAGGTTCCGGACGACGGTCTTCACCTTGTGCGCGTCGGTCTCGATCATCGGCAGGTCGGGGGCGAGGTCGAGGCGCAGCTCCACATCGGCCCGTCCCCAGTTCTCGGGGAGCTGCTGGAAGACGGTACGCAGGAGCTCGGCCATCGCGACCGAAGCGCGATGGACCGGCAGGCGGCCGGCCTCGAGGCGGTTCAGATCGAGGAGCGCCGTGATCAGCTCGAGCAACTCGATCGACTGGCGCCGGGCGCGGCGGAGTGCGTCCTCCAGCTCGGAGCTGATGGTGCCGAGGCCGCCGTCGAGCGCCATCTCGAGGTAGCCGAGGATCACGTTCAGCGGCGAGCGCAGCTCGTGCGAGATGGCGCCGACGAACTCGGACTTGAGCGCGCTCGCCTGCCTCACCTCCTCGAGGAGGGTGGCGTTGTGCATCACGATGGTCGCGTGCTCCGCGATGCCGGCGAGCAGGCGGAGCGCCCATTCGCTCGACTCGACGAGCAACTCGGTGTACCCGACCGCCAGGAAGCCGACCATGGCGCCGTGGTTGTAGAGCGCCGCGAGGAGCACCGTCGCGAGCTTCCGATCGCCGGTGAACACCGCCGGCGTGCACTCCGCGAGCCTGCCGTTCAGGACCACCACGCGGTGTACCGTGAGGCGCCCGACCGCCGACCAGCTCGAGAGCGGGAACTCGATGCGGCTGAGCTCCCCCGACGAGAGCTGCGAGTCGGTCGCGGCCGCCATGTGGAACGTGTTCCGCTCGAGGTCGACGAGGAACGTGGCTCCCCAGTCGGCGCACAGCTGCTCGCGCGTCGTCCGGGTCAGGTGCTCGAAGAGCGCCGGCGCCTCGACACTCGCGCTGAGCGTCTGCGCGGCGTCCACCAGTGCCGCGGACAGCCGTCCCTCGGCCGCGAGGCTCTTCCGGCTCTCCTTCAGGCTCTCGGCGAGGCCGGTGAGCATGCGGTTCTTCTCGTGCAGGTGCGAGCCGTAGAAGGCCGTCTGGTGCGCGATCAGGAAGAAGAGGAACACCGGGATCAGCGACTCGACGCCCACGAAGGCGGCCGGCGCGAAGCCGTGCCCGAACCCGACCAGCAGCTCGTGCCCGATCGTCGCAACGATCGCCGCCGTGATGCCCGCGGGCGAGGAGAAGAGGCTCGCGGGCACGATGACGAGGATGTAGATGAGGTGGAAGAGTACCGCCGGCTGGCCTGCCATCGAGAAGCCGATCCCGAGCGTGATGGCGAGCAGGTCGACCGCCGTCTGGGCGTAGAAGAAGCCGACCGGCACCCTTCGGAGCGGCCGGACGGAGAGGCCGACGAGCGAGGTGAGCGCGAGGCTCCCGCACACGGCGAATACCGCGATCAGGTTGATCGAGGCGAGCCCGAAGGGGGCGATGGCCGTCGCGAACGCTGCGACCGCGGCGGCGGCGCGGAGCCGCGTCAGGCAGAGCCAGCGGTTGAACGCCCCGAGGTCGCTCGTACTGGAATCGCCCGCAGGAGGGCCATCGGTGGGCGTTCCCATCGTCGCGGGGTACAGCAACGACGATGCCATGGCCTACGGCTTTCCCCGCAGCCGTTAGGCGGGCCGGGGGCGTCGAAAATCTGCCGGGCGACGCACGCGCACCTGGCGTTCGCCTTGCGAAGCTGCATCCCGATGACCGACGTGATAAGCACCATCTCCGGTGACCACGCCGAGGAAGTCCGGCCGGGGACGCCAGGGCCGTCGGGCTCGCCCGCGAAAAGGGCGCGAGCCGGCGTCCGTCACCGCCCCCGAGGTCCCGGCCGCCGCGGAGCCGCCGGCCGAGGAACGGGAGGGGACGCCGGTCGTCGCGGTCGAGCCGCTCTTCGCCGCGCGCGTCCCGCCGCCGCGGCCCCCGGCGCCGCTGCCGAGCCGGCGGTGCGCGGTGTTTTTCGACGTCGAGAACACGAGCCGCGCCGAGCACATCGCTCGCGTCCTCGCACACCTCGAGCTCGACTGGATGCAGAACGCCACGGAGCTGGTCGGCGTCGGCAACTGGCGCGTCATCGGCCACGACACGGCGCGCCTGCTGGCCAGCCGCGGTGCGCATCTCGTCCACAGCGCGCCGTCGGTCGGGGTGCGGGACTGGAGCGACCTTCGGATCGCGGTGTCCGCCGGCGCGTGGCTGGCCGCGGCGCGGCCGGGAGACGTGCTCCAGATCGTCACCGACGACCAGGCATTCGACGCCGTGGGCGACGTGGCGGCGAGCCTCGGGGTCACGTTCCGGCGGCTGTCGTACCGTGCCCTCGCCGGCATCGGGGCAGCACCGGTCCTGGAGCGTACGCCGGAACGTTCGTCGCGCCGGCGACGCCGCGGCAGCCGGCGCGACGCGCCGTCGCGCCCCGCCGTGGCGCGGGTCGAAGCGCCCGCGTCGAACGGCGGTGCGCCGGCCGAGGCGCACACCGCGCCACACGACGAGCTGCTCGCGGTCGCGCGCGAGCTGATCGCGGCGTCGAGCGAGCGCGCCGTCGGCATCGACGCACTGTCCAACGCGCTCAAGGAGCGCGGCTTCCGCCGCACCCCCGGCTCGCCGCGCCTCGTGACGCGCCTTCGCCGGATCAAGGAGCTGGACGTCAACCGCCAGGGGACGGTCCGGCTGTTGGAGTCCGCGGGCGACGAGCCGTTGTCGCCGGAGCCAGCGTCGGCCGCGGACCAGCCCGAGCAGATCGCCGAGGGTACCCCGAGCGGGCTCGAAGGCGCAGCGGCACCCGCGGCGCGCCGCCGGCGTCGGCGACGCGGCGGCCGTCACCGCCGTGGCCGCGGCAGCCCTCAGTCGGGGGCGCCCACCGAGTAAGCCGCGCGCGCGCCTCGCGTCACGCCATCCCGAGCCGCTCGCGACCCTCGGGTGAGATCATCTGCGGATTCCACGGCGGATCCCAGACGATCTCCACGTTGGCGTCCTGCACGTCGGGCAGCGCGAGGAGCTTCTGCCTTGCGTCGGAGCCGATGAAGCTGCCCATGCCGCAGCCTTGCGCGGTGAGCGTCATGCGGATGTCGATCCGGTTGCCGCCGGCCGCCTCGGGCGTGATGCGCATGTCGTACACAAGGCCGAGGTCGACGATGTTGACCGGGATCTCCGGGTCGTAGCAGGTCTTCAGCACGTCCCACACCTGGCGTTCGAGGTCGGGGGCGTCCGCCGGGGCTTCGGCCGGTCCCGCGGCGACCTCCTTGCCGAGCGCGTCGGCGTCCTGTCCCGCGATGCGGAAGAGACCGCCGTACGAGGGCGCCTGCACGGTGTACGACCCGCCGAGCGACTGCGTGATCGTCACCTCCGTGCCCTTCTCGAGTGTCACCGAGTGCCCGAAGGGGATCTGCACCGCTTCGCAGTCGCGCACGAGCTCGACTCGCTCCATGTGAATTTCCTCCCGGGGCATTCTGGAACGGCGGTCGAAGGCGCGCAAGGTGATGGGGACCGTGATAGAGGTGGCCGCGCGCATGACCGTGCCCGTGGCGCTGGCCGTCGCCGGCATCTGCCTCGTGGTGCTCGCCCTCCTCACCGGTCCGCAGGCGGCGCGACTGGTGCGGCACGGGACGCCGCCGCCGCGGCCGCGCCGTTTCTGGCTGACCCTCCTCGTCGCCCGCGAGATCGGCACGGCCGGCGCTGCTGCTGCGGTTGCGTGGGCGGCGCTGGCGAGCGGCGCGCTCCCCGCGTGGGCGGCGGCGCTCGCGGCCGGAGCCGTGGCGTTCCTCGTAGCCGAGGCCGTGGCCCCAGGGCTCGGGCTCGCGGTGCCGAACGCGCTCGCCGACCGGGTTGCCGACGGCGTGGACCGGGTGCTCGCGCCGCTCCGCCGGCCGCTCGAGCGCCCCGCGGTCGTCGTCGCGAGCTGGGTCGCCGGCGAGAGCGGCCTGTCACCGTCCAGTGTGCTCCGCTTCGCCGCGGACGGGGCCGTCGAGGAGGACGAGGAGGCAGCGCTCGACGCTCCGGGGCGCGAGCTGCTCGGCCGGCTGCGCGAGTTCCGGCAACGGCCCGTGCGCGCCGTCATGACGCCGCGGCTGCGGATCGTCGCGCTGCCCGTCGATCTGCCGGGTCCGGCGCTGCTCGCGGCGCTCTACGAGCACCGGTTTTCGCGCCTGCCCGTCTACCGCAGTGATCGCGACAACGTGATCGGCACGCTCTACGCCAAGGATCTCTGCGGGCTCGACCTCGCGGCGCCCGGGTTCCGTCTCGAACCGCTCCTGCGTCCGCCGATCTTCGTGCCGCTCGGCATGCCGGCGGGCGACGTCTTCCGCGAGCTGCGCCGCCGGAAGGTCCATCTCGCCCTCGTGGTCGACGAGTACGGCGGCATCGCGGGCCTCGTCACCATGGAGGACCTGCTCGGGGAGCTGTTCGGTGACGTGGCCGACGAGTACGGGGAGGCGCGCGCGCGGTGACGATCCTGGCCGCCGTGCTCGCCGCGATGCTCACCCTGCGCGCCGTCGCCGCGACGGGGGAGGCGCTCCTTGCCGCTGGAGCGCCCGGACCGTCGCCCGCGGTCGACGCACGTCTCGCCGCGGCGGCGCGCGCGGCGATCGCCCTCGGCGGCAGCGTCGCCATCGGCGCCGTCATGGCGCTCGTCTGGGCCTACGCCCGGCGGGGCGGGGTGCCGGTCGGGCTCACGCTGTTCGTTCCGTTGATGCTCGTCGTCGCCGACGTCGTGCCGCGCGGCCTCGCGCCCGGGTTGCCGCCGACATGGCGGCGCGGCGTCGAGCGTTCGCTCACGGCAATCGCCGTCGTTCTCTGGCCGCTCGTCATGCTTCAGCGCGGCGTGAGCGCGCTCCTGATCAGGAGCGGCGCCGACACGCCGCTCATCGCGCTGCGTCACCTCGGCGGCTGGCTTGCGGCCCGTCCGCAACGCGGACCGCTCGAAGTCTCCGAAGCCGGGCTCGTCGCCCGTATCGCGCGGTTTGCCTCGAAGACCGTGCGAGACGTGCTCGTGCCGCACGTCGACGTGTGCGCCGTGCCTGACACGGCCTCGGTCGGCGACGTCGTCGCGCTCGTCCGCGAGCGCGGCTTCTCGCGCCTGCCCGTTTTTCACGAGCGGCTGTTCAACACGCTCGGCACCGTGTCGAGCTTCGACCTGCTCGGCGTCGATCCGGCGCTGCCCGTCACGACGGTGATGCGCGACCCCTTCTTCGTGCCCGAGACGAAGCCGCTGCCGGAGCTGCTGGCCACGCTCCAGGCCGAGCGGCTCCCCCTCGCGCTCGTCGTCGACGAGTACGGCGGATTCGTCGGGCTCGTCACCGTCGAGGATCTCGTCGAGGAGATTGTCGGCGAGATCGAGGATGAATATGATGTGCGGCGTGAGCTGTACCGGCGCGTCGCGCCGGGGGTGTTCGTCGTGAGCGCGCGCGCTCCGGTGGCTGACTTGAACGAGCGCTTCGGCTGGAACCTGCCGTCCGGCGACTACGAGACCGTCGGCGGTCTCGTGCTCGATCGGCTCGGCCGCGTGCCGAAGCCCGGCGATGGCATCCGCGCCGGGCGGGTTCGCTTCGAGGTGACGCGGGCGAGCGCGCGTGCGGTGCTCGAGCTGCGGGTGGCGGTCGACTAGTCACAATGGAACGAAAGCAGCTCGCCGATCTGCTGTCCGCGGTGCGCGCCGGGGACTGCTCCGTGGACGACGCGCTCGCCCGGCTCCGCGAGCTTCCCTACGAGGACCTCGGGTTTGCGCGCATCGACCATCACCGGAGCCTCCGCAACGGCTTCGCGGAGGCGATCTTCGGAGAGGGCAAGACCACCGAGCAGGTCATCGCGATCGCCGAGCGGATGGTGGCGGCGGGCACGAACGTACTGGTCACCCGCCTCGCGCCCGACGTCGCCGAGCAGCTGCGCGCGGCGCTCCCCGGTGTCGAGTACCATCCGCTGCCGCGGCTTGCGGTGCATCGCACGCGCGCCGTCGAGCCGGAGGGCCGCGGCACCGTGCTGGTCGTCTCGGCGGGGACGGCAGACATGCCGGTCGCCGAGGAGGCGGCACTCACGGCCGAGCTGATGGGGAACCGCGTCGAGCGGCTGTACGACGCCGGTGTGGCGGGCATCCACCGGCTCCTCGACCGCCGCGGCCGGCTCTGGGAGGCCGCGGTGTTGATCGTCGTCGCGGGCATGGAGGGCGCACTCCCGAGCGTCGTCGGCGGACTCGTCGAACGGCCGGTGATCGCGGTGCCGACCAGCGTCGGCTACGGCACGCATCTCGGCGGGCTCGCCGCGCTGCTCGGGATGCTGAATACCTGCGCGGCGGGTGTCGTCGTCGTGAACATC
Organism: Deltaproteobacteria bacterium; assembly: GCA_005879585.1. Taxonomy (GTDB): domain Bacteria; phylum Desulfobacterota; class Binatia; order DP-6; family DP-6; genus DP-3. The sequence continues at coordinate 29,932 of VBKG01000311.1, read as the reverse complement.
GACAACGGCTTCGGCGCCGCCGCGGCCGCGACGCGTATAAATAGGGGCGGGGGCTAGGAGCGTGACCCGAGACTCATGTCTCGGGTCGGAGCCAGACGCGAGCGTGAAGGGACAGTACCACGCGCGACTGCCGTGCCGCGGCTGGCGAAGCCAGCGCGGCATGCGGGGTACGCGCCCGGCGCGCATCGCTCGATCGGCTCCTTTGATCATCCCCGTCTGGATCGCGCGGAATCTCGGCCTCGTCTGAGTGCCGTCACGCGCCGCGCCCCGCCAGCTGCTTTTCCGCGCGCGCCGTGCTAACGGACGGCCCGATGAGGCGCTGGTTCGCGCTCTCGGCGATCGGCCGCGACCGGCCGGGCATCGTCGCCGACCTCGCGGAGCTGATCTACGAGTGCGACTGCAACCTCGAGGACTCGAGCATGACGATCCTCGGGTCCGAGTTCGCCGTCCTCCTGCTCCTCTCGGGCGAAGGCGACGACGTCGAGCGACGTCTCACCGCGGGCTGCAAGCGGCTCGAGTGGGAGAAGCGGCTCACGGTGTTCTTTCGCCCGCTCGAGGAAACGGGACCACCGCGCCCTGCGGGTACACCCGGCAGCGCCATGGAGTGCGCCGTGACGGGCGTGGACAAGGCGGGCATTGTGGCCCGGGTCGCCCGCGTGCTCGCCGACCGGGGCGTCAACGTCACCGCGCTGAGCACGCAGTCGCGCCCCGAGCCGGAGACGGGAACGCCCATCTACACGATGCGGATCCGGATGGCCGTGCCGCGTGCGGTCGATCGCCGCGCGCTCCGCACCGAGCTCGAGCGGGTGGCCGCGGAGCTGCGCGTCGAGCTCACGCTCACCGAGCGCGACAGCGCCGAGTAGGCACACCGCCGCGTCGTTGTGCACGTGCTGCACAACGAAGGAGCAGCGCGGACCAGTCACGGGCCATCCCGTCTCGCGCCGGCGCGTGCCGTGCCGTGGTTGACGTTTTGCTTACCAGCGTCGGCGAGATGTCGCAGCGAGCGACTGGCGCGCCACCGATGGGGACCGACATGAGGCCGATGGACGGCCGCGACGAGCATCCGGCGGTCATCGACGCCCGCCTCAGGGAAGCCGCCGAGCGCGGAGAGCCGCTTGAGCTCATCCTCGTGCTGCGCGGCAAGGTGCGGCCGGCGTGGGGCAAGGACCCCGGCCGCTGGCACCTCCGTATCCGCGGACAGCCCGTCTTTACGTTCCCCGCCGAGTCGGTGGTCGCGGCGACGCCGATCTCGACGCGCCGGAGGTAGCCAACCCGACACTGCGGTCTCGGATCGGCGTCAGCGTCGTCGTCGTGTTCGCCCCGCCGCGTGCCCGTCGCGGGCCGGACGGCGCTCGCGCGGAGGGTGATGGACGGGGTGCACGAGCATGTCGTCCTCGGGCACCTCGAACGGCAGCTTGAAGCCGATGTAGCGCTCGATCGGCTCGAGTCCTTCGACGTAGTCCTCGCACGCGAGGCTGATCGCGTGTCCCGACGCGCCCGCGCGCGCGGTGCGGCCGACGCGGTGAACGTAATCCTCGGGGTCGAGCGGCAGGTCGTAGTTGACGACGTGAGTGACGGCCTCGATGTGCAGGCCGCGTGACGCGACGTCCGTGGCCACGAGGATCGGGAGCCGCCCCTCCTTGAAGTCGCCCAGGACCTTCAGCCGGCGGCGCTGGTCGACGTCGCCGGTGATCGCCGCGGCGCTGCAGCCGTTGGCCTCGAGCGTGCGGACGATGCGCTCCGCCGAGCGGCGCATGTTCACGAAAACGAGCACGCGCGAGTCTTTTTCGCGGCGGAGGATCCCGATGAGCAGCGGCATCTTCTCGTGCACCCCCACGTGATAGACGAGGTGCTCGACCTTCTCGGCTGTCACCTGCTCGGGGGTCACCGCTACGCGCACGGCGTCGTTCATGAAGACGTATGCGAGCTCCATGACGTCGTGGGTGAGCGTCGCGGAGAAGAGCATCGACTGGCGGCGGTCGTAGGAAGGCAGCTGGCGCAAGATATAGCGCAGGTCCTTGATGAACCCCATGTCGAACATGCGGTCGGCCTCGTCGATCACGAGAATCTCGACGCTGCGCAGGTCGTAGACGCGCTGCTTGAAGTAGTCGATCAGGCGTCCCGGCGTGCCGATCAGCACGTCGACGCCGGACTGCACGTCGGCGCGCTGCTTGCGGTAGTCGATGCCGCCGTACACGGCGTGGATGGTGAACGGCGTCGCCTCGCCGAGGAGCCGCGCGTCGGCCGCGATCTGCACGACGAGCTCGCGCGTCGGCGCGATGACCAGCGCACGCGGCGCCGCCGGACGGCCGGGACGCTGCCGCGCGAGGAGGCGGGTGAAGATCGTGATGAGGAACGCAGCCGTCTTGCCGGTTCCCGTCTGCGCCTGTCCCGCCACGTCGCGCCCACCGAGCGTGAGCGGCAGCACCTTCTCCTGGATCGGCGTGCAGTGCGTGAACCCGGCGCGCTGGATGCCGGCGCGCACCTCGGGCGGAAGGTCGAAGCTGTCGAAGCGGCGACCCGCATGGGGGGAAACCCGGGACGCCGTCACGTCGCGACTCACGTGCCTCCCTGATGCCGATCGGTCCCGGGGTGTGTCAAGCGTCGACATGCTTGACGCTCGCCCGGGCCCCGTGGGAAAAGTTGCGCGGCTGGATCGTGATCGAGATGAGCGCGCCGCTTCGCATCATGCTCGGCTTCGTCGTGAGACGTTGCGCGGTGGCGCTCGGACATCCGCCCACTCCGGAGGAGCTCGCCGAGTGGGCGAACAACCAGCGCGACGCGCGGGGGCGCTATCGCATCTTCGGCCGCGCGATCAGCACCGCGGAGGCGCGAGTGATCCTCCGCCACCCCGGCAGGCTCGTCACGGTCCGGCTGGGGCCGCGATGGGCGACCGCGGCGGGCGCGGAACGCTAGGACCCAGCGAGCCGCGCCTACCGGTGCTCACCGGTCGGGCGTGGGCCTTCGCCGACGATCTCGCCGCCGCCGACATCCTGCCGGCCCGCTTCGCGGCGCTCGCCGCGGCGGAGACGGCGCGCCGGCTCTTCGCGGACCTCGACGGCACTCTCGCCGCGCGGATCGCGCGGGGTGACGTGCTCGTCGCCGGGGTGAACCTCGGGCGCGGCGCGGGCGGCCCGGCCGCCGCGGGCGCGCTCGCCGCGGCGGGCATGATCGCCGTCGTGGCCCGCACGTTCGCCGCCGGCTTCGCCGACGCCCTCCTCGCTGCGGGGCTTCCGCCGCTCGAAGTGGACGCGCCCGCGATGTTCCACACGGGGCAGCGCCTGCGTGTGAACCTCGAGGCGGGAGTGATCGCCAATCTGTCGAGCGGCGATCGCCTTCCAGTGCGCAACCTCACGGAGGACCTCCTCGCCGCGCTGCGCGCACGCCTCGGGCGCTGACGGGCGTCTCCGAGTTTCTAGTGGCCATCCGCGGGCGTCACGTCCACTCGCAGCGGCGCGTCCAGCTGAGAGAGGACGCGGCGCTCGTCGCCGGCGTGGTAGGGAGTGAGGTTGAAGATGCGCAGCTGGAACTGGTAGCGGTCGGCGGGTAACCGCTCGACGTCGAGCCCGCGGTAGCCGACCAGCGGCACGCTGCCGGCGACGGCCTCCGGCGGCGCGTGGCGGTCGGCGTCGTCGACGTAGACGAGCTTCAGACGCACGGCACGCCGCAGGTTCTCGCTCATGCGGGTCACCATCATGAGCGCCTGCTCGCCGTGGGCGAGGACGAACCAGTCCCCCGTCGCGTCGAAGGTGCGCTCCGCGTCGTCCATGTGGCCGTCGACGTGAAAGCCTTCGGGCGGCGTGCCGGGGGCGTGGTACCGCCAGCCACGCAGGTCACGAAAATCGGCGCCCCCCAACGCCGTGATGTCGCGGAACACCCACCCGGGCGACACCGGTAGCTTCATCGATCCCGGGCCGAAGACGTGCCGCGGGTAGAAATAGCTGTGTGCGCGGGCCGCCGTCAGATGGATGCCGAGGCCGATGCGCACCTCATGGAGCGAGCGGCGGACGACGCGCACGGGACCGGCCTTCCAGGCGACGAGCTGGTGCTCGCCCTGCTGCTCGTTCAGCTGCCAGTGCGCGAGGTCGGCGAGGAGCGTCGCGTCGGCGCGAAGGCGCAGGCCATCGAGCAGGTTCGGCCCGAAGCCGCCGTCGGATCCGACGGCGAAGTAGTTCGGCAGCGCGTTCACCATCCCGACGCGGTAGCGCGCCGTGGTGACGAGGTCACCGTGCGGCTCGTACGTGACGTACCGCGCCGCCGACGCCGGCGGCGAATCCGTCGCGACGAGGTACACGAACCCGGCCCGATGATCGACGGGATCGTCGAGGTGGATCTCGCGAGACAGCGCGCCGAGCTTCGCGACCTCTGCCGGCGCCGCGCGCTCGCCCGCGTCGCACGCCATGAACACGACGAGGTCGTCGGGACCGACCACGCCGAGATGCGCCGGGCGGGTCGGCTCGCTGCCCTCGGGCAGCGCGAGCTTGTGTCCGCTGCGCTGATCGACCTGGAAGGGGATCGGCCGGCCGTGGCCGCCCCGGAACGCGACGACCGCGAGACGCGCGATCGGCGTGCCTTTGAGGCCCGGCAGCTTGCTCGCCGCCACCTCGACCGGATCGTACGGCCGGTCGACCGGACCGCACGGGCCGAGCGCGTCCAGCCGCTCGGCGCCGACGCGGCTCGACAGGACGACGAGCAGAGCGAGCACGCATGCGCGGCGCATCGTGATGTCGCTTGTCACGCGGTCTGTGGACCCGCAATGCCGATCGCCCCGGGCGCTCGCTCGCGTCTCAGCCGCGCAGCACGGCGGTCACGCTCGCTGCCCCGAGCGCCCGTCGCCACGCCTCTTCCACCTCCTCCGGGTGCAACGAGGCGATCAGTCGCTCCGTCGCCACGAGCGACGGTTGGCCGCACGCGGCGCGCGCCGCGTGGCCGATCGCCCGCTCGAGGCGCGAGTCGGCGAGCCGCACGAACCGATAGCGGATCTTCTTCCGCGCCCGCGACAGCTCTTCCTCGGAGAAACCGGCGGCGGCATCGCGGCAGGTACGGTCGAGGGTCTGGCGAAGACGGTGCTCCTCGCCACGCGCAGCGCTCGCCGCAAGGACGGCGACCGCCCAGTCGGGTCCGTGCTCGACGGCCGCGCTCAGATCGTAGCCGAGCCCGAGGCGCTCGCGGATCTCCTGAAAGAGCCGCGCGTCCGGATCGGCGCCCATGATCTCGACCGCGAGCGACAGGGCGACGACCGCCCGCGGCTCGCTCGGCGCGGCGATCAGCCGGACGACGTAGGCCTGGGACAGCTCCCGACGGCGCAGGTGGAGCGTTCCGTTGCCATCGTTCCGGACGCGTGGCGAGCGGGCGCGCGGCGCGTTCCCGTCGGCGGGAAAGGCCCGGCGAAGTGCCCGTCGGATCCGGTCCGGCGACACGCCGCCGACCAGCGCGAGTACCATGTTCCCCGGCACGAAGTGGCGGCGGATGAAGGTGCGGATGGCATCGCGGGTCATCCGCCTGACGCTGGTGATCGTGCCGCACACCGGGTGGCCGAGCGGCTCGCCGAAGAAGCGTGCCCAGGCGCGTTCGTGGACGTAGTTGCCGGGGTCCTCGAACCGGCCGCGGATCTCGTCGATGACGACACGCTGCTCCTTGGCGAGGCGATCGGCGGGGACCGTCGAGTGGAAGCATTGCTCGGCGAAGAGCGCGAGCGCCTCCTCGACGTCGTCGTTGAAGACCTCGAAGTGCAGCGCCATGTCCTCGTAGCCCGTGTCGGCATCGTGCTCGCCGCCGAGCTCGCCGGCGCGGCGGTTGAGCGCGGCCTGGTCGAGCTGGCGCGTGCCCTGAAAGAGCATGTGCTCCGTCATGTGGGCGATGCCGGGGTGCGCGCCGTCGAAGCGCGAGCCGGCGCGCACCGCGAGCGCGATGGCGGTGAGCGGGCCCGGCACGGCATCGTAGAGCACCCGGAGCGCCCCGTGCCGGAAGCACGCGGGCTCACGCAGCCGCCAGCTCACACCGCCTCCCCGAGCACGGTGTCGCTCATAGCGCTGGTCGCCGCCGGACGGTAGGGGTGTTAGCCTCGGGCATGCTCGAGGGGTTGCACGCCGCGTGCCCGACCCTCGCCGTCGACACCGATCCGGCCGCCTGTGAGGCTGCGAGCCTCGACGCGCTCCGGCCGCTCCGCGGCCGTCCGGACTTCGGTCCGGTCGCCGGTCGCGCGCTCGCCGTGATCGTGCCGGCGCACGTGGGCGAGCTGTCCGCCGCCGTGCGCTGGGCGGCGGCCGCGGGTCTGCCGGTCGTCGCGCGCGGCGGCGGCAGCGGCCTCATGGGTGCCGCGGCCGTCCTCCGGCCCGCGCTCGTCGCCGACCTCCGATGCCTGAACACGATCGCCGTCGACGCCGAATCGTGCCTCGTGCGAGCCGGAGCCGGCGCGACCCTCGCCCGCGTCGAAGAGGCGCTCGCCGCGCACGGGCTGATGCTCGGCCACGACCCGTGGACGATCGGCGTCGCCACGGTGGGGGGCGTCATCGGCACCAACGGGCTCGGCTACCTCGGTGCGCGCGCTGGCAGCGTCGTGGCCCAGGTCCGTGCGCTCGAAGCGGTGCTCGCGGACGGCCGCGTGCTGCGTACGCGCGCGTCGCCGGCGCGTTCGGTCGGGCTCGATCCGGCGCGCCTGCTGATCGGTACCGAGGGCACGCTCGGCATCGTCACCGAGGCGACGCTCGTCGTGCTGCCGCGTCCCGAGGAGCGCATCGTGCGCGGCTACCGGATGCCGTCGTTCACGGCGGGCGTCACGGTCGCCGCGCGCTGCCGTCGCGCCGGCGTGCGCGCGAGCTGTCTCGAGCTGTCAGCGGACGAGCTGCCGCCGGCGCCTGCCTTCCTGCTCCTCGTGTTCGACGGCCTCCTCGGCGAGGCGGCGCTCCATGCGGGGCGGGCGGCGGACCTCGTGCGGGTGGCCGGCGGCGAAGCGACGAGCGCGAACGAGGCCGAGGAGCGATGGAGCGGCCGGCACGCGATCGCGGAGCGCTGGGCCGCCAGCCGCGATGCCCGCGCCGGCGACTGGCTCGCCGGTGGGCAGTTCGACTATGCGCACGTCGGCGTGCCGCTCGCCGCTCTCGAGGGCGTGCGGGCGGCGGCGCATGCGCTGATCCGGCACCACGGACTTCGTCTCATCGAAGAGGGCCTCTGGCACTGGCCGGAGCTGTACTCGGTGGCGCTCAGCGGACCGGCCGATGCCGCGGCCGCGGTGCGCGACACGATCGACGGCATCCTCCGCGCGGCGCAGGACGCCGGCGGGACGATGGAATACTGCCACGGCGTCGGATGGAAGCTTGCCCATCTGATGGAGCGCGAGCACGGCGCCGTAGGGCTGGACGTTCTGCGGCGGGTGAGGGCTGCGCTCGACCCGGCGGGGGTCCTGAACCCGGGGAAGGGTGGCCTCTGACCTACGGCCGCTCGTGCATGCCGATGAGGCCGCGGCGGAGCGCGTAGAGCGTCAGCTGGACGCGGTCGCGGACGCCGAGCTTCTGGAAGACGTTGTTCAGATGCGTCTTCACGGTGTCCTCCCTGATGGCGAGCCGCGTCGCCACCTCGGCGTTCCGGAGGCCGAGCGCGACGTGGCGCACGATCTCCCGCTCGCGCGCGGTGAGGGGCTCGAGCGCCGGCTCGACGGCCTCGGCGCCGTGCAGGGTCGGCATCACCCAGACATGACCGTCGGCCACCGTCCGGATCGCATCCACCAGCGTCTCGACGGCGAAGCGCTTGAAGACGACGCCGCTCGCGCCCGCGCGGATGGCCGCCAGCGCGTCTTCGGGGTGCTCGCTGGCCGTCACGACGATCACGCGCGTCTTCGATGCGAGCTGGCCGATGTCGGCGAGGGAGCTGCGGTCCATCTGGAGGTCGAGGAGCAGGACGTCACAGTCGACGTCGGCGAGCATCGGATGGAGGGCGTTCACCTGGTCCGCCTCGGCGACGACGGTCATCTCGGGCCGGAGGGTGAGCAGCGACCGCAGCCCCTGGCGGAAGAGGGCATGATCGTCGGCGATCGCCACCCGGATCGGCATCCAGGATGCGGCAGCAATCGCCATACCAGCCGACCCGCGACGCGCGCGGCGTCTGCCGGTCCGCGACGCGTCAAGAAAGTGGCGGCGTAACCGTTCGGCGGAGCTCCGCGAGCAGCGAGGCGATGACCGCGAAGCCGCGCTCCCAGAACGCCGCGTCGTCGACGTCGATGTCGAGGCGGCGGAGGAGCACGTCGGGCGCGTCGCTGCCCCCCGCGGCGAGCAGGTCGAGGTAGCGCGGCACGAAGGCGGCGCCGTCGTCCTGATAGCGCTGGTACAGCGCGAGGACGAGCAGCTCTCCGAACACGTATGCGTAGCAGTAGAACCGGCTGTGAACGAAGTGCGGGATGTAGCTCCATCCCCATCGATACGCCGGAATCATCTCGACGGCGTCGCCGTACAGGCGGGCATTCTCCTGCCACCACAGATCTCCGAGCTCGTCCGCGCCGAGCAACGACGACCGCCGGCGCTCGTGCGCCGCCATCTCGAAGCGCGTGAGTACGTTCTGACGGAACACCGTGGCGATGGTGTCCTCGAGCCGGGCACAGAGGAGCGCGCGGCGGACGGCGGGGTCCGACTCCTGCTCCAGCAGCGCATGGGTGAGCACCAGCTCCGCGAACGTCGACGCCGTCTCGGCGAGCGGCAGCGGGGGCTGATAGTTGATGGGTCGCTGGTGGCCGGCCAGCCGGTCGTGGAGGGCGTGGCCGAGCTCGTGCGCGAGCGTCGAGACGTCGCGCGGCGTGTCGTTGTAGCTGAGAAGCACGAAGGGGTTCGCCGACGGCCCGAGCGACGCACAGAAGGCGCCGAGCCGCTTGCTCGGCCGGGGCTCGGCGTCGATGCGCCGCTCGTCGAAGAAGGTGCGCGCGAGCGTGCCGAAGGCGGGCGCGAAGCCCTCGAACGCGCTCAAGACGAGCCGGCGCGCCTCTTCGAACGGGATCGTCCGCGGGGCGGCGTCGAGCGGCGCGTACACGTCGGTGTTCTTGAGGCGAGGCAGGCCGACCAGCGTCGCCTTCAGGCGGAAGTAGTCCTGGGCGAGGCCGTAGTGGCGCTCGGTGGCCACCATCATCGCCTCGACCGTCTCGGCCCGCACCTCGTTGTCGAGGTGCGTCGGGGTCACGGGGTCCGGGAAGCGACGGAGGTTGCACTCGAGCCGGTGATCCTGGAGGAGCGCGTTGAAGATACCGGTCAGCACGACGCCCTGAGCGGCGAAGCCCTCGAGGAGCACGGTGAAGGCGCGTTCGCGAAGCTCCGGCTCGGGCCGGTAGAGCAGCGCGAGGACGTCCGGCGCGGCGAGCTCGCGCTCGGCCCCGTCGACCACGAGGCGGAAGCGCAGCGACCCCGAGAGCTCGTCGAAGATGCGCGCCAGCGTGTCGCGTCCGGTCAGGTTCTTCTGGTTGATGACCCGCTCCTCCGGCTCGGACAGCGTGTGCGGCCGGAGCCGCCGGAGCCCGTCGATCCAGTGGCGGCAGTCGGCCAGGGCCGGCGAGGCGACGAGGACCGCATGACGTTCGTCGGGCAGGTCCTTCAGCTCGAGCTCGAAGAACGTGAGGCCGTTCACCACGTCCACCCACGCCTCGCGGGCGCGCTCGGAGAGCCGCTTCGCGGTCTCGTCGTGCGTGTCGGCGGCGAACAGCAGCGACGCGTAGAAGCTCGGCCGTCGGCCGCGCTCCTCGATCGCCTCGTACTCGGCGATCGCCACCGCCAGCTCGTCGGGTGCGAGGGTGGCGACGCGGCCGCGGTACCGGACCCCGAAGTCGTCGGCCGCCCGCTGCGCCTCGCGGAGGTCGGTCTCGAGAGACGGGTCGTCCGGTCCCGCGTAGAGCGTCGCGAGGTCCCAGCTGACGCCGGCGGCGCTCATCGCTCGACCTGCCCGCGGATGAAGCGCCGCATGCGCGCGATGCACCGATCCGCCGCCTCGCCGAGCGCCATTGGCGCCGTGACGCTTAGCGTTGAGGCGCTCACTCGGCAATGGCCGCGCTCGGCGACGCGCCATTTCCTTCGTTGACACCGCGTACGGGCCCGGAGGATGTTCGCGACATGAGCCGTCGAATTGCCTGGGCTGCGGCCGCCGTCGTGCTGACGCTCGGCGCGGTAACCACGGTGCGCGCGGGTGACGACACGCCCGCGGCTCCGGCGGGCAGTCGTATGAGGATCCATCTGGACGACCACGGGAAAGCCGTCGTGCCTCCGCCCTCGGCGCCCGCGGCTCCCGCGGCGCCGCCGCTTCGCACGCGGGCGGCGGTCCGGCCGGTGCCGGAGCCGGCGCCCGGCGGCGGCGAGATGATCCGCAACGGCCACGTCGCGTACAGCGTCGGCCACGTCGGCAAGGACGGTCGGCTGACGGCGGACTGCGTGCAGGGGGGAGCGGCCGGCCGGTGAGGTGGCTCTCCGGCGTGCTCCTGGCGAGCATGGTGGGCGTCGCGGGTGCGGTGCCGATCACGGTGAACTTCATGGACGGGGCGAACGAGGGATTCAACGACCCGACGCTCGGCGCCCAGCGGCAGGCGGCCTTCAACTACGCGGTCGGCGTCTGGTCCTCCGCCCTGATGGGCACGACGCCCGTCGTCGTCGACGCCACGATGGATCCCCTCGGCGGCACCGCGTCTGCCGCCATCCTCGGCTACGCGTATGCCACGACGCTCCACAGGAACTTCGCCGGCGCGCCGGTCGCGAACACCTGGTACGTCGGTGCCCTGGCGAACCAGCTGGCCGGGACGGACGTCAACGGCGCGATGTCGGAGATCGTCGCCGTGTTCAACAGCGACGTCGACAACGCCACCGTGCTCGGAGCCGTCGACTGGTACTACGGGACCGACGCAAACCCGCCCGAGAGCCCGCCGGGGTCGGGCCGCTTCGACACCGATTTCGTGAGCGTCGTCCTCCACGAGATCGGGCACGGCCTCGGCTTCATCTCCGAGGTCGACGGCGGCACGTGCGTCGGCGGCAGCACGCCCGGCGATTCCTGCGGAGTCACCGCGGATTGCAGCGGCGGCTCCTGCGATCTGTCGACGGTCGGCACGTGGGCGGACGGGTCTCCGAGCGCGTATGACCTGTTTCTCGTGCGCCCGGCGGCCTCGCCCCCGCGCTTCACCGACATGAGCGACGCGCAGCGGAAGTCGGCGACGACGTCCGGCAACGTCTTCTGGGACGGAGCCAACGTGGTGACGGCCCACGGCGGGAACGCGAAGATCTATGCGCCGAGCCCGTTCCAGCCCGGCTCGAGCATCTCCCACTGGGACACCTCGCTCACGCCCGACGAGCTGCACGAGCCCTTCTACACGGGGCCGAACCACAACCCCGGGCTCTCGCTGAACGCGTTCGCGGATGAAGGCTGGACCGTCGGGCCGACGACGACGACCTCGAGCAGCACGACCACCACGACCACCATCCCCTTCGGCGGCGACGACACGGGCTGCGTGCCCGACAGCAGGGACCGCCTGAAGTGCGGTGACGCGATCGGGAAGGCGTTCGGCAATGCGATTCGCGCCGTCATCAAGTGTCACAAGAAGCAGGCCGACGACCGGTTCAACGGCGTCAGCGACACCATCACGGGTCCGGCCGAGGACCTCTGTGCGAACGGGCCGAACGGGGGCAGGTCCGCCAAAGAGAAGCTCGACGCGGCGATCGGGAAGGTCTCGTTCCTCTGCTCGGCGTCGCAGCTCGCCGCGGCGGCGACGCAGGAGAGCACGCTGTTCGCCGGCCAGACCAACGCCGCGTCGCTCGACGCGCAGAACGGCGACGTCTACTGCGAGACCGGTACGGCCATCGACCCGAGCGGCGACGACGCGGGACAGATCCCGAGCACCAAGGACCGGCTCACGTGCGCCGACACGGTGGGATCGGAGCTCGGCAAGCTCGCGGCGGCGGTCATCAAGTGCCACCAGAAGCAGGCGGACGCGGTGTTCGCCGGGAAGACCTTCGACGAGAACGCATGCGAGGAGCTCGATCCCGTGAAGCACAAGTCGGCGGTCGAGAAGTACGGCGCCGCGATGTCGAGGCTCGACACCAAGGGCATCTGCACTCAGACGTGTCTGTCGCGCCCGAACCGCGACGCGCTCGGCGCCAACGTCCTGGCGCAGATCGAGGCCGCGAACCAGGTCGCGTATCCCTGCCCGTAGGTCGCGCTCCTAGGCGACGGTCAGCACCACCTTGCCGACGTTCTGCCGCTCCTGGATGTAGCGGTGGGCGGCGGCCGCTTCGGTGAGCGGGAACGTCTTGCCGACGATCGGCCGGATGCGCCCCGCCTGGTAGTCGTCGAGCAGGCCGAGCATCTCGCGCCGCAGCAGATCGATCCGGTCCCACAGGTGCCCGAGGTTCACGCCGATGACGGCCTTGTTGTCGTTCATCAGGCGGATCGGATGGAACCAGGGCAATGCGACGAGCTTCGGGATGACCGCGAGCCGGTTCGGCGCGAGGCCGGTGACCGCGGTCGAGAAGCCGAAGCAGACGAGGCGGCCGAGCGGCGCGAGCGTCCGGTAGCTCTTCCGGAACGCGCCCGTCGCGTCGAGCACCAGGTCGACGCCGCGGCCGCCGGTCAGCCGCTTCACCTCTTGCTCGAAGTCCTGCGTGCGGTAGTCGATCGCGTGGGCGACGCCGGCCTCGCGCAGCGCCGCGTGCTTCGCCGCCGACGCCGTGCCGATCACCTCGGCGCCGGCGATCCGGCAGAGCTGGATGGCCGCCATGCCGACGCCTCCGGCCGCCGCGTGCACGAGGACGCGGTCGCCCGCCCGGACGTTGCCGAAGTGGCGGAGCATCAGCACCGCCGTCAGGTAGTTCACCGGGATCGATGCCCCTTCCTCGAAGCTCATCGAGTCGGGCATCGGGAACACCTGCGCCACCGGGACGGCGACGGCCTCTGCGTACCCGCCGAAGCGGGTGAGCGCGATGACGCGGCGCCCGACCGCGAGGTCCCCGTCGACGCCCGCACCGAGACGGTCGATCGTGCCCGCGACTTCGTAGCCGACCACGCACGGGCGGGGGGGCGCATCGGGATAGAGGCCGAGGCGCGCCGACACGTCGGCGAAGTTGACGCCGGAGGCGCGGACGCGGACGACCACCTGGCCGGGCCCGGCGACCGGCTCCGGACCGTCGCGCAGCTCGAGCACGTCGGGTGGCCCCGTGCGAGGAATCCAGACTGATCGCATGCGACACCTCCGATGGCGGCCCCCGGGGCTAGCGTGCAGCGCACCGGGGTGTCAATCGACGGGCCCGCGCGCGGCGCCCCTTGCGCCCGAGCCGGGTTTCTTGGTTCGTTGCGCCGATGAACCTCGCCCGCATCTTCGAGGCGCTCGCCGCCGCCTACCCCGACCGCGACGCGATCATCGCCCCGACGCGACGCCTCACCTACGCGACGCTCGCCGAGCGCGCCCGTCGCCTGGCGAGCGTGCTGCGCGCGCACGGCCTCGGGTGCCGGCGCGAACGCAACGCGCTCCAGAACCACGAGTCGGGTCAGGACCACGTCGGGCTCTACCTGCTGAATTCGCCGGAATACCTCGAGGGCATGCTCGGCTCTCATGCGGCGCGGGTCGCGCCGTTCAACGTCAACTATCGCTACGTCGATGACGAGCTCCTGTATCTCCTCGAGGACGCCGACGCGGTCGGGCTCGTCTTTCACGCGCGCTACGCATCGACGCTCGCGCGCATCCGCGACCGCCTGCCGCGCCTGCGGCTCCTTCTGCAGGTCGACGACGGCTCCGGCGAACGGCTCCTGCCCGACGCGCTCGACTACGAGGCGGCGCTCGCCGCGGCGTCGCCCGTACCGCCCGACGCCGCGTGCTCGCCTGACGACCTCTACATCCTCTACACGGGCGGCACGACCGGCGCCCCGAAGGGCGTTCTCTGGCGGCAGGAGGACATCTACTTTGGCGCCATGTCGGGGCAGCCGCCCGGCGTGCCGCCGCCCGCGACGATCCCCGAGCTCGTCGAGCGCGCCGCCAACGGTGCCTACCTGCGCACGCTGCCGACGCCGCCGCTGATGCACGGCGCGGCGCAGTGGGCGGCGTTCGCCGCACTCCACCAGGGCGGCGCCGTCGTCCTGCAGGCGCGTCCGGACCGGCTCGATCCCGACGACATCTGGGGCACCGTCGCACGCGAGGGAGTCAACCTGCTGCTGCTCGTCGGCGACGCCTTCGCGCGCCCGCTGCTCGACGGTCTCGACCGGCGGTCGTACGACCTCTCGCGGCTCTTCGTCATTCTCTCGGGCGGTGCGATCCTGTCGCCGCACCTGAAGCAGGCGTTGCTCGAGCGCATCCCGCACGCGATGGTGATCGACGGCTTCGGCGCGTCCGAGACCGGCGGGCACGGAGCCATGAGCACGCGCGCCGGGGACGAGGCCAGAACCGGCACGTTCGCGATGGCGGACACGGTCGTCCTGCGCGAGGACCTCTCGGGCGAGTTGCCGCCGGGGTCGCCCGACGTCGGCTGGGTGGCGCGCACCCGGCACGTGCCACTCGGGTACTACAAGGACGCCGCGAAGACCGCGCGCACCTTTCCGGTCGTCGGCGGCACGCGCTACGCGGTCCCCGGCGATCACGGCCGGATCCTCGCCGACGGCTCGATCGTGGTCCTCGGCCGCGGCTCGGTGTCGATCAACACGGGCGGCGAGAAAGTCTACCCCGAGGAGGTGGAGCAGGCGCTCCGCCGCCACCCGAGCATCTACGACGCGGTGGTCGTCGGCACGCCCGACGAGCGCTTCGGCGAACAGGTGACCGCCGTCGTGCAGCTCCGCCCGGGGGCGCACGCCACGCACGAGGAGCTCGTCGAGCTCGCCGCCCGCCACCTCGCCCGCTACAAGCTCCCGAAGACCACCGTCTGGGTCGACGAGATCACGCGGAGCCCGAGCGGCAAGCCGGACTATCGCTGGGCCCGCGCGCGCGCCCTTGCCGCGCGTGGCCTCGCGCCCGGGTGAGCAGGAGGCCGGACGCGAGAGTGGAACCGCCGAAGGCTGGCGGCTTCACCGCTGCGGCGGCATCCGCGGATCGAGCGATGCGCGCCGGGCGCGTACCCCGCATGCCGCGCTGGCTTCGCCAGCCGCGGCACGGCAGTCGCGCGTGGTATTGTCCCTTCACGCTCGCGTCTGGCTCCGACCCGAGACATGAGTCTCGGGTCGCGCTCCTAGTCGAAGATGCCGGCGACCGCGTGCTGCTCGCGCGCGAGGCCGGCGTACATGTCCGGCCACGCATCGGCGGCGAGCAACCCCGGGGCGAACGCCCGGATCTCCGCGAACACCTCGTCCCGCGCGCGACCGCTCGCAGAGTCGGTCGCGTCGACCAGGCGATTCGCCACCGCGACGATGGCGGGCAGGTCGAGGCCGAATTCCGTGCTCAGCGGCTCGTGGTGGAGCGCGACGGAATCGATGAGCTCGGGGGGCAGCGCCCACAGCTGGAGCAACCAGCCGGCCACGGTGGCGTGATGGCAGCCGAACGCTTCCGTCTCGAACGCGGCGGCCTCGCGTCCCTCGGCGGCCGCGTCGTCGAGCATCGACCAGTACGAGTCGCCGAGGCGGACGCCGAGGACCAGCTTGCCGACGTCGTGGAGGATGCCGGCGGCGAATGCCGCGCCTGCGTCGTTGCCCGTCTGCTCGGCGAGCCTCTTCGCACTCGCCGCGACGAGCGACGTGTGGCTCCAGAGCGACTTCCGCCAGCGGCGGGCCGCCGTGCTCTTCCCCTCGAGCTTGCCCCACACCGAGAGGCCGAGCGCGAGGTCCCGAACGCGGGCAAAGCCGAGCAGCATGCTGGCCTGCTCCACGCTCGTGACCCGGGTGCGTACCGAGAAGAACGCACTGTTGGCGAGACGGAGGAGGCGAGCGACGAGCGACTGGTCGCGCACGATGAGACGTGTCAGCTCGCTCACGTGCGCGTCCTCGCGATTGACGGCGACGAGCAGACGTTGGGCGATCTCGGGTGCCGAGGGCAGCCGGTCGACGGCCATGAGCTCCCGGTAGAAGCGCTCCTGCACGGCGGAGCGCTCGGGTGTGTCCCACCCGGTGCGACGCGTCGTTGCGAGCCGGGGGCCGTTCGCCATCGATCGGGGCGAGAGCAACGCCTGTGCCACCGTCGCCGGTGCCCCGGCCGGGACGGACGCCGCGAGGACCCGTCAAGAAAGTGCCGCCGCGGACGCTACGCGACCTGCCGCTGCCAGGTGGCGAAGTCGAAGTAATCGCGCCACGCCGCGATCTTGCCGTCGCGGATCTCGAACACGCCGGCCACCGGCAGCGCTACCGTCCGCCCGTTCATCGTGAAGCGGTCGACCCGCTCGGTGAAGACCAGGTTGCCACGGCTCACGAGGTTCAGGATCTCGAACTCCGCGGCCTCGGCCGTCGGCGCGAACATGTTGAGCAGCTCGCGGATGCCGTCGTGCCCCGTCACGGGCGTCACCGGGATGTTGTGGTAGACGGCGTCGGCGGTGAAGTACGCGAGCAGCTCGTCGACGTTCCGCCGGCTCCACGCGGCGCAGAACTCGCGCACGACGGTCTCGGGGTCTCGCATGCGCGCGGCCTAGCACGCGCGATCGGCCTTGGCCAGCGACGCGGAGCGCGGTCGGAGATTGACTTGGCGCGTCGCCCAGCGTACCGGCCACATATATGCGCTGCGCCGCGTGCGGCGCCGACGTCATCGCCGGAAAACGATTCTGCCACGCGTGTGGAACGCCCGTGGCGGTGCAGTGTCGCGGCTGCGGTGCGACCATCGACCCCGGCTTCCGCTTCTGTCCCGACTGCGGCCTCCAGCAGAACGAAGGGGTGCACGACGCCGTGCCGCCGCCAGCCAGCGACGCGATCACGTGGCTGTCGCGTCACATTCCGACGGGTCTGGCCCACAAGATCCGCGCCACGCGGGGTGCCGTCGCGGGTGAGCGTAAGCAGGTGACGGTGCTCTTCTGCGACCTCGTCGGATCGACGGCGATCGCCGCGGGCCTCGATCCCGAGGACTACGCGGAGCTGCTCGACCGCTACCTCGAGATCGTATGTCGCGAGGTCTACAAGTTCGAGGGTATCGTCACCCACCTCGCGGGCGACGGGCTGATGGCGCTCTTCGGTGCGCCGCTGGCGCACGAGGATGCGCCGCAGCGCGCGGTGCGCGCCGCGCTCGGCATCCAGGAGACGCTCGGCCGTGCGGACGGTGATGCGCTACAGGCGCGGATCGGCATCAACACGGGTCCGGTGGTCGTCGGCAACGTCGGCAACGATCTCAAGATGGACTACACCGCGATCGGCGACACCACGAACCTCGCCGCGCGCCTTCAGGCGCTCGCCGAGCCCGGGTCCGTCCTGATCAGCGAGACAACGTATCGGCTCGTGCGCGGGTTCTTCGAGGTGCGGGCGCTCGGCCCGCTCGCCATCCGCGGCAAGGCCGACCGGGTCCCCGGGTACGAGGTCGTCGGGCGCAGCGAGCTCGTCACGCCGATGGCCATCGCGTCGGAGCGCGGCCTCACGCCGCTCGTCGGCCGGACCGCGGAGCTCGCCCGGCTCGACGAGTCCTTCCGCCGGCTCGGCAATCGCGCGCAGATCGTGTCGGTGGTCGGCGACGCCGGCTCGGGGAAGTCGCGCCTCCTGTACGAGTTCAAGCGCTCGCTCGCCGGCGAATCGGCGGTCTTTTTCGAGGGCCGCTGCTCTTCGCTCGGCCGCGCCGTTCCGTTCTACCCGTTCCTCACCATGTTCAAGCACTACTTCGGCCTCGCCACGGGCGAGCCGCCGGATGTCGTCTCCGGCAAGGTCGCCGCCAAGCTCGGTGTTCCCGTCGAACGGATCGCGCGCGGCTATCCGCTGCTCTCGCGCTTCATCTCGCTGCCGCTCGGCGCCGAGCGGGACGCGCCCGCCGACGAGCTCAAGCGCGAGTCGTTCGATGCGATCGCCGGCCTCGTCCTCACCGAGAGCCAGGATGCGCCGGTGGTGATGACCATCGAGGACCTCCACTGGATGGACGAGTCGTCGATGGAGCTGCTTCGCAGCCTCGTCGTCCGCCTGACGAGCGCGCGCGTCATGGTGCTCGTCACCGAGCGCCCCGACGCGCAGACCACGTGGCCGGGACACGTCGCGCTGACGCGCATCGTTCTGCCCCGCCTCGCGGACGACGACGTGACCGCGATCATCCGCGGCGTGGCGGGTGCACCGCTGCCGGCCGAGCTCGAGTACCGCCTGGTGGAGAAGGCGGAGGGCAGCCCCTTCTTCGCCGAGGAGATGACGCGCGCGCTGTTCGAGGAGGGCCACCTCCTGCGCGACAACGGGCGGAGCCGCATGACGCGTCCGCTGGAGGACATCCCCATCCCGGGAAGCGTCCAGGAGGTGGTCGCGGCGCGGCTCGATCGCCTGCCGCCGGAGGCCAAGCGCGCCATCCAGATCGCCGCGGTGCTCGGCCGCCAGTTCCGCCGCGATCAGCTGATTCTGATGCTCGACGGCGACGCCATCGACGTCGATCGCGCGCTCGGCGAGCTCGAGCAGCGTGGTCTGCTGCACCGCAAGAGCGTGCTCGCCGGCGACGAGTACCGCTTCGGGGAGAGCGTCACCCAGGAGGTCGCCTACGAGGGACTGCTCCTGAAGCAGCGCCGCCAGCTCCACGAGCGCGCCGGTCTCCTGCTCGAGGCGAGCCCGGGCGAGCAGAGCGCCGAGGCGCGGGCCCTGATCGCGCATCACTTCGCGCGGAGCGACAACCGCGCCAAGGCCGTCGAAGCGCTGCTCCACGCCGCCGAAGACGCCGAGCGGCTGCCCGCGTACCGCACCGCGGCCGACTTCTTCCGCCAGGCCTGGGACGTCGCCGAGCAGGAGCTCGCGGCGCATCCCGACGACGACGCGGCTCGGCGGGCGACGCTCACCGCCGCGCTCGGGTTCTGCCGCCTGACCGTCCTGTTCGGGCTGCCCCATCTCGCCGAGGCGCGGCGGGCGGGCGAGCGCGCTCGGACGCTCGCCGAGGCGTTCGGCGACCACGAGTCGCTGGCCGGCCTCTGCTACTTCCTCGGCGTCACGACCATGTTGATGCAGCGCGACGGCTTCGCCCGCGGCCTCGAGTTGGTGGAGGAGGGGCTCGCCGTCGCCGAGCGCGCGGGCCTGCGGCTGACGTCGATGCGGCTGTCGCGCGGCGTGAGCCTCCACTATGCCTTCGATGGCCGCTTCGAGCTCGCCCGGCGCGCCATCGACTGGGTCATCGACGAGCTCGAGGCATCGGACGGTCGCGAGCGGCTGGCCGACCTCTACGTGAGCGCCCGGAGCGTGCGCGACGCAGTGCTCGCCCTCGCCGACGACCTCGACGCGGCCTCGCGGAGTGCGCTCGACACGTCCGAGCTCGCAGGGCGCATCCCGAATCGCACGATCCGCAGCATGACGACGGGCCTGCTCGGCCAGATCCATCTCATGCGCGGCGAATACGCCGAGGCCAAGCGCTGCGCGGAGGAGAGCCTCGAGATCGCCGAGGCGATCTCCAATCTCGGCACGCTGCCAGCCGCCGCCGCCGTCGCGCTGCTCGCGGGCCTGGCGCTCGGCGAGACGGTCGCGGCCGAGCGCTACCTCGCCGCCATCGACGAGGGGCTCACGGCCTCCAGCTCGCCGCAGCTCAACGTGCGCTTCATCGGTGACGCCTTGCTGTCCGTCGGCGACGTCGACCGCGCGCGCCGATACGCCGAGCGGCTGCGGGCGCAGCCGGTCGGTGGCCGGCTCCGCGAGGTGCTCGTCGCGACGGCGCTCGGCGACATCGCGTCGTCGCTCGGCGAGGCCGAGGAGGCCGAGCGCTGCTACCGGCGCGCGATCGGCCTCGCCGAGTCGATCGGCGCGCGCTCGGGCCTGGCGATCGCGACGCTCGGCGCGGCGGAGGTGGCGACGGCGGCAGGCACGCGTCCGCCGAGCAGCGCGCAGCTCGCGCAGGCGCTCGCCATCGTCCGTGCGCTGCGACTCGAGCGGTATCGCGCGCGGCTCGAGCAGGCGACGGCCGGCTCGCGCGAAGCAGTGGTGGCGTCCTGACGACGCGGCACCCGGCCCGCTGGTGGCATCCGGAGGGCGCGGGGAAGATCCGCTGCACGCTCTGCCCGCGCGACTGCCTGATCGGCGAGGGACAGTCGGGCTTCTGCTACATCCGCCAGCACCACGACGGGCGGCTCTGGAGCACCGGCTATGGCCGCCCGAGCGGCTTCGCCGCCGATCCGATCGAGAAGAAGCCGCTCAACCACTTCCTCCCCGGGGAGCACGTTCTCTCGTTCGGCACGGTCGGATGCAACCTCGGATGCAAGTTCTGCCAGAACTGGGACATCAGCAAGGCACGCGACGAGGAGCGCGGTGTTCCGATCGTCACGCCGGACGAGGTCGTCATGCTCGCGCGCCGCACCGGCTGCACCGGGATCGCGTACACCTACAACGACCCGGTCATCTGGGCGGAGTTCGCGATCGACGTCGCGCGCGCGGCGCGCGCCGCCGGGCTGGTCAACATCCTTGTCACCGCGGGCTACGTGACCGCCGAAGCACGCCCGGAGCTGTTCGCGTACATCGACGCGACCAACGTCGATCTGAAGGCCTTCACCGAGGACTTCTACCAGCGCATCACGCTGTCGCACCTGGCGCCCGTGCTCGAGACGCTCGAATGGCTACGGCGCGAGACCGCGGTGTGGACGGAGGTCACGACGCTGCTGATCCCCGGCCTCAACGACGGCGACGAGGAGATCGGCCGCGAGTGCGACTGGCTCGTGGAGCACCTTGGTCCGGACGTCCCGCTCCATTTCACTGCGTTTCACCCCGACTACCGCATGCTCGACCGCCCCGGCACCCCGTTGGCGACGGTCCGCCGTGCCCGGGGCATCGCGCGCGCCCGGGGCGTGCGGCATTGCTACGTCGGAAACGTGCACGACGCCGAGGGGCAGACCACGTTCTGTGCGGCCTGCGGCACGGCGCTCATCGAGCGGGACTGGCACGCCGTTCGCCTGTATCGCCTCGACGGCGACCGGTGCGTCGCGTGCGGAGCAACCGTGGCGGGCCGCTTCCATCCCGGCCGTCACGCCGGTTTCGAGCGGCACACGGCAGGCACGCGATTCGCCGTCGGCGTCTGACTGCGCCCGCGGGTGTGCCGGGAGCGGCACGCTTCGGGTGCCAGCCTGTGCCGCGCGAGTGCCACTCATGACACGCGGCCGCCGCTTGTCTACGGACGGCCCGAAGGTTTCCGCGCGTTCTCGAACGGCGCGGAACGTGCATTTGCCGCCCACCGGACGGAATCGAAGAGGCGGAGGCGGACGACATGCGGATGCAGAGCAGCAGGATTCCCGGACTGGCAGCGGTGGCGCTCTTGAGCTCGCTCGTCGGTCTCGCCGCACCGTCGCCCGCGACCGCGGGTTGCGGCTGCGCCAAGCCACCGCCGCCGCGCGCAGCGGTGCGGCCCTTCATCGGATGGCCGAACCAGAAGATCACCCTCTTCGACGGGCGCCTCGTGCCCGGCCAGGCGTACTCTGTGCAGTTCGTGGCGTCGGACGGGACGGCGGACTGGAGCCGCGCCAAGGCCGTCGCCAAGCGTGATCTCGCGGACCGCGTGGTGCGCACCCAGCTCCGGGTTCAGGTCGGCGCCGTGTCGCTCGGGCCGTGCCGGATCGACGTATTCAGCTCGGCGGGCTTGCTCTACAGCCTCGGCGACGATCAGTTCACCGTGACGGCGCCGCCGGTCGCGCTCCAGGACGTCGACGAGACGATCAGCCAGCAGGACTACCGCGCCGGCGTCGGCCGCGACGGCTCGCTCTACATTCCGGTCGACGTGACCGGGGTGAGCGCCGCGACGACGTTCACCGGGCTCGCGCTCGGGTTCCCGCTCGCCTTCGGCTCCTCGAACGTCGCCATGTACAACGACCAGGGCTTCCTGATGCAGCTGCTCGATCCGAACGTGCCCGGGCTCTTCCAGATCGCGGCCGGTGACGCGCTCACCAGCACCGCGCTCACGTACTGGCGCCACGAGTTCGAGACGTACAAGCAGGCGCATCGCCAGCTCGATGCGTTCAACACCGACGACGATCCCAACTGGCACGCCGACGGCACGCCCCACGTGAACCACAACCTCATCGTGGTGGCGATTCGCGGCCGCCTTGCGAACGGCACGACGCCGGTCCCCGGCGCGACCCCGCCGTTCCAGCTCGTCATCACCTCCGCGCCGACCGAGTAAGGGTCGACCCGGCCCGCGCGGAGCCTCACCCCCCGTCCGGCGGCGGATGCACCCGGTGCTCCGCCGCCGTTTTTTCCAGCGCCCGCGCGATGCGCAGGGCGAGTGCGTCCCGGCCGGCGGGTGCGACGATCTGCACGCCGACCGGCAGGCCGTCGCTGCTGCCCGCCGGGATCGCGACCGCCGGCAGCCCCGTCAGGTTCGCCGCCCCCGTGTAGGCCGCGCAGAGACCCGCGAGGCGGGTCTCGTCCCCGTCGATCCGCGGCGCGGGGAACGGCGTCGTCGGCAGCACGAGGGCGTCGACCTCGACGAAGGCCGCTGCATAATCGCGGCAGACGAGCTGGCGCTGGCGCTGCGTCGACATCCAGCTCGCCGCGTCGCCGGGAGGCATCATCTCGCGCACGCGGGCGACCTGCGGGCTGAAGAGTCGCGGCCGGCCGCCGAGCCGGGCCTCGAGCGCGACCTCACCCTCGACGGCGAACACCGCCAGCACCACGGGCAGAACGAGGTCGTGGTGCGGGAGCCTGACGTCGACGACACGCGCCCCGAGCGCCGCGAGCCGGTCGCGCGTCGCCGCATATGCCGCGTCGACCGCGGCGTCGGGTTGCGGGCGGAGCGCGTCGCGGCTCGTGCCGATGCGGAGGCCGTCGACCCCCGCCTCGAGGTCCTGGAGGAGATCGGGGACGGGCCCCGGCCGCGAGTACGCGTAGGCGGGATCGAACCCCGCGATCGCCTGCGCGACGATGGCCGCGTCGCGGACCGTGCGCGCCAGCGGCCCCGGCACGGAGAACGAGGAGTCGCCGCCACCGGTGTGGCCGCGATTGCTGATGAGGCCGAGGGTGGGCTTGAGGCCGACGACGCCGCAGAACGCCGCGGGGATGCGGGCCGATCCACCGCCGTCGGTGCCGATGTGGAGCGGGCCCATCAACGCGGCCGTGGCCGCCGCCGCGCCGCCGCTCGACCCGCCGGGCACGTGGTCCGGGTTCCACGGGTTCCGCGTCGGCCCGAAGAAGTAGTTGTTGGTGGTGACGCCGCGGCCGAACTCGTGCGTCGCCGTCTTGCCGACGATGATCGCCCCGGCCGCGCGGAGGCGCTCGGGGACGGCGCCGTCGACCGAGGGCACGTGGTCGCGGAACATGCCGGAGCCGTACGTCGTGCGGAGCCCCGCCGTGTCGAGCAGGTCCTTCACGCCGGCCGGGATGCCGTGCAGCGGGCCGCGATAGGTGCCGGCCGCGATCTCGCGCTCGGCGGCGCGCGCCGCGGCGCGCGCGTCCTCGACGGGCACGAGCGTCGTGAAGGCGTTCAGCCGCGCGTCCACGAGGGCGATCCGCGCGAGCACGGCTTCGAGAAGCTCGACGGGAGAGAGCGCGCGACGCTGGATGAGATCGGCGGCCTCGGCGAGCGAGAGGCGGACGAGCGTCGCGTCGGGCACGGCGCGCTCTCTATCACGGCCGACTCGCACGCACACGGCGCTGGCTCGGGCCGGAGGCGCCCGGCAATATGGCATCGTGGCCGAGCGCGGCTTCATCCTGACCCCGACCTACCGCGTCGTCGGTGGGCGTCCGGAGGTGCATCTGTACGGCGTCCTCGAGGGAGGCGAGCCCGTGCTCGTCGTCGATGATCGCCAGGCGCCGTACTTCTTCGTGCGTGCCGCCGACGCTGGCCGTGTCGGCGCGCGTGCGCGCGCCGTGCCGGTCGACCTCGTGACGTTCGCTGGCGAGCGGGTCGCGCGCGTGGAAGTCGCACGGCCCGCCGACGTGCCTCCGCTCCGCGCTCGCCTCGGCGACGCCGGGGTCGAGTGCTTCGAGGCCGACCTCCGCTTCGCCTACCGCTATCTGATCGACCGCGGTCTGAAGGGCGCGTTCGCGGTGACGGGAGCGTTCGAACGCCGTCCGGGCGTCGGCCGCGTCTACCGGAACCCGACCCTCGAGCCCGCCGACTTCGCGCCGCAACTGAGCGTGCTGTCGCTCGACATCGAGACGAGCCTCGACGCGAGCCGTCTCTACTCCGTCGCGCTGGCGGGCGCCGGCGGCGAGCGCGTCCTGATGGTCGGCAAAGGGGCCGTAACAGGCGCGGAGGTCTTCGCCGACGAGCGCGCGCTGCTCGTCGAGCTGCTCGCGCACATCCGCCGCGTCGATCCCGACGTGCTGACGGGATGGAACGTCTGCGAGTTCGACCTCGCGGTGCTCCTGCGGTGCTGCCGCCGGTACGGTCTCCGGTGCACGCTCGGCCGGAGCGACGACGAGCTCGACATCCGCCGCGACCAGAACTTCACCCGCGAGCCGCGGGCCATCCTGTTCGGCCGGCAGGTGCTCGACGGGCTGGCGCTGCTGCGCGGCGCGTTCGTGCGGCTCGAGGACTATCGGCTCGAGACGGCGGCGCAGACGCTCCTCGGCCGCGGGAAGCTCTTCGCGCCCGGGGACCGCGGCGCCGACATCGAGCGCGCGTATCGCACGGACCCGGCGAGTCTCGCGGCTTACAACCTGGAGGACGCGCGCCTGGTGCTTGCGATCCTCGAGCGGACGGCACTCGTCGAGCTGGCCGTGCGACGGAGCCTGCTGACCGGCATGCAGGTCGACCGCGTGGGGGCGTCGATCGCCTCGGTCGACTCGCTCTACCTCGGGAAGCTGCGCTCTCGTGGTCGCGTGGCGCCGTCGGTCCGGGCGACGGCCGAGGCGGACGGTGCGGGGATCGTCGGCGGCCTCGTCCTCGATTCGGTGCCGGGCCTATACCGGAACATCCTCGTCTTCGACTTCAAGAGCCTCTACCCGAGTCTCATCCGCACCTTCAACATCGACCCGCTCACGTTCGTCGCCGGGGATTCTCAAACGGACGTCCTGCGGACGCCGGGCGGCGCCGCCTTCCGGCGCGACGAGACGGGCATCCTGCCCGACCTCGTCGCGCGGCTCGCGGAAGAGCGCGCGCAGGCCCGTCGCGCCGGCGATCAGGTGGCGTCGCAGGCGATCAAGATCCTCATGAACTCGCTCTTCGGCGTCCTCGGCTCGCCGGCCTCGCGCCTCTTCTCCCCGGCGGTGGCGAACGCCATCACCACGGCGGGACAGCACGTCATCCGGCTCGCGGCCGAGGCGGCCGGGCGCCGCGGCCACCGCGTGATCTACGGCGACACGGACTCGCTCTTCGTCGACCCGAGCGAGACCGACACCGCACGCGCCGCGGCGCACGCCGAGGAGCTGCGCGACGGCATCGGCCGGGACGTTGCGGAGGCGCTGACCCGCGAGTTCGGCTGCACGAGCTGCCTCGAGCTCGAGTTCGAGAAGGTGTACGCGCGCTTCTTCATGCCCGAGATCCGCGGCGGCGCGACGGGCAGCAAGAAGCGCTATGCGGGCCTCGTGATCGAGCCCGCGGGCGAGACGCTCGAGATCGTCGGCCTGGAGGCGGTGCGCCGCGACTGGAGCGAGGTGGCGCGCCGGTTCCAGCGCGAGCTCCTCGGTCGCGTGTTCCACGACGAGCCGGTCGCGGAGTTCATCCGCGGCTTTGTCGCCGAGCTGCGCGCGGGGCGCTTCGACGGCGAGCTCGTCTACCGGAAGGCCATCCGCAAGCCGCTCGCCGAGTACACGAAGACGACGCCGCCGCACGTGAAGGCGGCGCGGAAGCAGACGGGGACGACCGGACGCATCGTCAGGTACGTGGTCACGCGCGCCGGACCGGAAGCGGTGGGCGAGACGAGCGCGCCGCCCGATTACGACCACTACGTCACGCAGCAGCTGAAGCCGATCGCCGATGCGATCCTGCGCTTCCTCGGCGGCCGCGACTTCGACGACACGATCGGCGCGCGGCGCCAGCTCTCGCTGTTCTCGTAGTCAGAGACGGACGAGCGCCCGGTGCGCCGCCTCGCGACCCGCATAGGCGCCGATGTCGAGAACGGCGGCGGGCGCCTCGAGCGTGGACGCCGCGAGGTAGAGCCCGTCGACGCCCGGCACCTCGAGGTCGTGTCGGACGACGGGCGCCCAGGCCCAGCTCATGGACTGCGGGGCCGTGACGTAGCGGTAGGCGCTCCACTCGAGGCAGGTGTCGAGGTCGGCGTAGAAGCGGTGCAGGTAGGCGATGGCGTCGTCGATCGCCGCTTTCGCCGCCGTCCACGGCTGCGCGGCGGTCGAGCCGCCGCGGAAGAACCGCACGACCGCGAGCGAGAGCTGGTGGCGCCCGGGCGGCGCCGCGCGCCGGCTGAGGAGCGAAGTGAGTTGGAAGCCGCCGCGATAGCTGCGCTCGCCGCCCTCGACGAGCCGGTTCCAGCCCGCATGGTCGTCGGGCTTGCCGGTGGCGCGGAGGGACGGGAGGTGGCGGAGGCCCGCCTGCCAGCCGACGACGTCGGCGCGGTGTGTCTTCAGCGTGTGTGCCGCGGCGACGAAGTCGGCGGGGAAGAGCCGCTCGTCGATCAGCTCGAAGTTCTCCCACGCCGGGTAGGTGCTGATCGCAACGGGGGCCCTCACCTCGCGGACGAGGTTCGCGCGGTCGACGGCGACGGCACCCCGCACGCGGCCACCGTCGACGATGATCTCGACGGGCTTCCAGCCGAGCGCGATCTCGCCGCCGCGTGCCCGGATGGCGCGGGCCCACGGCTCGATGAGCCCTTGCATGCCACCGACTTCCTCGTCGTCGGGCACGAAGACGCCGCCCCCGGAGCGGCGCTGGAGGAACTGCATGAAGCGGCCCGCGGATGCTTCCTCGGGATGGCTGTGGAACACGACCGCGGCCATGAACAGCACGGCGCCTCGCACGGCGGCGCTGGCGGTGTGTCGCGCGAGCCAGGCGCCAATCGTCTCGGGGACCGCGTTCGCGACATCGGCGGGCCCGGCACCGGTCAGAAGCCCGACGATTGCGTGCACCTGCGCCTCGTCCTCGTGCCGTAACGCGAGGGCGCCGCCCGCCATCGCCACGAGCCCGGCAGCACTCCAGTCGCCACCGGTCGTGACCCGACCATCGGGCAGCTGGTGGACGCGAAGGGGCGTCGTCACGCGACGAAGCGCGATGTCGACGCCCGCCTCGCGCGCCGCCTCGACCCCGTGGTGCCACCCGACCTGGCAGTCGCCGACGTCGTGCCCGTCGCGATGGCCGAAGTCGACCCAGTACCCGTCGTGCACCACGCCGCCGCCGCGCCCGCCGACCGTGTCGGCGTGCTCGAGCACGACGACGCGCTTCCCGTGGCGTGCGAGGATGGCGCCGGCGACGAGCCCTCCGAGGGCGGACCCGATGATGACGGCATCGGCGTCGGTGTCGCGGCTCGGCATGGCGGGAGGCTCTCATCCGTGGTCGCGCGGTGTCAACGATGATGGTTGGTCAGCGCGCGAGCGAAGGTCGGGTCCGACGCGGCGCCAGCGTCCGGGTCGGTGAACCGCCCGGCAATGGCTTTCCGTCGAGTGCTGAAGACCATTGCCAATTCAGCTGGAGCTCCGGCCGCGGACCTGGGGCGGCAAGCGTTTCGGCGCGGGTCGCAAGCCGTCGGGGCGGAAGGTCGGGGTCGCGCATCGCACGCGGCCCGCGCACGAGGCTCGGCATCCGCTGCACGTTACGCTTCGGGCGTCGCATGGCCTCCCCTCGCTGCGCACCGACCCGCTTTTCCCCGCAATCCAGCGCGCACTCGCGCAGGCGTCGCGGCGGGGCCTCCGCGTGTTACACTTCTCCGTTCAGCGGGATCACCTGCATCTACTCGTAGAGGCACTGGATGCCGGCGCCCTCTCGCGCGGGCTTCAAGGGCTCGCGATCCGCATTGCGAAGGCCTTGAACCGGGTCCTCGGGCGGCGTGGTCGCGTCTGGGCAGATAGATTCCACGCGCGCGCCCTGCGGACGCCGCGCGAGGTGAGGAATTCTCTCGTTTACGTTCTGCAGATCTGGGCGAATCATCTTCGCGGCGCGCGCGGGATCGATCTACGGTCGCGCCCGGCGCCGGCACGTGGACGAGCGAGACAATGAGCAAATTACGTAAACTTCGGGCTCTAATAGGCGCTATGCCCTGATCACGGTCTCGACCCGCAGTACGCAGCCGTGCTTGTCGTACATCTTGATCCAGTTCCCCTTCATCCAGTGCTTCACGCGGGCCCCCGGCCAGCGGCGCTTGCACTCGTTGAGGATCTCTCGAAGTCGGACGTCCGGGACGCTCCTTCCCGCCCGCACCCCCGGCTCGCGCGGGCGAGCGATTGAGTGATTGAGTGGCCCGAACGCCGCCCTGCTATTCCGAGGGCTGATGGCGGACGTTATTCTGGCGCGAACGTCGGCAGACGCTCACCCCCGCGGCCAGCGTTCCAACTCCGAGCCACGGGAGAACGGCGAGGCTGTACGTCAGTGGGGCGCTTGGCTGCCCGCCGAGTCCAACGACTAGCGTGCCGGGCAGTCCCGTGAGCAGCAAGACGCCGGTCACGATGAGCGCCAGCCCCGTGCGCCTTGTCACGAGGCGCCGCCAGAGGCTGGAAGCGGCCGGCAGAGTCGGCGATGTCCAAGATTCGGCGATGCCTTCATCGGCATCTCCCCGCCCGACACTTCGCTCGGCGGACCTTTCGCTTGCTGGATTGACCCGTTCCGTTCCCGTACCGCTCGCAGCCCCCCGTGCGGCATGACTCTCTAGCGAATCGGCGAGCATCGCGATCCCATCGAGGAGCTGCTGCGTGCCGTTGGGGATCAGGTTTCTTTGAAAGAACGAGAACGGTGCGTATACCACGCGCAGGACGGGCACCTCGTCTAATGTTGCCTCGATTGAGGACGCGGCGTGGTCAACCAGTAGTCCCAGTATGGTGCGCCGGACCTCGGGCTCGCACACCCATGCGTAGAAGGCTTGGTCATCCCCCATAAAGAGCAGGTGCTGGTCCAGCCGAGCGTCACCTGTCGGCGGGTGCGATTCGCCGAACAGCTCCACCAGGCGAGCGCCGACGCTCTTGTGCTTGATTTGGAACCGCCACGGTGAGCGGCAGCCCAGAGATATCTTAAGCCAGTTGTAGTTGAACCGTTGCGCGTACGATATTCGCAGTGTCGCGGTGGCGTCCCTGCCGTGAAACTGCCCAGTCGTTGAAACGTAGAATCGCGACCAGTCCCACCCAGAGGACATTGCGGGAGCGCCACCTCGGCCACGACCCTAGCCCAGAGCCAGCACTCCGACGACCCACTCCCAAAACTCGGGATGCCGAGCGCTCGAAAATGCGAGCAGCAAGTGGAGCGCTCGCAGGTAGCGGTCAAGAGAAGCGCTTCCCGTCGGTGCTACGTGCCCCGCGTGCTCAAGGAGAAAGAGCAGCACCAGCGGCGGTAGGACGAAGACGGCAACGACGGAGGTGTAGACACGCTTCACGGCGCTGCCCTAGCCGGTCATACTCCCCCCTGTCGCCAGACACCAACGTTCGCGCTGGCCCGACTTGGCCGTATTGAGCAACGCTCGCAGCGAAAACTACCGGTCTCGCGCTCTGTCCGAGCATGCCATGCCGCGTCGCCCGTAAGTGCAACCAGCTGGCAGCGCGTCCCCGGCCCGCGGCCTTTCGCATCTCATCGCGGCAACGACCCTC
This sequence comes from Deltaproteobacteria bacterium, assembly GCA_005879585.1. Classification (GTDB taxonomy): domain Bacteria; phylum Desulfobacterota; class Binatia; order DP-6; family DP-6; genus DP-3. The sequence goes on along the minus strand of VBKG01000311.1, from coordinate 271 downwards.
ATCGTGGTGGTATAGCTCACAAGCGGGCGTGGCCCCCGCTTGTCGGCTGAGGTCCGCGGGCGGCGGCGCCGCCTTGTCCCTGCCGCGCGCCGTGTGTTACCCGCGACGTATGGATACCGTCATCTTCGACATCGCTGAGCGCGTCGCGACCATCACGCTCAACCGTCCCGACCGCCTGAACGCCATGAATCAGCAGATGCGCGACGAGCTGCGCGCCTGCTGGCAGCGCGTGAAGGACGACCCCGACATCTGGGTCGCCATCGTCACCGGC
>VBKG01000082.1 GCA_005879585.1 Deltaproteobacteria bacterium | reverse complement strand
TCCCGGATTCGTCCTGCTCGACAACCGCGTGGTCGCCTCGGTCGGGCTCGCCAACTGGTCCGGCACTGCCGTGCCCGGCCTCTACCAGAGCGAGGTGATGGCAGTGAACGGCGTCGCTGTGGCATCGACGCGCGACGTGTATGCGCGCGTCGCGGCGCTCCCAGCGGGGACACCGGTACGCTATCGGCTGGCCCGTCAAGGTGTGGAGCGCGACGTGATGGTGGTCGCGCAGCGTTTCACGCCGCGCGACTGGCTGCTTCTGTTCGGGGCGTTCCTCACAAATGGTGCGGTGATCTTGCTGTCGGGTCTCATCGCCTGGGTGTTGAGACCGCGGGCATCGGTCGCGCGGGCGTTCCTCATGCTGGGCGTGACGATGGGCCTCTTCTTCCTCACCGCCATGGACCTCTACGGACCGGCAACGTTCTTTCGACTGCACATCGTCGGGGAGACGTTCTTCCCGGCTGCCCTGCTGCAGTTTGCGCTGCTCTTCCCGCAGGCACATCGGCTCGCCCGCTGGCGTATGGCGGGTTATGGGCTCTCCCTCGCTATCTTCGCCCCGTACGAGGTGTTCCTCTACCAGCCCTCGACCTACTCCAGCCTGCTCGCGGCTAACATGACGCACCTCGGCGCCGTCGGCATCTTCGTCACCGGCAGATTGGTCTGGGAGTACTTACGTGGAGCGTCGCACCTCGGCCGTCAGCGGGTACGTGTGGTCACGCTCGGCGTCCTCGCCGGCCTCGGCGGACCCGGATCGATCGTGCTGATCTCCGCCTTGGTCGGTGGCGGGGTAGCCATGAATACGGCCGCCTTCACGCCCTTTCTGTTCGCGCTCTCCGTCGCTTACGCGATCGTGCAGCACGACCTCTTCGAGATCGACGCGATGGTGAAGCGCGGCGCCTACTACCTCGTGCTGACGGGCGCGGTCGGCTCCGCGTACGTCGCCGCCGTCGTGGTGTTCAACCTGATCCTCCGGGCGGGGGCCGTGACGGAGTCGCCGGCCTTCCCGGTCGTGTTCACGCTCGCGGTGTTGCTGCTCTTCAACCCTGTCCGCACCCGGCTGCAGGCGTTCGTCGACCGAGTCTTCTTCGGGACACGCTACGACGGCGCGCGCGTGCTAGCTGCGCTCGGCGGCCAGCTCGCGTCGACGCTGCAGCGCGACCGCATCGGCGAGCTCGTGCGCGACTGCGTCGATCAGACGATCCCGAACACCGGCACCCGGCTGTTCGCCGCGAGCGACGGCGGGCTCGCTGAGGTAGGCGGCAACGCCACGGTCCCCGCGCCGCTCGTCGCTCAGCTCGGCGCTGGTCGCGTGCTCACCACGCTCGATCCGGCCGAGCTCTATGTGGGACCGGAGGCGCACGACGCCGTGCGGGCGGCGATGGCCGCGCTGCGGGCGGAGGTTGCGGTGCCGCTTCGGCGGCGGGAGGAGCTGGTCGGGGTTCTTATGGCTGGGCCCAAGCGGTCACGGCTCTTCTACACCGCGGCCGACGCCGAGTTTCTGCGCGCGCTCGCCAACTCCACCGCCATCGCACTCGAAAACGCGACCTCGTATGAGGCGCTCGTCGAGTTGAATCTGCGCCTCGAGGATCGCGTGCATCAGCGGACGGCGCAGCTGCAGGAAACGAACCGCGAGCTTGCCGACGCGTACACCGAGCTCAAGGGCGCCGAGACGAAGCTCGTGCACTCCGAGAAGATGGCGTCGCTCGGCCGGCTGGTGGCCGGCGTGGCGCACGAGATCAACAACCCGGTGAGCTTCATCGCGACCAGCGTCGCCCCGCTCCGCCGCCGGCTCGCGCAGGCCGCCGCGCAGGCGCCGCCCGAGGTGGCGTCGATGCTGCGCGAGGCCGAGGACATCGCCGGCGTCATGGCGCGCGGCGCGGAACGCACCGTCGCCATCGTGAAGGATCTCCGGAGCTTCTCCCGGCTCGACGAGGCCACGCGCAAGCTCGCCGACCTGCACGAGGGCCTCGACGTGACGCTTCGCCTGCTCGAGCCGCGCTGGCGCGACCGCATCACGATCCACCGCGACTACGGCTCGCTGCCCCTCGTCGAGTGTGATCCCGGCCAGGTGAACCAGGTCTTCATGAACGTGCTGGCGAACGCCTGCGACGCGGTCGACGGCGCGGGCAACATCTGGATCGAGACGCGACACGACGGTGACGTCGTCACCGTGACCATCCGCGACGACGGGCGCGGCATCGCTGCCGACGTCCTCGGGCGCGTCTTCGATCCCTTTTTCACGACCAAGGACGTCGGTGCCGGCACCGGCCTCGGGCTCGCGATCGCCCACGGCATCATGACCGCCCACGGCGGGCGGATCGACGTCGACAGCACGCCGGGCGCGGGTGCGACGTTCCACATCGTCCTGCCGGCCGACGGTGCCGCCGTTTCGCTTGACAGGGCCGCGAGCGGCAACTCATAGGACTCGCGTGGAGCTCGATTACCGGCGCTTTCCCGTGGTCCTGGTCGACGACGAGCCGGACATCCTCCGCGCCTTCCAGTTCAACTACGGCGACGAGTTCGCGGTGTTGACGGCCGAGAGCGGCCCTGGCGGGCTCAAGCTCCTCGAAGCGCACGACGCGGCCGTCATCGTCGCGGACCAGCGGATGCCGGTCATGAGCGGTGTCGAGTTCCTCGCGCGGTCGATGGAGATCCGGCCCGACGCCAACCGCATCGTGCTCACCGGCTACACCGACATCGACGCGATCGTGCGGGCGATCAACTCGAGCCGCATCTACCGCTACGTCACCAAGCCGTGGGAGAGCGAGGAGCTCCGTCTGACGCTGCGCCGTGCGATCGAGGCGTTCCATCTGGCGCGCGAGAACGCCCGCCTCGTCCACGAGCTCAGCCGCGCGAACCAGCGGCTCGCCGCCGAGAACGCGTATCTCAAGGAAGCCGGGACGGGGCACGAGATCGTCGGCGACAGCGCCGCGATTCGGGACGTCCTCGCGCTGGTCGCGCGGGTGGCGGCGTCGCCCACCACGGTGCTCGTCGAGGGCGAAACCGGCACCGGCAAGGAGCTCGTCGCGCGCGCCATCCACGCGGCGAGCGACCGGCGCGACCGGCTCTTCGTGGCGGTCAACTGTGCGGCGTTCTCCGAGGGCATCCTCGAGAGCGAGCTCTTCGGCCACCGCCGCGGCGCCTTCACCGGCGCCGTCGCCGACCGGAAGGGCCTCTTCGACGTCGCCGACGGCGGCACGCTCTTCCTCGACGAGATCTGCGAGACGAGCGGCGCGCTCCAGGCGAAGCTCCTGCGCGTGCTCCAGGAGGGCGAGGTGCGGGCCGTCGGCGACACCCGCGCCCGGACCGTCGACGTGCGCGTGATCGCGGCGACGAACCGTCGCCTCGAGGACGAGGTCAAGACGGGACGGTTCCGGGAGGATCTGTACTACCGCTTGCGCGTCTTTCCGATCCGCCTGCCGGCGTTGCGCGAGCGCCGCGAGGACATCCCGGCGCTCGCGCACCACTTGACGCGGCGGCTCGCGGCGCAGCTGAAGAAGCCGGTCGGCGAGCCGACGGAGGACACGCTGGCGCTTCTCGGCCGCTATGCGTTCCCGGGCAACGTGCGGGAGCTCGCGAACGAGATCGAGCGGGCCGTGCTGCTCGCCGAGCCCGGCGCGCCGCTCACCGAGGATCTGCTCTCGGAGCGCGTGCAGGAGGCGGCGGCCGACGGTGCGCCGGCCGGTCTCCTCCAGAGCCGGACCGAAGCCTTCGAGCGGGAGCAGGTGGAAGAGGCGCTCGCGCGCGCGAGCGGTGTGAAGACGCGTGCCGCCGAGGAGCTCGGCATCACCTACCGCGGCCTCTTGAAGAAGATGCGCCGCCTCGGGATGTGACGCTCAGGTTCCGGTTCGCCTGAGCTCGAGCTGCGCCGCCGGCAGCGTCACGCGGAACACCGTGCCCTGGCCGGGGGTGCTGTCGACGGCGATCTCGCCGCCGTGGTCGACCACCATCTGGTGGACGAGCGCCAGGCCGAGGCCCGTTCCCGTCTCTTTCGTCGTGTAGAACGGGTGGAAGATGTGTTCGAGCTGGTCCGCCGGGATCCCCGGCCCGCGGTCCTGGACCTCGACGACGACGGCCGGGGCAGCGCCGGTCAGCGTGCCGCCGTGCACGTCGAGCATGACGTGGCCGCCCGCGGAGCTCGACTCGATCGCGTTCAGGAGAAGGTTCAGCACGATCTGCTTCAGCTGATCCGGATCCGCCGACACGGACGGCAAATTCGCCTCCCAGCGCGAGCCGAGCTCGACCTGGCGCTTGCGTGCCGACGACTCCATCAGCCGCACGACGGGCTCGAGCGTGGACGGCAGGTCGACAGGCCGCCGCTCCGCGGTGCGCGACTTGCCGAGCGCCAGGAGGTCGGAGATCAGATCCGTCACGCGCCGGAGCTCGCTCAGGCTGAGCTCGCGGAACTCGCTCAGGAATTTGGCGTCGTCCAGGCGCTGCGGCAGCAGGTCGAGGAAGGTCTTCACGGCGACGAGGGGGTTGCGGATCTCGTGCGCGAGGCCCGCCGCCAGCGTGCCGAGCGAGGAGAGCCGGTTGGCCCGCTCGAGGACAGCCTCGGAGCGGCGGAGCTGACGCGAGAGGCTCGCGTTCTCGAGCGCGACGGTCGCCCCGGTCGCGACCGTCGAGAGGAGCTGGAGGTCCTCGCCCGAGAAGATCCGGAAGTCCTTCTTCTGCCCGAGGCCGATGAAGCCGTTCAGCCGGTCCTTCACGCGGAGCGGGATCCCGACCTCCCACCCGCGGTCGTTGAAGAGCCGGGCCGCCGTGGGATTCGCGCGCTCGAGCTCGCTCGCGAGGACCGGCTCCGCGAGCCCCTCGAGGGCGCGGACGACGTCTTCGGACAGCGTCTCGGCGCTGGCCGGCGTCGGGTAGGCGAGCATCACACGGCGGCCACTGTCGTCGGGAACGAAGATCTCGCAGCCGTCGACGTCGAGGATCTCGGTGAGTGATTCGCCGAGCCGCCGGATCAGCTGGCTTCGATCGACGAGATGCACGAGCGCGGCGGCGAGCTCTTGCAGGCGCCGGCGGTAGTCGTAGAGCTTCCGGAAGAAGGCGCGGTGCACTCGCGTCTCGAGCGCCTCCTGGAAGATCGGGATCAGCACCACGGAGAGCAGCGCGAGCGCGACCGCCGCGCACGCGACGACCACGGCCTGCTCCGCGCCGACGGCCCGCCCGAGCATGAAGACGACGAGGCCGCCCGGGACGAGGACGGCCGACGCGGCGAGGAAGAAGCTCACGGCCTTCCGGACGACGTAGTCCACGTCCATCAGTCGGTGGCGCGCGATCGCGTAGGCGATGACCCCGAGGTAGAGCGCGTTCCCGAAGCTACCGAGCGGGTAGACGTTGATGCCGTAGACCGGCAGAAGGTTGGTGAGGTCGAAGGGGCCCGAGACTGCGATCGCGAGAAGCCAGAACTTGGTCTGGGTCCGCTGCCGCGCGTCGGAAGGATGGCGGTAGGTGTGGGCGACGAGGGCGATCGACAGCGTGAAATAGACCAGGATCAGCGCCGTCATGAGCGAATAAAGCGGCGCCGCCTCGATGTACCAGCCCCACGGGTGCGGGGTCACGCGGTGGACGAGCGCGCCGCGGAAATTCTCGACGATCAGGAAGAGGCCGGTGGCGTACCCGACGGCGAGCACGGACCACCACCTCCGCCCCGTCGCCCCCGTCAGCACGCAGACCGAATGGAGGACCGCCGCCGGCACCAGGCACACGCCCGTCCGGAACACCATGCTCCACCACAGCGCGGAATCCGCGTCGGGGAAGTAGTAGAGCGCGAAGATGTCGAGGTTCCACGAGATGACCGTCAGGGTCATCCAGGCGAAGGCGCGGCGGATCGGATTCGTCCCGCCGCGTAGAACGAGGACGAAGATGATCGCGTTCGCCACCGCCGCGACGAGCGGGACCAGAGCGTGGTGATGCATGGGTCTGCCATGGATTTTCCGGGTGCGGATGCCGAGTCTCAAGGCACTGTGAACGCTCGCCGCGCCGGACGGCATCGGAGGAACGCCCGTTCCTACGCTGCGCCGTGCTGAGTCCCATGCTTGCTACCATCGCATACGGCACGGCGTATGCAGGGGCGGGACGACGTGACGAGGACCTGCGTCCACTGCGTGCTCGGACGCGCCTTGCGCGCCGAGTCCGCCGCGTCGAGCGGCGAGGAGTTCCTGGTGACGCTCCGCTCCTCCGAGCCCACGTGGGTTCCGGTGAGCGGAGCGGCTCTCTACCGCGAGCTCCGGGGCCTGCTCCGCGACGCACGTGACGCGACTCGCCGTGGCATCGTGAAGCTGGCGGTCCTCGACCTCCCGGGGAAGAGCCACGTCGAGGTGACGGCCGTCGTCCGTTCCCCCG
>VBKG01000619.1 GCA_005879585.1 Deltaproteobacteria bacterium | reverse complement strand
CACGCCCGGCTCATCGCGACATTGGATCGCCGGGCGTTGCTTCCCCGTGCTCCGGTCCAACGCATGAGGCATACCTCGCGTGAGCCCCGCGGGGCAGGCAGCGACATGACGGTGTGGTTGTCCTCGCGACAGGGCGGCTGTTAGATGAGAAGCATGAGCCGGTTACCGGAGCGGATTCCCCCCGGTCCCATAAGGCTCACGTACGAGGACTACGTGGATCTGCCGGATGACGGCCGGCGCTACGAGATCCTCGACGGCGAGCTGGAGGTGAGTCCCGCCCCGGCGCCGAAACACCAGGCGGTGTCGCGGAACCTCGTCTGGATCGTGCACGGCCACGTGCAGGAGCGCGGTCTGGGTAGCGTCTACTACGCTCCGATCGACGTCATCCTGACCGACACCAGCATCGTGCAGCCCGACCTCGTGTTCATCGCCGCCGCGCGCGAGTCGATCGTCAGCAGCCGTGGAATCGAAGGTGCGCCGGACCTGGCCGTCGAGATCCTTTCGCCGTGGTCGGTCCGCAGGGACCGGGTTGCGAAGGCGGCGCTCTATGCCCGCTATGGTATCCGGCACTACTGGCTCGCGGATCCGGACGCTAGCGTGCTCGAAGTGTACGAGACCGAAGGAGCGGAATACCGGCTCGTAGGACGGCACGAGGGGGCGGCAAAAGTGCGCACCGCGATGTTCCCCGACCTGGAGATCGATCTCGGACGCGTCTGGGTCTGACATCCTGGGCGAAGCCTCGGCCGCTCAACGGCGGTGATGTTCACGATGTGTTTTTGGCACTTTGACTTGCCACATAGGTCTCCGCTTCTTCCAGTGTCACGTAGTCACCGCGCCGAATAGCAGCGCGTCCAGCTTCGATGGCCTTGACACGCGACTTTCAGCCCTTCGCCGCCAGCGCCCGCTCGACGGCCCGTGGCTCGCGGAGGATGACGAGCAGGTAGGCACGTGCGGGGCCGTCGGGCTGGGCACGGCCCTGCTCCCAGTCCTGCAGCGTGCGGGCGTTGAGGCCGTACCGCGCGGCGAAGGCAGCTTGCGAGAGGCCGCTCTGGCGCCGGATCGCCCTGACCTCGTTGGGAGTGAGTGATACGCGGTGGAAGTCCCCGAGGTGCTTCCGGGACATCGGCCGTGCGTCTCGATCCGTACGAGCCCGTGTCGTTACTTCGGCCTCCGTCATCTCGGCGAGGTGCTTCCACCTCGTCCGACCCTTCAAGGGAACGGTGCGTCCGCTCGGGAGCCGCTGCTAGCCCTCCGTGCAGAGATCAGACGCCGTACCTCACCGCGGAGGGTGTACAGATATACGGAATACCCGTAGGCGACGTAAACGGGTCATCACTCGGGCGACAAGGCGTTGCGCCTCGTTGCAGCTGACGGTCGGCGCCCGCACCCGTGCAGCGTGACTCCGCGGCGTGAATCAGGATCGTGCCGGCGGCATGCCGGTTGCTCGTCTCTCGTCCGTGCGCCTCCTCTTCGACCGCGGTACGACACTCTTGCGCGATCTCGATCCCGGCGTCGACGCGTCGGCCATCCCCGGGGTCCTCTGGGATCCACGCGTCCAAGCCTTCCGGACGCCCGCATACCGCTATCGGGCTCTTCACCGCGAGCTGACTCGACGGGCTGTGCCATTCTCGGACGAAGTCCGGATACCGCAGCTGCCGTTGGGCTCCTGGTCCCCGATCGAGCTGCGTCCGTACCAGGAGGCGGCGCTGTGGGCCTGGGAGCTGGCGCAGCGCCGCGCAGTCGTCGTCCTGCCGACTGGGAGCGGCAAAACCCGGCTGGCCCTCGCAGCGATGGCACGCGCCGGATCGAGCGCGTTGTGCCTCGTTCCGACACGAATCCTGCTCGCGCAGTGGCTGCATCACATCAAGCGCACGTATGCAGGTCCCGTCGGCTGCTACGGCG
>VBKG01000081.1 GCA_005879585.1 Deltaproteobacteria bacterium | reverse complement strand
GGAAGCAGGGTCCGATACTCGTCGTCGCGGCTGTTGAAGAACGCGCAGACGTGAGGTTGGGGACCGAGACGCCCGCCCGCCAGCGACGCGGGCGGCTGCTCGCAGTCCATGTCATCGCATAGGCGCCGTCATGCCGCGCGTCAAGGGGCAATGCTGGTGTTCGGGTCGTGGGATCGACTCAACTCGCCCGCGACGGGCGTACGGACGTCGCCACCGACTCGAGCGGCACGACGTCGTGGAACTGGCCGTAGTCGATCCGGAGCGCTCCATTCGCGTCGCGCGTGACGATGTCGACGAACCGCGCGTCCCACGCGATGTCCTGCACCCCGTACGAATGGCGCGCGTGCACGGTCTGCGCATAGCTTTCGTCGAGGCCGACGACGGAAACGACGATCCGCGCATCTTCGACAGCGAGCGACGTCGCCGTGGCATGGTGCAGAGGGCCGCCGTCGACGATCGGGTGGATGACGGTCCAGGTGTTCGGGAAGATCGGATTCAGCCGGCGCGCGAGCTCCAGGTCGTAGAAGCGGCGGACCGACTCGCCCTCGGCGGTCACCTCCTGGCGGGCGAGTGCCACGTGCACCTGTGCCTCGACGATGTTGTTGCCGCGCTCGTTCGCCATGCGGAACATGAAGGCGCGGACACCGTCGCGGCGGCCGATGACCGCCACGCGGCTGAAGAGGACGCGCGCCGTCGGCCGTGAGAACTTCGCGAAGACGAGCCCCGTGATCATCGCCAGCGCGAGGAGCCCGGTCAGGGTCTCGAGCGTGACGAGGGTATTGGCGAGGAACGTCCGGGGGACCATGCGGCCGTAGCCGATCGTGGCCATCGTCTGCACGCTGAAGAAGAAGGCGTCGGCGAACGATCCCGGCCGCGCGTTCTCGATCGCGTCGGGCTCGATGAGGTAGCCGAGTGCGAAGAGCGCGTTCGCCGCGGCGTAGGCGATGGCGAGCAGGCCGAGGAGCCGTGGCCAGGAGCTGGTGAGCAGCAGATGATAGAGGTCCGCGGGGATCAGGCGGCGCCGCATGCCGCCCGCCTACCGCTTGCGGCTGCCGTAGTCGCCGAACGGGTCGTCGCGCTCGCGGACCGCCTGGCGGAAGCCGACCTCTTCGGCGCGCCGGACGAAGTCGAGGCCCTCCTGGGTGTGGCGCGCGATGCCGTCGAAGAGCGTGCCGAGCGTGCGGCTCGCCGTGAGACCCATGTTCTCGGCGGTCTGGTTCACGAGCAGCTTCAACATGACCAGCTGGCTCACCGGCACGCGCGCCATCCGCTGCGCGAGCCCGAAGGCGTGCGCCTGGAGCGCGTCGTCCGGCACCACCTCGAGCACGAGCCCGATGTCGGCCGCCGTCCGGGCGGGGATCTCGTCGCCGGTGAGCAGATAGCGCTTCGCGCGCTCGAACCCGAGGCGGTAGACCCACATCGCCGTGGTCGGCGTGCCCCAGACGCGCGACGGCGGGTACCCGAAGCGCGCACCCTCGGCGGCGACGATGAGATCGGCGCAGAGTACCATGTCCGTCCCGCCACCGATGCACCACCCCTGGACCGCTGCGATCGTCGGCTTCCGGGCGTACCAGAGCTTCAGGTAGGTCTCGACGAAGCGCCCCATCATCTGAAGGTCGCCCACGGAGTCCCACGCGCGCCGCGTCCCGGCTTCCCCGGCCGCGCGCTCTGCCGCCTGCGCGTCGACCGCCCAGTCCAGGCCGTAGCCGGCGCAGAAGGCAGGCCCCTCGGCGCGGAGCAGGATCACGTGGACGTCGCGGTCGGCGTCGGCCTCGTCGATTGCGGCGGCAAGCTCGTCGCGCAGCGCCGGGGTGATCGTGTTGTACTCCGCAGCGCGGCAGAGGACGATCGATCGGACGCCGTCGGCGGTCTCGGTGCGGAGGGTCCGGGTCATCGCACGATCACCGTGCCCCGGTGCGGCCCGCGAGATTCGCGATCACCGCCACGAGCTCGGCCGGCTCGACGGGCTTCACGAGGTACGTCTGGTATCCGGCGAGCAGCACGCGCATCCGGTCGTCGCGCGACGCGAAGGCGGTGAGAGCGGCCGCTGGCACGTTCCGGCCGCCCGGCAAACCGCGCACGCGACGGATCAGCGAGAACCCGTCCTCGCCCGGCATGGCGATGTCGCTCAGCAGGACGTCGGGCAGCTCATGCGCGAGCACGTCCACGGCTTCGGCGACGGAGCCGACGGCCGTGACGCTGGCTTGCCGCTGCTGCAGGATCAGCGCCAGCGCCGCACGCGCGTCGGCCTGATCGTCGACGACGAGCACGCGCACGCCATCGAGGGCCGGAAGCTCGTCGAGCGACAGCTCCGGCGCGGCCGTCGCCTCGGGACGCGCAAACGGGCCACGCACGGCCGGCAGCGGCAGGCTGACGACGAAGGTGGAGCCGCCGCCTCGGCCGGGACTCTCGGCGCGCACCGTCCCGCCGTGCAGCTCGACCAGGTGGCGCACGATGCCGAGGCCGAGCCCGAGGCCGCCGTGCGCCCGCGTGCTGGTGCTGTCTGCCTGCCGGAACCGCTCGAAGATGTGCGGCAGGAACTCTGCGCTGATCCCCTCGCCCGTATCGCGCACGGTGAGCTCGACGTGCGACTCGGCGCGCCGGAGGTCGACGTCGACGCGCCCGCCTTTGGGCGTGAACTTGATGGCATTCGACAGGAGGTTCCAGATCACCTGCTGGAGGCGCGAAGGGTCGCCCGCGACGTACTCCGCTCCCGGCGCGAGCGATGAGTCCATGCGGATGGCCTTCGCGTCCGCGGCGGGGCGGATCGCGTCGAGCGCCGCCTCCACGACGGCCGCGAGGTCCATCGGACGCACCTCGAGGTGAAGCTTGCCGCTGATGATGCGCGAGACGTCGAGGAGGTCTTCGACGAGCTGCGCCTGGAGCTTCGCGTTCCGCTCGATCAGGTCGAGGGCGCGCGCCTTCTTCCCCTCGTCGAGCGAGCCGCGGGCCATGAGCCGCGTCCACAGGAGCACGGCCGACAGCGGCGTGCGGAGCTCGTGCGAGACGGTGGCGAGAAACTCGTCCTTGGCGCGATTGGCGCGCTCGGCCTGCGTGAGCGCCTCCTGCGCCTCACGGTAGAGCCGCGCGTTGTCCACCGCGAGCGCCGCCCGGGCGGCGAGCTCCTGCGCGAGCGACAGGTCCACCTGCCCGTAGCGGCGACCGGACTCGGCGGTGACGAAGGTGAGCGCCCCGAACGATCGTCCGCGCGCCACGAGCGGCACGATCATGCACGAGCGGTAGCCGAGCTGGCGCATGACCTCGAAGTGCTCGGGGCTGCCCGCGACGGCTGCGAGGCCGTCCTCCGTGATGTCGGGAAACAGCTCCGCGCGACCGGTGCGCAGCACGCGCGTCCGTGGATGCCGGCCGGCGGGGTCTGAGGGATAGCCGCGCACCTTGCGCGCCAGGTCGGCCTTCATGGGATCCACGTGCGCGACGGCAATGCGCCGGATCGACCCGTCGACCTCGAGGACGTCGACCGAGCACCAGTCGGCGAGATCCGGGACGGCCAGGGCGGCGAGCGTCGAAAGCGTGGTCTCGAAGTCGAGCGACGACGCGAGGAGCCGCTCCGCCTCCGCGAGGAATGCGGCACGCCGCTCGGCTGCCTCGGCGGCGGTGCGCGCCGCCTGCTCGCGCGCCAGGAGCTCGCGCGCCGCCTCCTCCACCCGACGCCGTTCCATGAATTGCCCGATCTGGCTGCCGAGGGCCTCGGTCATCTGGAGGAGCTCGTGGTCGGGCTGCTCGATCTCGCGGCTGAAGAATTCGACGACGCCGAGCACCTCGCCGCCGAGCCGGATCGGGAAGGCGAAGCCGGCATGTAGGCCCTCGCGGCGCGCGGTGGCGATGCGCGGGAAGTTGGGGTCGTCCACCACGTCGGGGATCCACACGGGCTCACCGTCGGCCCACACCCGACCCGGCAGCCCCTCGCCCTTCGCGAGCGCGATGCGGCGGGACATCGCCTCGAACGCCCGGACGGACGCCGACCGCGCGTGCCACTGCTCGACGCACCGGAGCTCCTGCCGCGCCCGATCGACGGTCCAGATGGCGCCCACCAGGCAGCCGAGCGTCTCGCCGATGGCCTGCAGGATGCGGCGGGTGGCTTCACGGAGTGTCGCCGACTCGGCGAGGCTGCGCGTCGCCGCATATTGCACCGCGAGCCGCCGCTCGGTCCGCCGGCGTCCCGTCAGGTCCCGCATGATGCCTGCGAAGAGGTGTCGCCGGCCCTGGGTGAAGTGTCCGAAGGAGACCTCGAGCGGGATCGAGCGACCGTCGCGATGGAGGCCCGTCATCTCGAACGCCTCCTGCGGAAGCCGACGCTTCCCCATCCGGATGCGGCGCTGGATCGACTGGCGCTGGCGATCGCGCACGTCCGCGGGCATGACGATCGTCAGCGGCTGGCCGAGGAGCGCCTCACGCGCGTGGCCGAAGGTCCGCTCCGCCGCGCGGTTGGCGAAGAGAATGACGCCGGCGTCGTCGATGGTGACGATCGGATCCGTCGCCGTCTCGGCAACCGTGCGGTACAGCTCGGCGTCGGCCGGCGCCCCGTCCGCCCACGAGAGCCCCAGCGCGTCGAGCACACCGGAGGTCGTCGCCCGACGTTGCGCAGCGCGACGGAGCGGTGGCTTCCCGAGCTCGGCCGATCTTTCCGTCCGCTTCGCCATGGCCAGGCGGCTCGCGAAAAACTAGGCTGCGGCGCCCTCCAGCGCAAGCGGGAACGAGCCGGATACCAGCCAGCCATCGGCGGGGGCAGGTCACCGACATGTTTGCGGAAACCTCCCTGACGCGTCGCCCGCCCGGACCCGCTGCTTTTTCGGCTTCCCTCGCCGCGGCTCGCCGATGTATGGTCGCCCGCCGCCGAGCGGCGGGCTTCTCGATTCACGACGGTTCCGGCCTCAGGACGGAGAGGGCTTGATGAGAGCGAAGATCCTTCTGCTGCTCGCGGCGACACTGGTGATGGCGGCCCGGGCCTCGGCCGTCACGATCACGCGCGGCCCGATCATCGAGAACCCGGACGCCGTGACGAGCATGATCACCATCGCGTGGTGGACGGACACCGCCGGCGACAGCACCGTCGATTACGGCGTCAACTCGGCTGCCTTGCTCTTCAGCAACACCGTTCCCCAGGCGGGCAGCTGCGAGATCGGCGCCGCGGGCACCTGCCACATCGTGACGCTGAGCGGTCTGTTGCCGGGCACGCGTTACTATTACCGGCTGAAGGTCGGCGGCGTCATCGTGCAGAATACCGGATCGTCCGGTCCGTACTTCACGACGCTGAAGGATCCAACGGACACGACGGACCTGTTCTTCACGATCATCGGCGACTGGGGCCAGGCCAGCGGCCACGAGCAGTCCGTCTCCAACCTCCAGGATGCGGCGGACCCGCAGATGATCGTCACGGTCGGCGACAACGCCTACCAGAACGGCGCCCAGTCCGACTGGGACAACAACGCGCTCGCCTACTACGTGAACCCCATGAAGCGCGTGACCTTCTTCCCGACGCTCGGCAATCACGACCTGAACAGCGTCGGCGCGTCCAGCTGGGCAAGCTCGGTCGAGATCAAGATGTTCGCCCTGCCCCGCAACGGCACCGAGCAGGAGCGCTACTACTCCTTCGACGACGGCGACGCGCACTTCATCGTGCTCGACGCCAACGCGCCCACCAACGCCACCCAACGTGCCTGGCTCGCCAGCGACCTGGCAACCACCACCCGCAAGTGGAAGTTCGTCTTCCTGCACCAGACGCCGTACTCGTGCGCCAGCGGGATCGCGTCGATCGGCAGCAACACGGACGTCCGCAACCAGTGGGGGCCGCTCTTCGAGCAGTACGGCGTCGACATCGTGTTCGACGGCCACGACCACATGTACGAGCGCACGAGGCTCATGACCGACTACGGCACGGGGCCGGGCACCACGTACATCATGACGGGCGGCGGCGGCGCCACGCTCGACGGCGCCGCCCAGATCGACGGCAACGGCCAGCCCTACCGCCAGCCGCTCTTCGGCAGCAAGACGATCTGCTACTGGCTTGCCCAGGATTGTCCGGGCTCGGGTCTCAACAGCTACTGTAGCTTCTCCAGGTTCTCCTACACGTCCGTCCGCCTCTCGCTCGACACGACGCTCACCGTGAACGCGATCGACGAAAACAACAACATCTTCGACACCTTTACCATCACGAAGGGCGTCGTCACGACGACGAGTACCACGGCCACGAGCACGACCAGCAGCACCACCACCACCACCACCACCACCACCACCACCACCACCACCACCACCACCACCACCACC
>VBKG01000080.1 GCA_005879585.1 Deltaproteobacteria bacterium | reverse complement strand
CAAGCACCGCACGCTGGCCGGCGTCGAGTGTGTCATCGACAAGGACCTCGCCTCGGAGCTGCTGGCGCGCGACCTCGACGCCGACCTCTTCATCATGCTGACCGATGCGGAAGCGGTCTACACCGACTGGGGCAAGCCGACCCAGAAGGCCATCCGGCGCGCGTCGCCCTCCGCCCTGTCGGCCATGTCGTTCGCGGCCGGGTCGATGGGGCCGAAGGTGGATGCCGCGTGCCGGTTCGCCGCGGCAACCGGGAAAAAAGCCGCCATTGGCGCACTAGCGGATCTGAGCAAGATCATCGCGGGCGAGGCTGGTACGACGGTGAGCTCGAAGGAGTCCGCCATCGTCTACGGCACCTGAGAAGATGCGGCTGACTCAAACACGCTCTGTTATGAGCTCGCCACCGGTCGGGTTCGCTTCCTGCACGACGAAGGGCCGCAGGCGCTTCAGACGCCGTCCTGATCACGGGGCGCGGTACCTCCGGTGCCCCCGGCCCGCGGGCGTCGTCGCTTGCGTCTGCCACGACTGGCGCCCGTGGGCCAGGGGGCCCGCCGACTCAATGAGGCGTGGTACCGGACGTCCAGGACGACAGCCGGTCAGCCAGCGTCTCGGCCCAGGATTTCATCGCGTTCTCGGCGTCCCCGAGCTGCCACTGGGCAGCCGCCTTGATGTTCCCGCCCCCCACACGCCTGTCGACGCCCGCCGCGAGCAGCTCGCCAGTGGAGGCGTCGGTCACCTTGCCCTCGGCCTGCGCCGACCCGATGAAGGCATAGGTGCCGGTGGCCGCATACTTCAACGTGGCCAGCGCCCGGGCCTGCGGGATGACCATCGAGACCGTCCGCAGCACCGGGATGGCCTTGCCGACGTCGGTGATCGCCAGGTCGATCTCCATGACGCCCGGGCCCGGCTTGTCCACGACCGGGAACTTCTTCGACAGCGCGTCGTTGAGGACTTTGCTGAAGTAGTTCGTCAGAGCCACCTGGTCTTCCTTCGATACCGAGGTGTCGTCGCCGCCCCAGAAGCTGACGGGCGCAATGAGGACCTTGTTGTACCGGGTCCACCGCGCGTTCGGGTTGATGTAGCGCAGGCCCATCACGGTGTCCCCGCTACCGCTGACCGCCGTCCCGGAGAAGCGCCCCGGCGTCTCGGTCGGGGTGAGCTTGTCGCAGACTTCCCTCCCCAGGAACACGCACTCCCTCCCGCCCGTTTCCTTGACCTTGACCTGCTGGGTGGTCGAGCAGCCGCCCAGACCTGCGGCCACTGCCAATCCCAACGCGACCCGATGGCTCCATGCAATCGTTCTCACTCTCGTCCTCCGTGGTTTTAGGTTCACCCGTGTCAGCCGATCCGCACTCCGTGGCGGTCTCGAGGCATCACAAGATCTCTCCGGGCCGTCCCCCTAGGCCCGCTATCACGCGACGCCCGCGCGCTGGAAGGCCTTTATGGCGTCCGCCACGGAGGTCTGACGCGAGATGGGGCCGACTCTCGCGTCCAGACCTTCCGCGCGGAGGATGTCGCGCACCGTCGCGTGTGCCTCGGCCAGGCGTAGTGCCACGTTTCGCGTGGCGAGCTCGGAGCAGAGTCTCGTCAGCATGCGTGCACCCGCCAGGTCCACGTACGGCGACGTCGACAGGTCCCAGACGACCAGTCGTGCGGCTTCGCCCCGTGTGTCTACGTGTCGTAGCACTTCCCGCAGCACGTGGTCCACGTTGAAGTAGAGCAGCGCCGCCTCGACGCGGAAGATGGAGACGCCCGGCGTCCGCTCGTTGTCGGGATGGCGCTCGAGGTCGGAGTAGCGGGTGGTGTCCGGGATGCGACCGAGAGCCGCCACGTGCGGGTAGGCCGCGCGATGCAGCAGCAGCAGGATCGAAGCGATCACGGCGAGCAGCACGCCCTTCAGGATGCCGAGGAGCAGGACGCCGACCAGCGCCGTGATCGCGACCCGGAACTCGAGCCGACTCACGCCCCGCAGCCGCCCGATCTCGCGCACGTCGATCAGCCCCTTCACCGCCACGAGGACGATCGCGGCCAGCACGGCCTTCGGTAGGTTGCGCAGGAGGCCCGTGAGGAACAGCAGGGCGACGCCGAGGGCGATGGACGCCACGACCAACGCCAGCCGCGACTTGGCGCCCGCCTTCTCGTTCACCGCCGACTGCGACAGCCCTCCGGCCACCGGGTACCCGTGCCCGAGCGCGGCGAGGAGGTTGGCCCCGCCCAGGGCGAGCAGCTCCCGGCGAACGTCCACGTCGTAGCCGTGCTTGCTGGCGAGCGCTCGCGCCGCCGATACGCTCTCGACGTAGCCGAGCAGCAGGCACGCTGCCGCGAGCGGTATGTCACCGTCGACGTCGTGCGGCCGGATTCCCGGCAGACCGATCGTCGGCAGGCCCGCCGGTATCGCCCCTACGGTGACCACGCCGTGCTCGTGGAGACGGAAGACGGAGGTCGCGACGATCGAGAGTGCCACTACAACGAGCGCGACCGGCCGGCCCGGCAGCAGGCGGTCTCCGAGCAGCAGCAACGCGAGCGCGCCCACCGACACGGCGAGGACGGCGGGGTCGGCGTCGCCGAGCTGCTGCGTCAGCTTCCAGACGCGCTCGAGGAAGTGGTCCCCGCCCCCCGGGACGCCGAAGGCGCTCGGGAGCTGCGTGACGGCGATGCTGATGCCGGCGCCCGCCTTGAAGCCCACCAGGATCGTGTCGCTGACGAAGCTCGTGAGCGTGCTCAGCCGCAGCGCCCAGGCTACCGCCGCCAGCACGGCGACCAGCAGGGCGACGAGCGATGCGACGCTCGCCAATCGCACGGGATCGCCGGCGGCCATCGGGGCGATGCTCGCACCCACCAGCAGGGATATCGCCGACGTGGGTCCGATGGCGAGGTGCCGCGAGGATCCCAGCACCGCGTAGGCGAGCCCTCCCAGCATGTAGCCGTAGATCCCGACGACGGGCGCGAGCCCCGCGAGGGTCGCATAGGCGAGCGCTACCGGAACCGCATAGGCGGCCAGCGTGACGCCGGCGAGACAATCCGCCCACAGCCACTTCGGTTCGTAGGACGCGAGCCCGGCGACCGGACTCGCGGGCGATCCCGAGTGCGGACGGTCCGTCGCCGGCGCGGCCATGTTCAGCCCGCGCGCAGCAGCGCGCGCCGGGCCGCAGCGAGATCCCGCTTCTTGGCCTTGTTCACCTTCGGGTAGTGCAGGCCGAGCGATCCGAGCCTGTCGGTGATCGCGGCCGCAACGACCACCCGCGTGTACCACTTATTGTCCGCGGGCACGACGTACCAGGGCGCGTGCTCAGCGGCCGTCGCCCGGATCGCCTCCTCGTACGCCCGCATGTATTCCTTCCAGTACGGGCGCTCGCGCACGTCGTTCGGCGAGAACTTCCAGTTCTTCGCGGGCTGCTCGAGTCGCTCGAGGAAGCGCCGTTTCTGCTCGTTGCGCGAGACGTGCAGGAAGAACTTGCAGATCACGACGCCATTGTGAGCCAGATACCGCTCGAAGTTGCGGATGTCCCTGCAGCGATCATCCCAGATGTCCTTGGCGATACATCCCGGCGGAAGTTTCTGCTGCTGCAGTATCTCCGGGTGGACGCGCACCACCAGCACCTCCTCGTAGTACGAGCGGTTGAAGATGCCGATCCGCCCGCGCTCCGGCACCCGCAGGTGCGTGCGCCACAGGTAGTCGTGGTCGAGCTCGTTCGGTCCCGGCCCCTTGAACGAGTAGACCTCGCAGCCCTGCGGGTTCACTCCCGACATGACGTGCTTGATCGCCCCGTCCTTTCCCGCGGCATCCATGGCCTGGAAGATCAGCAGCACTGCCCAGCGGTCCTGGGCGTAGAGCATGTCCTGCAGCTCGGCCAGCACGTCGACGCCGATCTGCAGAGCTTCCTTGGCGCGGGGCTTGTCTTGCGACTTGAGCGTGCCGGTGTCGCCGGGGTCGACGTCCTTCAGGTGGAACTTCTGCCCATCGGTGACGCGATGGGGTGTTGCGAGCTCAGCGGCTCTCCTGATCACACGGCTCGTCTTCATCGGCGGGTCCTCCACCTGGGCTCGTCGAAACCGAGCTCATGCTCGGGGCAGCGAGGAGGGAGTGTGCACTCCAGCGGGCGTCGATTCTTGCCATTCTGCGCCAGCGCCTCGCGGCAGCGCACACTTCGCGCCGCGACTCACCGGTGGCCGCGCTGACCTCGCCTCCCGATGACGCCAGATCGGCCGCGGAAGGCGCGAGGCGTAAAGCCCGTCCAGCGCTGGAACGCGCGAGTGAAATGAGCGGGATGGGAATACCCGAGGGCCCGCGCGATGTCGCCGATCCTCGTTTGCCGCTCCTTGAGCATCTGCTGTGCCACCACGCGGCACGCCTGCTGGGCGATCTTCGTGAAGGTCACGCCTTTCGCGTTCAGCCGTCGCTGCAGCGTCCGGACACTCGTTCCCACCCTTTCGGCGACGAGCTCGATCTCCGGAAAGCCGCTGCCGGTCGCCAGCACCACGGTGATCACCTCGCCTACCAGCCGTCCGACGTCACCATCGGACGATTTGCGTGCTGACGGCGGTGCTCCCTCCGCGATCACAGGTCTTCTCGAGGGTCCCCCCGGCGGTCATTCCCGGCAGCCCCCCGGGACCAACAATGCCGATCTGCCGTCGCGCCGTCTTGCCCGGGCGCGCCGAACCGCATCCGCCGGTCGACGACGCTCGGTGAGGCACTCGAGCCGGCTGACGCGAAATGGCAAGACGAAGGCCATGCGAGGGATTATGGGTATTCTGCGATGTGCCCGACCCACCGAAGATCGTGCCGAAACGAGCTGCCCGCTGGGCCTTCCCACCGGGAAGCGGCATCTGGACGTCGCCGAGCGCTCTCGTTGGCCCTCGTCACACTCTCGCTATTGATGGCCCGCCCCGTCCGGGCTGCCGACGAGGCCAAGCCCGACGAGATTCCTCCGGCGGCACAGACCGCGAAGTTCTCGCCCGCGCAGATCGAGCAGCTCGTGGTGCCGATCGCGCTCTATCCGGACGGGCTTGCCGTGCAGGTCCTGATTGCGGCGACCTATCCGCTCGAGATCGTCGAGGCCGCCCGCTGGCGCGCGAAGAACGCGAGCCTGCAGGGCGATGCTCTCGACAAGGCGCTCGAGACCCAAAAATGGGACCCGAGCGTCGAGTCGCTCACGCACTTTCCCGACCTGCTCAAGCGCATGTCGGACAATCTCGACTGGACGAAGGATCTGGGGGATGCGTTCCTCGACCAGAAGGACGAGGTCCTCGACGGGGTCCAGCGGATGCGGGCGAAGGCATACGACGCCGGTACCCTCAAAACGACGAAGGAGCAGACCGTCACCCGCGAGATCGTCAAGGAGAAGGAGATCATTCGGGTCGAGCCCGCGGATCCGCAGGTCGTCTACGTCCCGCAATACAGCCCGACTGCCGCGTACGGACCGACGTACGCGGCGCCCCCGGCGCCGTACTACCCTGCAATGTATCCCCCCTACGACCCGACGATGACCTTGCTCACCTTCGGCGCCGGGATGGCGGTCGGCGCGGCCATCTCGGGCGGCTGCGACTGGGATGATCACAACGTCTACAACAACAACTACGGTGGTGGCGGCGGAGGGGGTGGGAACAACAACGTGAACGTCAACAAGAACGTCGACAGGAGCCGGACCAAAGTCGAGGGCGGCGGCCGGCAGAAGTGGCAGCACAACCCCGAGCACCGTGGCGGCGTGGGCTACCGGGATCAGGCCTCCGCCAAGAAGTACGGCGGTAGGGATCGGGTGGCGGCTCGCGACCGCGCGAATCAGGACGTCGCGCGCGGCTACGGTCGTGGCCAGGAGGGCGGTGGGCGCCCCTCCCAGCAACCCGCCGGCGGACGCTCCCCGCAGCAGGGCGGGTCGCGGCCCGGTACGGGACCGGGTCAGGGCGGTGGGGGGCGGCAGGCATCGGCCGGCGAACCCGGCGGTCGAGGTGGACAGCGGCCCGGTGGGAGCCCTTCGCAGCAGCCCGCCACGCGTCCCGGCGGGGGAGGTTCGCGTCCGGACACGCGCGGCGGTGGTGCTTTCGGGGGCTACGAGAGCGGGCGCTCCGCGCAGAACGCGAGCACCCGCGGCGCCGCCAGCCGCGGTAGCCCCAGCTATGCCGGTGGTGGCGGTGGACAACGCGGCGGCGGGGGCTTCGGAGGCGGGGGAGGAGGAGGCCGCGGCAGAGGCGGCGGTGGTGGTGGGGGCGGGGGACGCGGCGGCGGTGGTGGAGGCCGTGGCGGCGGTGGTGGTGGAGGCCGTGGCGGCGGTGGCGGTGGAGGCCGCGGCGGAGGGCGCCGATGAGGGCTACCATGAGGCTCGCGACTCTGCTCGCGTTCTACTGCGCAGTATCGCCCACGACCGCAGGTGCGCAGCAGCACTTCCCCTCACCCGAGGCGGCTGCCCGCGCGCTCGAGGCCGCGACTCGCGGCAGCGATCCCGGGCGCCTGCTGTCCATCCTGGGCCCCGAGGGGGACAAGATCGTCTCCTCGGGCGACCCGGTGGATG
>VBKG01000079.1 GCA_005879585.1 Deltaproteobacteria bacterium | reverse complement strand
GTCGCGGGGTTCCGCTGCTTCACCGTCAGGCTCACCGTGGCGGGACCCGAGTCGCTCGTGCCGTCGTTCACCTTGTACGTGAACGTGTCGTTGCCGTGGAAACCGGCGGCCGGCGTGTAGGAGACCGACGCCGAGTCGCTGCTCGGGAGGCCGAGCGAGCAGGCGTGGTTCGTGACGGCGCCGAGCGTCCCATGCGTGGGGGCGGTGACGATCGAGAAGGTGAGCTCGCAGTCGTTCAGGTCGGCGCCGCTGAGGGTCACGCTGATTGCCGTGTCCTGATCCGTCGCCGCGGACACGTCGGCGGCGCTCGGCGGCGCGGGATTGGGCAGGGTCGTCGTGGTCGAGGTGGTCGTGGTGCTAGTCGTCGACGTGGTCCCGGCGAGCGTGGTGGTCGTCACCCCGGGCAACGTGGTGGTGGTGATCTCGGGCAGCGTCGTGGTGGTGATCTCCGGCAGGGTGGTGGTCGTGACCGCGGGCAGCGTCGTGGTCGTCGGCAGCGGCAGTGCGACGATCTGAACGACGGCCGCCTCGAGCGGTGCGACGACGTCGTTCCCGTACGGCTCACCGATGTTGGTGGGCTGCGGTGTCGGCACCATGAACTGCCATTGCTGCGCGTCGATCTCGGTGATGTCCTCCGGTGCGGCCAGGTTGTCGGTGTCGTTGCTGAAGAAGTAGTGGATGCCGTGCGCGCCGTACGCGCCCTGCGTCTGGCCGAGCTTGCAGTCGACGTCGCACGGGCCGGGGTCGGTGGCCGACCGGCACACGTGGCAGCCGTTCGGCTTGCCGTTGGCCGCGCAGTAGCCGTTCATCACGCGCGTATCGTCCGACGCCTCGCCGGGCCACGGGCGTGACACCGGGTTGTCGCCCGTGCCGTCGTCGAGGCACGAGTCGTCGCGGTAGTACGGCACGACGGCGGGGTTCTCCGCCGTCGTCGCACCCTTGATCTCGACGATGTAGACGAGCGACCCGTTGTCGCCGGCCCCGGACATCTCTTCCCAGTTGAGGACGGCCGAGGGTGCGTTGAAGGTGGGGTCGGGCGCGTCGAAGTACGCCGGCATTCCGAACACGCCGTCCACGTTGCCGGTGTCGTCGTTGACGCCGTCGATGGCGACGCCGTCCGGCTTGATCCTGTTGTAGTACGTGCTCACCGCGCCCTTGTTGTAGTCCCACGACGTGTAGAGCCCGTCGGGCGGGATCGGGTGCACGCGCACGTGGTAATGGTACGTGATCGTGTCGCGGTAGAAGCTCTCCGTCTTGGTCACGTTGGTCCCGGAGTCCGCGCCCCAGATCTCGCGGATGGCGCGCACGGGGCCGGCGCGTTCGCCGAGGAGCGCGTTGTTGCCTTCCCAGTTGACCTGCTCGTCCTCGAAGCCGACGAGCGAAATCGTCGAGTCCGGGCTCTGCTGGAAGGCGCGCCCTTTCCAGCGGTCGACCAGGTCGGGTCCGTAGGCGCGCGTCTGGTTCGGCTTGGTGATCTGGAGGCTCCGGACCATCCAGCGGCCGCTCGCGTGCCACTGGTAGGTATCCGTGTTCACGGTGACGCCGTCGCGCGGGAAGCGGTCGGTCGAGGCGCGCGGGGTGCCGTCGGCCACGTTCGGACACCCGCCGGGCGCGGCGGTCGCCGTGCGACACACCGTCCCCGAGAGGTTCGGCCCGTAGCCCGAGTTGCTCGAGCCGAGCTTCTCGGGGCTGTCGTCACGGAAGCTGCACTTGTCGATCCACTCGTCGGCGTCCGGGTCGCGCGCGTAGGAGACGTAGCCGTTCGCGGTGTTGAACGACGAGCCGCCCGGCCGGAGATAGAGGTAGACGAACCGGACGCTCGAGGGATCCAGCGGGTCGGTGATCGCCACCGCCTGCCCGTTGCTCGTGCCGGGCGGCGGTACGAGCGTGCCGAGCGGCGCCTGCATCCCGGCGTCGCGCGACATGAAGACGATCTCGTCGTCGTCGTCGAGGGTGGGCACGGGGTCCGGCATCGGGCCGGTCATCGACGGCGGGCTCGTCGGGTACGTGGCGGAGCACTGGCCGTCGATCTTCTTCCACGCCTCGACGTCCCAGGCGTAGGTCAGCTCCTTGTCGGTCTGGGAGTAGAACTGGCCGAAGGTCTGCGAGTTCGGGTTCCCGAGGCAGTAGTAGTACATCTGGTCGACCTGCACCGGGATCTCGACCCACTGCGCGCTGTCCCACTTGAACGCGACGATCTGACTGACGTCGACGCCGGTGCGCGCGTCGGGCGGTACGGTGACGGTCCCCTTGTGCGCATCGCGTCCGGGGCTCGCGGCCACCGGCGTGCAGACCACCTGGGCGGCCGAGCGCGTCCAGGCCGGCACCTGCTTGCCGGTCAGCACGACCGGCTCCGCGTCGCGTACGGCCATCGGCTGCGCGCCGGCCGTCGTTGCCGATCCCGCGACCGCCAGGACCACCGCCAGCGCCGACGTCGCTCTTCGCAGCCTTCGTGTGTGAATTTGCAAGTTTGTGTCCTCCGTGCCCGAGGGGTGCGTTTTCGTAGCGTGCGCGGACGTCCCGGCGCACCCATTTCGGCGTGACTTGCTCTATCACAACACGTGAAAACCCTCCGAAAAATCGGGTACTCAGAGTCCGAGCGCGTCGAGCATGCGCTCGGTGGCGTAGTAGAGGAGCACGCCGAGGAAGACGGTGAGCGCGATCCCCACGCCTTGGTCGCGATTCACCTCGGGGACGAGGTCCGAAGCCGCGACGTAGAGCGTCACGCCCGCCGAGACGGCGAGCGCCGGCCCGACGAGCGTCTGCATCCCGAAGATCGAGAAGCCGCCGAGGATACTGGCGCCGCCGACCGCCGCGGCGGCGAGCAGCGCGCTCCGACGGCTGCCGCGCGTCGCGAGCACGACCGATGCGATCGCGAATCCTTCGGGCGCCTTGTGGAGGACGATCGCCGTGAACACGAGGAGCCCGAGCGCGCGGTCGATGATGAACGCCGATCCGATCGAGATGCCGTCGAAGAAGCTGTGGACGACGAGCCCGAGCAGCGCCGACACGCCGGCCCGGGCGGAGACCAGCAGCTCCGGATGGGTCTCCTCGCCGAAGTGGAAGTGCGGCGCGACCGTGTGCTCGAAGAGGTGGACGAGGAGGTAACCCGCGAGGACGAGCGCCGGCGCCAGCGATGTGAGGCGCTGGCTCTCCGGCACCATCTTCAGGATGACGGCCGCGAGCATGAAGCCGGCACCGAGCGCGATGGCAAAGCGGAGCACGCGGTCGTCCCAGTCCCGGAGCGTCACCAGGATCCCGCCGACGAGATTGGCGAGCGCGGCAAGCCCGACGCAGAGGAGGCCGAGACCGAGGTGCGACTCGCTCACTCCCCGTCCGGCGGCCGCGCCGCCAGCTCGGCGCCGAGCCCGACCAGCTGCCGGGTCCCCGAGCCGAGCGTGAGCTCGATCTGCTTCGCCCAGAGGTAGTGGCGGTGGAGCGGGTAGTCGACGTCGACGCCGATCCCGCCGTGCAGATGCTGCGCGGCATAGACGACCCGGTGCGCGGCCTCCGACGCCCAGAACTTGGCGACGGCCACCGCAGCCGACGCCGGCAGCCCCGCGGCGAGCCGCCAGGCGGCCTGCCACGTGGTCAGACGGATCGCCTCGACGTCGATGTAGGCGTCGGCGGCGCGCTGGTGAACGGCCTGGAAGCTCGCGATCGGACGGTCGAACTGCTCGCGACGGACCGTGTACTCGGCCGTCATCCGGAGCGCCCGGTCGGTGACGCCGAGCTGCATGGCGCAGAGCCCGACGAGCGCGCGCGCGACCATCCAGCCGACGTCCGCCTCGGGCAGGCGCTCGCCGGCGGCGCCGTCGAGGACGAGCCGCGCGAGCGGCTCGCGGTTCGTCGCCAGCTGGCGCTCGAGGGTCACGCCGCGCCCGCGCGGGTCGACGAGGAAGACACCCCCACCACCCGCGGGTACCAGAATGCGGGCCGCCAGGTGCGCCGCCGGGACGTGCGACTGGACTCCGTCGAGCCGCCACCCGGCGCCGTCGCGCGCGGCGACGGTGGCTGGCGCGTCGGACTCGGGTTCGGCGAGCGCCGCGCTCAGGATGACCTCGCCCGTCGCCACGCCCGGCAGCCAGCGGCGGCGCTGCTCGGCCGTGCCGAACTCGGCGACGGCGAGTGCACCGAGGACGAGCGTCGGGAAGACGGGCACGGGGGCCACCGTGCGGCCCACCTGCTCGAGCAGGAGGCAGAGCTCGAGGAGGCCGAGGCCGCTGCCGCCGAAGTCCTCCGGCACGGCCACACCGAGGAGGCGTGCCTCGGAGAGCGCCTGCCATGCGGCGCGGTCGAATCCGTCGCCTTCCGTCTCGACGGCCTTGAGACGCGCGTGCGTGACGTGGTCCTCGAGGATCCGACGCGCCAGCTCGCGGAGCGCTTCCTGCTCGGCGGTGAACGAGAAGTCCATCGGCGTCCTCAGCGGGAGCGGGGCATCGACAGCCCGGCCATCGCGATGATGTCGCGCTGGGTCTCGTTGGTGCCGCCGCCGAAGGTGAGGATCAACGTCGCGCGGTACATGCGCTCGACGCGGCCCCGCAGGACGGCGCCGGGTGAGTCGCGCTTGAGCGCCCCCGCTTCGCCGAGCACCTCGAGCAGCAGCCGGTATGCCTCGACGTAGAACTCGCTGCCGAAGACCTTCACGGTGGACGCCTCGGCGTAGTTGAGCGTCCCGCGCGTCATGCTCCAGGCCTGCTGCCAGTTGAGGAGCTTCAGCACCTCGAGCCCGGCGTACACCCGCGCGAGGTGCATCTGCACCCACGGCCGGTCGATGACCCGCGCGCCGCCCGCGAGCCGCGTCGCCTGCGCCCAGCCGCGGACGTCCTGGAAGATGCGGTCGACGTGCCCGAGGGACATGAGCGCCACCCGCTCGTGGTTCAGCTGCGTGACGATGAGCCACCAGCCCTCGTTCACCTCGCCGACGAGGTTGGCCGCCGGTACGCGCACGTCCTCGTAGTAGGTGGCGTTGGTGCGCACGTCGCCCATCGTCCAGATCGGCGTGATCTTGTAGCCCGGCGCGCTGGTGGGCACGATCAGGATCGACAAGCCCTTGTGCTTGGGCGCGTTCGGGTCGGTGCGCGCGGCGAGCCAGATGTAGTCCGCGTACTCCGCCTGGCTCGTGAACACCTTCGTCCCGTTGATGACCCACTGGTCGCCGTCGCGCACGGCACGCGTCTTCAGCGACGCCAGGTCCGTGCCCGCCGACGGCTCCGTGTAGCCGATCGCGAAGTGCACCTCGCCGCGCAGGATCCGGGGCAGGTACTCGACCTTCTGCGCGGCCGTTCCGTGCTGCATGATCGCCGGCGCGACGGCGTTGATCGTGAGCGTCGGCAGCATGACGCCGGCGCGCGCCGCCTCGTCGAAGAAGATGAACTGCTCGACGGGGGAACGGCCCTGGCCGCCGTACTCCGTCGGCCAGCCGATACCGAGCCAGCCGTCGGCCCCGAGCCGGTGCACGGCTGCCATGTAGAGCGGCCCGCCGCCCTCGCTCTCGGCGAGCTCGGCCTGGTACGCCGGGGTCACGAGTTGGCCGAAGTACGCGCGCAGCTCGCGGCGGAGCGCCTGCTGCTCGGGGGTGTAGTCGAGGTACATCGCGGCTCCCTTAGCGCGAGCGGCGGGCGCCTGTCGACGCCGAGGGATGCGGCGGGCTAGTGTCCGGCGGCATGCGGACGCCGGTCATCATCGAGGTCGCCATCAACGGCGTGACGGGCAAGGACCGGAATCCCCACGTTCCCTGCACCCCGGACGAGATCGCGAACGATGCACTCCGCTGTCTCGCCGCCGGCGCCGCCATCGTCCACAACCACATCGACGGGGCTCCCGCAGACGGCGCCGAGGCCGCCGAGCGCTACC
Source organism: Deltaproteobacteria bacterium (assembly GCA_005879585.1). Taxonomy (GTDB): domain Bacteria; phylum Desulfobacterota; class Binatia; order DP-6; family DP-6; genus DP-3. The sequence goes on along the minus strand of VBKG01000079.1, from coordinate 72 downwards.
TGGCGGCGTGGCGGCCGATCCTTGCGGCACGCCCGGACGCCATCCTCTACCCGACCGTCGGTGCCGGCGCGA
>VBKG01000078.1 GCA_005879585.1 Deltaproteobacteria bacterium | reverse complement strand
CGACGGCGCCGCTGCCCGCGCCCGACGACCGCTATCCGGGCGTGTCGCTCGCGGGCGGCGCGAGCCTCGCGATCGCACGCGGCTCGGGCCGGAAGGAGGCGGCGTGGCAGCTCGTGGAGTTCCTCTCCGAGCCGGCCCAGCAGGCGGCGTTCTACCGGCTCACGGGCGATCTGCCCGCCCGCCGGACGGCGTGGGTCGACGAGGGACTCGCGAGCCAGCCTCATGCGCGGGCTTTCTGGATTCAGTTGCAATCGGTCCACTCGACACCCAAGATCCCGGAATGGGAGCGGATTGCGGGCAAGATCTCGCAGTATTCGGAGGCGGCGGTCCGCGGCGACATGACCCTCGACCGAGCGCTGGCCGCGCTCGACCGCGACGTGGATAATGTCCTCGAGAAGCGACGCTGGCTCATGGGTGCGGCGGGGCGGTGAATGGGACGGGGGCGGATCGATCCGGGATGGGGCTTCGTTGCCCCTGCGCTGCTCGCGATCGGCGCGTTCTTCTTCGTCCCCGTCGTTGCGTCGCTGCTGCTGAGCTTCACGGATTTCGACGTCTACGCAGTCGCACGACCCGACCGGCTGCGCCTCGTCGGGCTCGGCAACTACGCACGCCTCGTGGCGGAACCGCGCTTCCGAACGGCGCTGGCCAACACCGCCTACTTCGTCATCGTCGGCGGGCCGCTCTCGGTGGCCGCCTCGCTCGGTGCGGCGCTGCTCCTCGAGGCGAAGGTCGCGCGGTGGAAGGGAGTCTTCCGGACCGTCTTCTTCCTGCCGGTGGTGACCACGCTCGTCGCGGTGGCGGTCGTCTGGCGCTACCTCTATCACCCGCGCCACGGGCTCCTGAACCTGCTCCTCGGCGTCTTCGGCATCGGCCCCATCGACTGGCTCGGCGATCCGCGGTGGGCGATGCCCGCCATCATCCTGCTCGCGGTCTGGAAGAACTTCGGCTTCAACATGGTGATCTTCATCGCCGGCCTGCAGAGCATCCCGGAGCGGCTCTACGAGGCCGCGCGCATGGACGGCGCGAGCGGCTGGCAGCAGTTCCGGCGCGTGACGCTCCCGATGCTCGCGCCCACGTTCCTCTTCGTCGCCGTGGTGACGATGATCGGCTACTTCCAGCTCTTCGCCGAGCCGTACGTCATGACCCAGGGCGGCCCGGCGAACAGCACGCTCAGCGTCGTCCTCCTCATGTACGAGGAAGGGTTCCGCTGGTGGAACATGGGCTACGGCGCCGCGGTCGCCTTCGTGCTGTTCGCGATCATCCTGCTGCTTACGCTCGTCCAGCTTCGCCTGCGCGCGCGGGAGGCCATACCGTGAGACGTCGCGTCCAGACCTTCGCGGTCCACGGCGTGCTCGTCGTCGCGGCGGCGCTCACCGTGCTGCCGCTCGTCTGGATGGTGGCCGCCTCGCTCATGCCCACGGGGGAGGCGAGCGCCGTCCCGCCGCGGCTCGTGCCGAGCGCCGTCACCCTCGACCACTACCGCGCGCTCTTCGCGCGCCTCCATCTGACGCGCGCGCTGCTGAACAGCGCCGGCCTCGCGACCGCGGTGACGCTGGTATCGCTGTTCCTGAACTCGATGGCGGGCTACGGCTTCGCCAAGTTCCGGTTCGCCGGTCGCGACCGGCTCTTCCGGGTGCTGCTCGGCGCGCTCGTGATCCCGGCGCAGGTCGCGATGCTGCCGCTCTTCCTCATTCTCCGCGCGCTCGGCGCGATCGACACGTACTGGGCCGTCGTCGTGCCCGGCATGGCGAGCGTCTTCGGGATCTTCCTCGTCCGGCAGTACGCGCTCGGAATCCCCGACAGCGTGCTCGACGCGGCTCGCGTCGACGGCGCGGGCGAGTTCCGCATCTACCGCTCGCTCGTCCTCTTCCTCTGCGCGCCCGTGCTGATCACGCTCGCCGTCTTCACGTTCATGGGGACCTGGAACGACTTCATGTGGCCGCTCATCGTGCTCGCGGACGACCGGCTCTACACGCTGCCCGTGGCGCTCGCGAACCTCGCCGGCGAGCACGTGCAGGACACCGAGCTCATGATGGCGGGCGCGGTGCTGACCGTGCTGCCCGTCATGCTGCTGTTCGTCTTCCTCCAGCGCTACTACGTCGCCGGCATCATGAGCGGCGGGGTGAAGGAATAGCGGTGCGCGGCGTCGTCGCCTCGGTCTTCCTCGTGCTCCTGGCCGTCGTGCCGCACGCGGCGCGCGCCGACCGCGTCGTGCTCGACGACTTTCCGGACCTGGCCGGCTGGAGCGCGATCGCGTCGGAGGGCACGCACGTCTGGATCGCCCGCGAGTCGGATGACGCGGGTACCGGCATGCGTATCGGGTTCGACCTCAACACCGCCGGCGGCTACGTGATCGTCCGGAAGACCTTCTCGCTCGCACTCCCGGACAACTACGCGTTCTCGTTCCGCCTGCGCGGCGACGCACGCCCCAACAACTTCGAGTTCAAGCTCGTCGACCCCAAGGGCAAGAACGTCTGGTGGCGAAACCAGCGCGACTACGTCTTCCCGCGCGACTGGCAGCGGATGACCATCCGGAAGTCGCGGCTCGACTACGCGTGGGGCACCGGGCCGGGCGGCGCGCCGAAGCAGGTCGGCGCCATCGAGTTCGCGATCTCGGCGGGGCAGGGCGGCAGCGGCTCGGTCTGGATCGGCGACCTCGGCTTCGAGGCGCGCGAGCCGGCGGGCCAGGACGGTGTGGGGCCCGAGGCACAGGCGTCGACGTCGCTCCCCGGCCACGAGCCGGCCCTCATGCTCGACCAGGATGCCGCGACCACGTGGAAGAGCGAGCCCCTCCCGCGCGAGCAGTGGGCGATGGTCGATTTCGCGCGGAACCGTGAATACGGCGGCCTCGTCATCGACTGGGACGCCGACGACTACGCGGTGGCCTTCGAGGTGCAGGTGTCGAGCGACGGGACGACGTGGACCACGGCCTATCGCACGGCGACGGGTCACGGCGGCCGCGACTACATCTACATGCCCGACGCGGAGTCGCGGTTCATCCGCCTGGCCATGCAGCGGAGCAGCCGCGGCCGCGGCTACGGCGTTGCGTCGCTGGTCGTGAAGCCGTTCGAATTCTCGGCGTCCGCCAATCAATTCTTCGGGGCGATCGCGCAGGACGCGCCGCCCGGGACGTATCCGAAATATCTCTACGGCAAGCAGACGTACTGGACCGTCGTCGGTGCGGAGGGTGACGACAAGGAGGCGATTCTCAACGAGGAAGGCATGCTCGAGGTGGAGAAGGGCGCGTTCTCGATCGAGCCCTTCCTCTACACCGACGGCGGGCTCATCACGTGGAGCTCCGTGCGCGCCGAGCAGTCGCTCGAGGACGGCTACCTGCCAATTCCTTCCGTGACATGGCGGCACGACCGCCTCGGGCTCCGGGTCACCGCCTTCGCGAGCGGCGAGGCCGGGCGCTCGACGCTGATCGCGCGGTATCGCGTGGAGAACCACGGCGACCATGGCGAGCCCGTCCAGCTCTTCCTCGCCATCCGTCCGTTCCAGGTGAACCCTCCGTGGCAGTCGCTCAACATGAACGGCGGCGTGACGCACATCCAGGAGATGCGCTTCGACGGGCGGACGGTGTGGGTGAACCAGGACAAGGCCGTCGTGTCGCTGACCGCGCCGGATCACTTCGGCGCCGGCACGTTCGAGGAAGGGTTCGTCACCCAGTTCCTCGTGCGCGGCAAGGTGCCGCCGCGGAGCGACGTCTCCGACCCGTTCGGCTTTGCCTCGGGCGCACTCCAGTACGACTTCTACCTCGAGCCGCGGGCGCACACCGAGATCGATCTCGCCGTGCCGTTCCACGATGCGCGCATCGCCGTCGCCGGCCTCGGTGCCGACGGCAACCCGGCCTGGGTGTCGGAGCGGCAGGAGGAGACGCGCCGGCACTGGCAAGGCGTGCTCGACCGGGTGGACATTGCCCTTCCGCCTGGGGCCGAGAAGGTCGTCCGCGCGCTGAAGACGAATCTCGCGTACATCCTCATCAACCGCGACGGGCCTGCGATCCGGCCGGGCTCGCGCAACTACGCGCGCTCGTGGATCCGGGACGGTGCGCTCACGTCGCTCGCGTTGCTCCAGCTCGGGACGGCGGCGGAGGTGCGCGAGTTCATCGAGTGGTACGCCCGGTACCAGACGGCCGACGGCAAGGTGCCGTGCTGCGTCGATCGCCGCGGTGCCGACCCGGTCGTCGAGAACGACAGCCCGGGGGCGTTCATCTTCGCCATCGCCGAGTACTACCGCTACACCCACGACGTCGGCTTCCTCGCCGACATGTGGCCGCGCGTCGTGCGCACGGTCGACTACGTCGCGTCGCTGCGCAAGCGGCGGATGACCGACGAGTTTCGCACGCCCGACAAGCAGGCGCTCTACGGTCTCCTCCCCGAGTCGATCAGCCACGAGGGCTATGCGGCCCATCCGGTCCATTCGTACTGGGACGACTTCTTCGCGCTCCGCGGCCTGAAGGACGCCGCCGCCCTGGCCGTCGTCGTCGGCGACGACGAGCATGCCACCAAGTTCGCGGCGCTACGCGACGCCTTCCGCGAGTCGGTATACGCGTCGATCGTGCGCACCGTCGCCGATCACGGGATCGACTACATCCCCGGCTCCGTCGAGCTCGGCGACTTCGATCCGACGTCGACGGCGATTGCCGTCGTGCCCGGCGGCGAGGTCGGGAACCTCCCCGAGCCCGCCCTGACGCGCACGTTCGACCGCTACTGGGACGAGTTCACGAAGCGGAAAGACGGCGGCGGCGACTGGGATGCCTACACGCCGTACGAGATCCGCAACATCGGTACGTTCGTGCGGCTTGGCCAGCGCGAGCGGGCGCTCGCGCTGCTCGATTGGTTCCTCGCCGACCGCCGGCCCGTCGGCTGGAACGAGTGGGCCGAGATCGCCTGGCGCGACGCGGCAGCGCCGCGGTTCATCGGCGACATGCCGCACACCTGGGTAGGCGCCGGCTACATCCGGTCCGTCCGCAGCATGTTCGCCTACGAGCGCGAGTCCGACGACGCGCTCGTCCTGGCCGCCGGCGTCGCGGCCGCGTGGCTGCGCGAGGAGCCGGGGGTGGTGGTGAAGCGCCTACCGACCCACTACGGGGTGCTCAACTACACCCTCCGCGCCGACGGGCCGGATACCGTCCGGCTGCGCCTCAGCGGCGACCTCACGGTGCCGCCCGGAAAGATCGTCGTGAGCTCGCCGCTCGGGCGGCCGATCCGCTCGCTCAAGGTGAACGGCAAGCCGGTCGACACGTTCACGGCCGACGCCGCCGTCGTCGCCGAATGCCCGGCGGACGTCGTGCTCGGCTACGAGCCGGGCTCGACATGAGCGGCGGCGACCCGGCGTCGCACCTCCTTTCCAACGGCCGCTACACGGTGGCGCTCGGCAGTACCGCCGCCTGGAACGGTCTCGCACTCACCAGCGCTGCGGGGCTCGTCGTCTACGTCCGCGATCTCGACCGGGGCGTGTTCTGGTGCATCGGCGATCGGCCCGTCCGTCGCCCCGCGCACCGCTATGAAGTGCGCTACCGGCCCGGTGTCGTCACGGTCGAGCGGCTCGACGACGAGATCGAGTCACGGCTCGACGGGGCGGTCGCGCGGGACGCCGACGCCGAAATCCGCTCGATCGTGCTCGTC
>VBKG01000077.1 GCA_005879585.1 Deltaproteobacteria bacterium | reverse complement strand
GTGCAACTAACTAACGTGCACGGGGAACTGGGGAAAAGCTCACGTCTCTGCGGGGCATAGTCCCCCAAGAGCGCGCCCGTCTTCCGCGAACAGGTGCACGGCGTCCGGATCAATGCCGACGCTCACCGTCTGGCCGCGCCGGAGCGCCGGCATCCCGTCGACGCGCGCGACTAGCCGGATGCCACCGTCGATCGACACGTGGGCCAGCGCCTCGTGGCCAAGATATTCGACGTGCTCGACGACCGCGCGAACCGCGCCGTCGGTGGCGGCGCCGGCTTTCACATGGACGGCCTCCGGCCGGACCCCGGCGGTGCGAGCCGACTCGAGGCTCGCGTGCGCGGCATCGCCGATCGGCAAGGTCTGGCTGCCGACGGCGAGGCCTCTCCCGTCGGCCGACACCCGCGTTGCGAAGAGGTTCATCGGGGGGTTGCCGATGAAACCCGCGACGAACACGTTCGCCGGCCGCTCGTAGAGCTCGCGCGGCGGCGCCGTCTGCTGGAGCCGGCCGCGATCGAGCACCGCGACGCGGTCGCCGAGCGTCATCGCCTCCACCTGGTCGTGGGTCACGTAGACCATCGTCGTCCGGGTGCGCTGCTGGAGCTCTTTGATCTCTGCACGCACCTGGATGCGGAGCTTGGCGTCGAGGTTCGAGAGCGGCTCGTCGAGGAGGAAGACCGTGGGCTCGCGCACGAGCGCACGGCCCATCGCGATCCGCTGGCGCTGCCCGCCCGAGAGCTGCTTCGGGAGGCGGTCGAGGAGCGACGAGATGTCGAGCAGCCGGGCGACGCGCTCCACGCGGTCGCGCGTCTCGCTGCGCGCGAGGCGGCGCATCTTCAGCGGGAACTCGAGGTTGCCGCGCGCCGACAGATACGGGTAGAGCGCGTAGTCCTGGAACACCATGGCGACGTTGCGCTCCTGCGGGCGGAGCTCGTTGACGACGCGATCGCCGATGCGGATCGTGCCCGCGGTGGCGTCCTCGAGCCCGGCGATCAGGCGGAGCACGGTCGACTTGCCGCAGCCGGACGGCCCCACCAGCACCATGAGCTCGGCGTCGTCGATCGCGAGGGTGAGGTCGGAGAGCGCCCGCGTCCCGCCGGGATACACCTTGTCGACGTGTTCGAGCTCGACCTGCGCCATCGTCGTCAGTCGAAGAAGCGCTCGGCCGCCAGCAGGGGCAGGGCGCGCGCGGCGATCGGGTCGGCGGCGAAGCGTCGCTGGATGCAGTGGTCCTTCAGGTAGTTCGCCGCCGCGATGAACGTCATCGTCTGGTCGAGCGCGAGATAGGCGCGCGCCACCGCGCCCGAGCGCGGATCCACGGCGTCGTAGAGACCGAAGTCGCCGTAGAACGCCGTACTCGCCGTACGCGTCGCGCGCCGGCGTCATGCTCGGCGAGATGCCCCACACCGGGTAGCCGAGCTCCTCGGTGGCGAAGCGGCGCTGCACGGCGACGTGCGCTGCGTCGTTCGCGCCGAGGCTCGCCGGGGCCCAGCGCGCCTCGTCGAGGACCAACCCGGGCATCAGCGCCTCGAACATGCTGCCGCCCCACGACGGCACGTACTTCGTCCCTCTCCACGTGTACCAGCCGCCGACGACGCGGTGGCCACGCACGTCCTTCGGCGTGCGACCGTGGGGCGTCTGCGTCTGCCAGCCACACCCGGCGGCGTACGTGCGCGCCATCGCGAACCAGTGCGCTTCGGGCACGGCGCCCGTGCCGATGGCGATGAGGCTCCCGAGCCGCGACTCGGCGTACAGCGTCCCGTAGTGAAACCGCGACGGCGCGGCGAGGTGCACGTAATAGCCGTGCGTCATGCGCTGCCGAGCCGCGTCGTAGAAGAACCGGTAGTCCTGCGCGGCGATGATGCGACTGCACGGCTCGGCGAGCTCGGGGAAGGCCGTGCGCACCACCATGAGACCCGCGGTCAACCAGGACGAGTCGACGAACGACAGGAAGTTGCTCGTGCGCTCGCGCGACGTGGTGTCGTAGTAGTTGTAGAAGAAGCCGCGGTAGGTCTCGAGGCCCTCGAGTGTGGCGAGCAGCCGCCGGACGCGGCGAATGGCCTCGGTGCGCGGCACGAGATCCAGGTCGGCGGCCGCCACGAGGGCGATCAGGCGGAGCCCGACGCTCGTGACGTTGGTGTAGTCTCCCACCCGCGCCCCGGCGCCGTCGACCGACGTCCCGGCGAAGCGGACGTTGTCGACCGGTAGATGGTCCTCACGGTCGGTGAACGCCTCGAGCCCCCGCCAGGTATCGCGTGCGAGCCGGGCGACGAACTCGCGATCGGTCGGAGGCAACGTCGCGCGATCGACGAGCGCGCGCGACGGCCAGCCGGTGAGGCGCGCCCGCACGTGGGGCCGCGCGGCCTCCTCGCCGCCGAACGCGGCCTCCCACGCCTTCTTCCGGACGGGAACGACGACGTCGCGCGCGCCGGGCTCCACCATCCCGCCGACGACCGTTTCGCCGAGCTCGCACGCGTCGTGCCCCGGAAGCCGGGCGAGCAGCCGGCACCCGAGTCCGAGGGCGAGAGCGAGAGCCGCGACGAATCGCATGTGGGCACGCCGAAGGTTCCAGAACCGCGTGCCCCCGTAAAGCGAAGCGACGGTCAGTCGCGCAGAAAGTGGCAGCTGTACCCGCCGGGGTGCTTCTCGAGATACTTCTGATGATAGTCCTCGGCGGTCCAGAACTCGCCGGCGGGGACGATCTCGGTCACGATCGGACCGTCCCACTTCCCCGAGCGCGCGACGCGCTCCTTCACGCGCTCGGCGATCTGCCGCTGCTCGTCGTCGTGATAGAAGATCGCCGAGCGGTACTGCGTGCCGACGTCGTTGTGCTGGCGGTTCACCGTCGTGGGGTCGTGCATGCGGAAGAAGTAGCCGAGCAGCTCCTCGTAGCTGAGCTTCGCCGGATCGAAGACCACCTCGACGGCCTCGGCGTGCCCGGTGTCGCCGCGGCTCACGTCGCGGTAGGTGGCATTCTTCGTCTTGCCACCCGTGTAGCCGACGCGGGTCTCGAGGACGCCCGGGATCGCGCGCAGGATGTCCTCCATGCCCCAGAAGCAGCCGCCCGCGAGCGTCGCGACGGCACGGTTGGACGTCGCTTTCGACTCGTCCTTGTCGTGCTTGAAGAGCGGCAGGTACCGGCCGTACCCCTCGGCCTCGAGCTTCTCGACCGGGATGAAGCGGAGGGCCGCCGAGTTGATGCAGTAGCGAAGGCCGGTCGGGGCCGGCCCGTCGTCGAAGACGTGCCCGAGATGCGATTCACCATGCTTGGAGCGGACCTCGGTCCGTTTCATGAAGAGCTGGCGATCCTCGCGCCGCTCGACGTTCTCGTCCTCGAGCGGGCGAGTGAAGCTCGGCCATCCGGTTCCCGAGTCGAACTTGTCGAGCGAGCTGAAGAGCGGCTCGCCGGAGGCGACGTCGACGTAGATGCCCGGCTTCTTGCTGTCCCAGAAGGCGTTGTGGAACGGCGGCTCGGTGGCCTCGTGCTGGGTCACCTCGTACTGCTCCTTGGTGAGCGTCTTGTGGAGCTCCGCGTCGCTGGGCTTGGTATAGGTCTTCATGGGTTGGTCTCCGGACGCACCCGGCTCGGCAGCGACGACGGGCGGCGGCGCGAGGAGCGCGAGGCACCCGATGAGCGCGAGAATTCCCGAGCGAGCGTCCATGTCTCGGTAGGTTGGATGTCGGTACCGTCGCCCACGTTTCCCTGTGCGCGGCGGCGTGTCAACGGTCGGGGTCGAGAGGTGCGTCGGGGCCGTCGGTATCGCCTGTCCCTGTGAAGCGCCGGTTGTCACGCGGACAGCGGGAGTAGTATGCGGGGCCGCCATGGCGCTGCTCGATCGCTTTCGTCTGACCGACCGGGTCGCGCTCGTCACCGGCGCGGGACGCGGGATCGGACAGGCGATCGCGCTCGCATTCGCGGAGATGGGCGCGCACGTGGTCTGCGCGGCGCGCTCGGAGGCCGAGATCGAGGCGACGGCGGCGCGTGCCCGGGCCTTCGGGTCGGGCGCGCTCGCCGTCCGCTGCGACGTGACCGACGCCGCGCAGCTCGAGGATCTCGCGCGGCGGACGGTCACGGAGCTCGGCCGCCTCGACATCCTCGTGAACAACGCCGGCGGCTTCCCGCCGATGAAGTTCCTCGACACCGACCTGCCGAGCTGGGAGTGGTGCTTCCGCTTCAACCTGACGTCGGCCTTCGTGCTGACTCGCGCCTGTCTTCCGCACATGCTCGAGCGCGACGGCGGTGCGGTGCTCAACATCTCCTCCGCGGCCGGACGGATCGTGCGCTCGGGCTTCGTCGGCTACGGCACGGCAAAGGCGGCGCTCTCCTTCATGACCCGGCAGATCGCCGCCGAGTTCGCGCCCCGCGTCCGCGTCAATGCGCTCGCGGTGGGTGCCGTCGAGACGTCGGCACTGCGACCCTTCCTCACCGACGACATCCGCTGCCAGATGGAAGCGATGACCCCGATGCGGCGGATCGGCACGACCGAGGACGTCGCGCTCGCCGCGCTCTGGCTCTGCTCGCCCGCCGGCAGCTGGGTGACGGGCAAGGTCGTCGAGGTGGACGGCGGCACCGAGTCGACGAACTGGCCGTTCGACTGAGGAGCCCCATGCCGTATCGCGTGATCCAGTGGAGCACCGGCAACGTCGGGACCTTGGCGCTCCGCTGCATCGTCGGCCATCCCGAGCTCGAGCTCGCGGGCGTGTGGGCGCACAGCGCGGCGAAGGCGGGGAAGGACGCCGGCGAGCTCTGCGGCCTCGGGCCGACCGGCGTGCGCGCGACGACGGACACCGAGGCGTTGCTCGCCCTCGACGCCGACTGCGTCTGCTACACGGCGACCGCGGACCTCCGGCCGTTCGAGGCCGTCGAGGACGTCGCGCGCATCCTCGCGTCGGGAAAGGACGTCGTGTCGAGCTCGATCGTCCCGCTCGTCCACCCGCAGTCGTTCTTCCCCGAGGTGCGCGACAAGCTCGAGGACGCGTGTCGCCGCGGGGGCACCTCGTTCTTCACGTCGGGCGTCGACCCCGGGTTCGCGAACGACGTCCTCCCGCTCACGCTCTCCGGGCTCTGCGAACGGTGGGACGAGATCCGCATCCTCGAGATCATCAACTACGCGACCTACGACCAGCCGCAGGTGCTGTTCGAGACGATGGGCTTCGGGACGCCGCTCGAGCACACGCCGCTACTGCTGACGCCCGGCACCCTCGCCTTCGCCTGGGGCGGGACGATCCGCCTCCTGGCCGAGGGCCTCGGCGTGGAGCTCGACGACATCCGGCAAACGTACGAGAAGCGGCCGGCGACGCGGCCGATCCGTATCGGCGCGCACACCGTCGAGCCGGGCACGATGGCGGCGCTCCGCTTCGAGGTGCAGGGCATCGTCGGCGGGCGGCCGGCCCTCGTCGTCGAGCACGTGACGCGGCTCGACGACGATCTCGCGCCCGACTGGCCGTCGGGCAAGGGCAGCTATCGCGTGGTGATCACGGGCACGCCAACGATGCGTTGCGAGTTCGAGTTCGAAGACGAGCGGGGCGACCATGCCGTCGGCGGCGTGCTCCTCACCGCGACGCGGCTCGTGAACGCGATTCCCGCCGTGTGCCGCGCGCGGCCGGGCCTCCTCTCGGCGCTCGACCTCCCGCTGGTCACCGGACGTGGACTCCGGCGGCAGGCGGCGCCCGGCCGGTGAGTCGCGTCAGCTTCCCGTCGCCGGCACGCAGAGGACGCGGCCGCGCGTGACCGTCGCCGTCTCGCTGCCGAACTCGCCGTCGATCGCGACGTCCCGCCGCACGAACCGGGGCTGGCCACCCGCATCCTTGATGCGGTAGCAGCCGAGGGCCGCGGCCGGGTGCCGAAACCCTCGGCCGTCCTCGTCGACGGCGGTGCAGAAGGCGACGGGCTTCAGCACGACCGTCGCCTTGCCCTCGAAGCCATCCATGAGTGCGACGCGACGTCGTGTGAACGGCGCCGCCGCGGCCCTCGGCCGCACGCGGTAGCACTTGAAGCGATCGAGGCTCGCGGACGACGGCGCCTGGTCGACGTTCACGGGCGTGCAGAGGGATTGCGCACGGCTGACGGTGCGCAGCTCGTGCCCGAACGCGTCGTCGATCGTGACGTCGCGAGGGGCGAAGCGCGGCTGGCCGGGCACGTCGGCGATGCGGTAGCACCGGAGCCCCGTCGCGCGATCGAGCGCCGGGTTGCCGTCCCGGGCGGCCGGGTTGCAGAGCGAGTCGGCTTTCAGGAGCTTCGTCAGCTTCTGCTCGAAGCGGTCGCGGAGCATCACGGTGCGCGGGACGAAGCCGGTGGTCGCCGGCGCGCGGTAGCACTTGAAGAGATCGCCCGATGGGGGAAAGCGCGCGGGGTCGATCGCGGCGACGCAGGCATCGGCCGGTGCGCCCGACGCGCTGAGGCACGGATATGCGACGTACGATCGCGTCGGGTGGGCCACGACCATGTCGAGGTAGTCACCGACCTCGCGGCCGCCGTAGCGGTCGTCGATCGCGACGTGCTGGCCGTTCACGCGGACGTTCCGCGATACGCGCCCGTCGACGGCGAGCGCGTAATAGACGTCGAACTGCGCGACGTCGGGATTCTCGCGCCGGTCCACGAAGGCGACGTGCACGGTGCCCGCCGTGTCGATCCGAAGGCTCGGGAAGAACTGGTCCGCGGTGGTGCCGTCGTCATTCACCTTGATCGGCGTGCTCCAGGAGACGCCGTCGTCGTCCGAATGGGCGAGCCACACGTCGAAGTCGCGGCCGTAGCGGCCGAAGTCGACCGTCGCGTCGACGACGATCGACTGCGGCTGCGCCCACGCCGCATAGAGGCGGCCTTCGTGCGGTCCCCCGGGGACTTTGTCGACGGCGATCTCCGGCCCCGGATAGACGAGCCAGGTCGTCCGGCCGCCGAGCCTCTTGAGCGCGAGCGGCGCATAGAAGTTCGATAAAACGAGTCCGGGGACGACGTCGAACATCGTCCCGTTCGCGTCGAAGCGCAGGAGGTACAGCCGATCCTCCCGCTCCCTGCCGGCGGTCACGGCGACGCGCAGCGACCCCGCGGCCGTCACGTCCATCGAGAGCGGAGGGCTGACGCGCGTCTGGCCGGGCGCGGCGTACGCGAGCTTCTGCTCGTCGAACGTCTGGCCGCCGTCGCGCGACACGTACAGCGCGGGACCGCGGCTGCCGTCGTCGAAGCGGACGGCGTTGGTGCCGATGTAGATGATGCCGGTCGCGGCCGCGCGGGCGAGCTTCGGATAGTCGGCCACGAGACGCTCCCCCGCGGGCAGGCTCGCCGCGGGCGCCTTGAAGAGCGTGCCGTGAAAGGAGGATCCGGCGAGCGGGCCCTGGTAGAGGACTCCCGAGATCACGGGGCCACCGTCTCTCGGATTCGGGAGCGAGGTGAGCGCGGAAATGAAGAGTGTCCCGTCGGCGGTGACGAGCGCCTTCGGATCGGACACCATCGGAAAATCCTCGAACGTGCCGGCGCCCCACGTGCGGCCGTCGTCGTGCGAGAGTCGCAGTCCGCTGAACACGCCGGTCACGGCGAGCTCGCTCGGTTCGGCCGGGTGACCGGCGAGGACGAGATCCCAGAAGCAGCTCGAACAGCCGACGCTCGACTCGTACAGAACCGGCGACGCGCCGCCGGCGGCGAGCGGCCGCGCGAGCGCGGCGAACAGGGCGATGGTCGCGAGCCCCACATCGTATCACTATGGGCTAGGCGCTGATCGGTAAAGCGCCGATCGCGGCGCCGTTCGCAAGCGGCTGATTTCCGAGCGGTCGCGATGGTCTTCCGATAGGTGTCGCCTCGTGACAACGTCGAGACCATGGTCGATCCGTGTGGTTGCCCGCCCACCGTCGACGGCGACGCCAAGGGGGTCCACCACGTCATCGTCAACGTGAAGGACCTCGCGCGATCGCGCGAGTTCTACGGCTGGCTCCTCCCGAGGCTCGGCTACCCCGGCTGCACGGACGCCGGCTCGGTCGTCGGCTGGTTCGGCACGGCGGGAAGCTTCTGGATCAAGCAGGCCGACGCGCGGTTTGCGGCCGACGCGTTCCACAAGGATCGCGTCGGGCTCTGCGAGATCGCTTTCGCCGCGCCGAGCCGCTCGCACGTGGACACGCTCGCGCGCGAGCTCGACGCCTCTGGCAGGACGATCCTCGACCCGCCGCGAGAATATGCCTACACGCCGGGCTACTACGCGGTGTTCTTCTCCGACCCCGACGGGATGAAGCTCGAGCTCGTGCACATTCCCGCACGCTGAGCGCGAGTCGCTAGCAACGCCGGTCAGCGCAGGCGGTGCGCGTAGAGCTTCCGCCAGAGCGTCGTCCGGCTGATCCCGAGGTCGGCCGCTGCGGCCGCCTTCCGGCCCTGGTGGCGCGCGAGCGCCGCCAGGATGCGCCCGCGCTCCATCTCCGCGAGTGAGCCGACGGGCATTCCCGGCGTCGGCTCGCCGCGCAGCTCCGGGCTCAGGTCCTCGACGTCGAGGGTCGGGCCTTCGCCGACGACGAACGCATACTCGACGGCGCTGCGGAGCTCGCGCACGTTCCCGGGCCAGGGGTACGCCAGGATCGCGTCCATGGCCGTCCGCGTGACCCCGTCGATCCGACGCATGCCCTGGTGGTTCAGCTCGCTGACGAACTGCCAGAAGAGCGCTTCGACGTCTCCGTCGCGCCGACGGAGGGGTGGCAGGTACAGCGGCACCACGCGCAGACGATAGCTGAGGTCGTCCCGGAACCGCCCTTCGGCCACCTCCCGGCGGAGCGGCTTGTTCGTGGCCGAGATGACCCGGACGTCGACGGTGACGGGTCGTGTGCCGCCGACCGGGACGAACGTCTTCTCCTGCATGACGCGCAGCAGCTTCCCCTGCAGGTCGAGGGGGATCTCGGCCACCTCGTCGAGGAAGAGCGTCCCCTGGTTGGCGAGGGCGAAGAGCCCCTGGCGGTCGCGGACGGCACCCGTGAAGGCGCCGTGCACGTGGCCGAAGAGCTCCGACTCGAGGAGGGTGGGGGAGAACGTGGCGCAGTTGACTGCCTGGAACGGGGCGCGCCGACGGGGACTCTCGGCATGGATGGCGCGGGCGACCAGCTCCTTGCCCGTTCCCGTCTCGCCACCGAGCAAAACTGTACAGTGAGCCCGCGCGATGCGGCGGAGCTTCGTGAACAGTGCCTCCATCTCCGGAGCCGCGGTGAAGATGCCGTGGAACGACTGGAGCTTCAGATGCGGAGGCGGTTGCACGATGGTGCGCGACACGCTGCAACCTTATGAATCGTCGCGCCGAGGACGGCAAGCGAGGTGTGCGATTTTCGCGGCTGCGCTGCCCGGCACCGTGCTTGCTCAAGGCTCCCCCGTACGAGGCGGTGGCGACGGCCGGTTCGCGTGCCTCGAGCACTTGAGCCGGCGGTGCGTGTGCGCGTCCACGGGAGGACCTCGCGGGAGGGCTGAGCAAAAACGGGCCTCGCCGTGGACGCCACGCGCGGTGTCGCACGCGATGCGGAGGGGTCTGCGCCCCGGCCAGCGGCCGGGATCACGAGTCCGAGAGGAGAGTCCGATGTCCGTTGGGAGTCCTACGCACATCGCCCAGGTTCGCCGCGTGCTCGACTTCGTCGCCTGTGCTGCCTGGACGCGGCGGACGCAGCCGTCGCAGGACCTCGAGCCCCAGGTCCGTTCCCTCGTCGCGGAGCATCTCGGGGTGGGTTCGGACGAGCTCGCCCCCGAAGTGTCCCTCGCCGATGACCTCGCCGCCGACTCGCTCGACCTCGTCGAGCTCGCACTCGTGCTCGAAGGCGAGTTCGGCATCGCGGTTTCCGAGACCGTGCTCGAAGAGGTGCGGACCTACGGCCAGCTCGTGG
>VBKG01000076.1 GCA_005879585.1 Deltaproteobacteria bacterium | reverse complement strand
GTCGCGAACAGCGAGTTGTCGCCTTCGTTGAGCGTCCGGCCCCAGTGGTGCTCGAAGACCTGGCCGTCGTGGAAGTCCTCGAAGGCGTGGCCCTTGGGGACGAGCGGGAACGTGGCGAATTCGGGGTCCGCCATGGCGTCGGCGTACGTAGCACGAACGCATGAGTTGATCCGAGGGGGTCCCCGGGATCCTCCTCGAGTCCGTCGCGCGGACCGAAGACGCCGGAGCGGCGGCGCTGATCGGCCGCCGCGAGCGCACCACCTCGAACCAGCGTCGCTGCTCGCGAGCGCGTGCACGATCGCGCATGGCTGCGGTGCGGGAGGGGGGGCCGCCAGGGCGGTACGTGACCATCTTCTCGGTCCCCGCGCAGCAGATGCCGGCGAAGACGGCGTGGAGACCCGCAAGGAGGTCCGCAAGGCGATCACCCGAGCGACTCCACCGATGTGCTGGTTTTCCGGGAGGCCGAGGGCGGGCGACGCCAGGCCTCTGCTTTCCATGTGCCTGGTCTCCATGGGGCGCACAGCACTCCCGGTAGATTTGGCACGTCCCTTGGAACGCGGAAGCGGGCCCGCTTGGCCACGGGCGGGGATGGGCTAGGAAACTAGTAGCATGCCATGGAGACCCCCCGGCTCGGGCAGCATCTCGGCGCAGTGCGCGTCGGCGCTTGGCGCGGCACTGCTCGGAGCCCTGCTCGCAGCGGCGCCGGCGCGCGCGGCGATGCTCACACGTGGGCCGTACCTGCAGCTCCTCACCCCGCACTCGGTGACCGTGGTCTGGAACACCGACGTCGCGAGCGCGTGCTCGCTCACGATTCGCCCGCTCGACGGCCCTGCGGCGACCATCGCCGGCGACACCGGCACGGTGTGTGCCATTGCGGTCGACGGGCTCGTCCCGGGCGGCAGATACGCTTACGTCCCGAACGCCGACGGCGTCCCGCTCGGCACGGAGTCGGTGTTCCACGCCGACGACCCGAGCGCACCCCTCACGATGCTCGTGTTCGGCGACTCCGGCGTGCCCGGCCCGGGCCAGACCGCCGTCCGCGACCGCCTGCTCGCCACCCCCGCCGACGTGATCGTCCACACCGGCGACATGATCTATCCGGGCGGTGAGGCCGCCGACTTCGACCCAGCGTTCTTCGCGCCCTACGCGGACCTGATCCGGCAGCTCGTCCTCTGGCCGTGCCTCGGCAACCACGACTTTGCGGCCGCCGCCGGCCAGCCCTGGCGGGACGCCTTCTACACGCCCGCCAACAACCCCGACGGGAGCGAGAACTACTACTCGTTCGACGTCGGCAATGCCCACGTCGTGGTGATCAACTCGAACCAGAGCACGGCGCCGGGTAGCACGCAGTACATGTTCCTCGAGCACGACCTCGCGGCGAGCTCGGCGGCGTGGAAGTTCGTCGTCTTCCACCACCCCATCTACTCGAGCGGCACCGTGCACGGCAGCAGCCTGACCATCCGGACCAACCTGGTACCGCTCTTCGACGCCTACGCCGTGGACATGGTGTTCATGGGACACGAGCACAACTACGAGCGCACGCTGCCGCTGCGGGCCGATCAGGTCGTCGCTCCGGGGGCGGGCACGGTCTACGTCACGACGGGCGGCGGGGGGAAGAACCTCTACCCGTTCGGCCCGCTCAGCTTCTTCACGGCGCACGCGGAGTCGGTGCACCATTTCGTGCGCATCGTGGTCGACGGCGACTCGCTGACCGAGGAGATGATCGACGTGGACGGGACCGTGAGGGACTCGACGACGCTGGTGAAGAGCCCTGGGAGCACCCCCTCGACGACCACGACGAGCAGCACGACCACCACCACCAGCACCAGCGCGACGAGCGGCGGCTCGACCACGACCTCCACGACGCGTGCCGCCGACGCGTGCGGCCGCCGTGCCTGCGACGACGGCAACCGCTGCACGCTGGACACCTGCGCGCCGGGCGGGGGCTGCCGTCACGAGCCGGTCGACCTGGCGGCGCTGCGCGCGAGCATCGACAGCGAGTTCACGGTCGACGCGTGCGTCGGCCAGCCCGCGCCGGTCCTCGTCACGGCGCTGCTGCGGCAGGCGCGCGGGCAGGTCGAGCAGGCCGCGCACGCGACGAACCTCGTCCGGGCGCGCCGCCTCCTGGCGCGGGCGCTCCAGAGCCTGCGGCGGAGCGGCCGCCGCGCCTCGGTCGCCGCCCGACGGGGGCGTATGTCGGCGTCGTGCGCGGCAGCACTCGGAGCCGGGATCCGCACGGCCGAAGATCGCGGCACCTGCCTCGCGCCGTTGCCTTGACGGCGCCCGTGTCGCAGCGCGCGTGCCGGTCAGCGCGATCCCGGGACGCGGCGTCCGGCTTCGGGGGGAACGGTTCCCTCCTGCCGGCAGCGGCGGGCCCAGTACGTACTGGTCCCAGAGGCCGGAGGTCTTGAGCTCGGGGTCCCGTCAACGCGCGCTGATCGGCGCTGCGAGGTCGAGCCGCCGATGCCAGTACGTCATGCGCTCGGTGCTGGAGGCGAGCACGACGAGACCGGTGCTCGCGTCGACGTTCTGCTTCGTGCTGGTCGGGTTGTTGATGTCGGTTGCGAGCGTGCTCACGATGAACGGCGTGCCGCGGCCGTCGGGGAAGGCGATCGAGTCGAGATCGCTGACCTTGTAGTAGATGGCGGACTGGTCCAGCGAGTAGAAGACGTACACGCGGCGCGCGGCCTCGTCGAGCAGGCAGAGCGGCCGGGTCGGGTTGAAATCGACGTCGGTGACCTTGTAGAGCGGCGACCAGACGCCTGCCGGCGAGCGGACGAGCAGCCCGAGGAGCGTCGAGTTGGGGTTGCTCCGGCTGGTCTTCACGGCGGCGAAGAGGCGGCCGTCGGAGGCGAGCTTCAGGTTGAAGTGGTCATCGGCGACGTTTCCGCCGGCGGCGGCGATCTCGAGCTGCCACGCCGCGGGGTCAGCCGCCGGCGCCCCGTCACGGTGCACCGCGAAGTAGAACTTGTCCGTGAGCTGGTTGCTCCAGAAGACACCGATGCCGCCGGGAAGCCGCTGCACCCCGGCGATGTCGTCGGGGTCGACGGTCGTTCCCTCTCCGACCGGCACGACGAAGGGTGCGCGCCAGTCGAGATCGCTCGCGCGCGTGCTCGCGACGAAGACCCGGCGGTCCAGCGTGTAGGCGATCCAGAGGGTGCCGCCGGGGTCCCGGGCGAGCGTCATCGACTCGGTCCCGCCGCCGGGAATGCTCACCGGAAAGCCGGGGTCGAGCACGTGCGAGCGCGAGGCGGGCGAATAGGTGTAGCGGAGGAGCCGGCTCTCCGGCGGGGCGCCGTCGAAACGCGACACCATGTACAGCCTGCCGCCGTCCGAGAGAACGTCCTGCCGGCTCATCGGGCGCTCGTCGACGAAGGTCCCCGTGTCGATCCAGGTGTCGGTGGCGGGATCGAGCCGGTGGATGCGGTACGTGCCGGCGTCCAGTGAGAAAAGCGTGGCCCACCACGTGCCGTCGTCGTACCAGAGCTTGCTCTCGGGCTTCTCTCCGGTTGCCTTGCTGACGGCGGTCTCGACCGCGGGGCCGAAGCCGAGGTCCTCGACGCCGGGCACCTCGGGCTTCGGCTCAGGCTTTGGCTCGGGAGTCACGAGCACCACCCGGAGCTCGGGCCTTCCGCTCCGCGCCTGTCGGCTTTGGTACCAGACGGCGTCGCGCGCGGAGCTCTCCAGTGCGAAGCTGTAGGTACCGTCGCCGACGACCGCCGTGGTCACGTCGAAGTCCACCGCCTGCTTGACCGCGACGGCCGCTTGCTCAGCCAGGACCGGGCCGTCGATCCGCAGGCGGGTGTGGTACGTCGTCCCCGCCTCGGTCCAGCCGTTGTCATTGACGAGATGGATCCTGCCCCCCGCGCGGCTCCCGGCGTGCCGCCCGGGTCCCACCGTGAAGCGCAGGACGGCCTGCGCGACGACGCGCGAGCCGATGCCGCTGACCGTGAAGCGCAGGAACGACTGGCGCACGGGCGCGCCGCTCGCCGCGAGCCGCGGGGCGGTCCCGAAGTTCCGACCGCGCGCCCCGGCGTGTACGTAGGTGTCGGCGTCGGGCGTGAACGCCAGCGTCCCGTCGGCCTCCGCTCTGGCGGGACGCGCGAGAAGCACGAGCGCCACCAGCCAGGCGCGCCGCGCGACGCGGGGCCCCGCCGAGCCCGCAGGCTTGCAGACATGCGACACGTTCCTCACCAGCCGCAGCTCTATTGGCCGCAGTTTGCCGGAAGCGTGCCAACTCGCCCTCTCCGGCCACGGCGTTCGTAGAGATGGAGTCCGTGATGAGACTCCGCAGGGTATCTCACCATCGAGCTGGGGATAGTCCCGCGCCGCGCGGGGGGGTGAGGGGAGCGTCAGACTGAACGTCCGACGGTGCCTACTCCTTCGCGTTCCTACCGGAGGCCCACTAGAAAGATGTCGTCCATGCCCGCGCCGCCCAGCGCCGTGCCGCCGAAGTCGCCCCCGAGGCGATACGACCCCGTCACGACCGGTCTGCCGCTGCCGTCGACTGCGACGGCATTGCCGGCGTCGAAGTCGGCGCTCCCGAAGCGCTGTGCCACAAGCGGGGTCCCGTCCGGGGAATACCGCGCGACGAAGATGTCGGTGCGGCCCGCGCTGATGAGCGAACCGGTGCCGAAATTGACCGCCGCCTGGAACGTCCCGGTCACCACCACCTTGCCGCTCCGGTCCACCGCGATGCCCCTGCCGGCGTCATCGTAGAGGCCGCCGGCGAGTCGCGACCACAGATAGGCGCCCGCCGGCGAGTACTTCGCGACGAACACGTCCTTGTGCGCGAAGCTCGTCGTCCAGCCCGCGCCGAGGTCGATCGAGTTCTCGAACGACCCGGTCACGAGCACGTTCCCGCTCCCGTCGCACGCGACGCCATTGCCGGCGTGCGTGGCGAGCCCGCTCCCGAAGTGCCGGGACCAGAGGTGGCCGCCGGTGGGCGAGAGCTTGGCGAGGAAGATGTCGACGGCGGCGCTGATCAGCGCTCCGCCGCCGAAGTCGACGGTGCTCTCGACCCGCCCGGTCATCACCGCATTGCCGCTCGCGTCCACCGCCACGCCGTTGCCCGAGTTCGAGAACGAATCCCCGAAGCCTCTCGACCAGAGGTGCGCACCGGCGGGCGAGAACTTCGCCACGACGACGGTGTAGCCGTTGGCCGTGATGGGGCCGCCGCCGAAGCTCACCGTGCCACTCGCGGTCCCGATGATGACGACGTTGCCGCCGCTGTCCACCGCCACGCCATTGCCGACGTCGTTCAGCCCGCCGCCGAACGCTCTCGACCAGACGGGGGCACCGGCGGCCGAGTACTTCGCGACGAAGATGCTGCTCGGGCCGGCGCTCGTCAGCGCTCCCGTGCCGAAGTCGACCGTGCCGCTGAACTTGCCGGTCACGAGCACGTTGCCGCTGCCGTCGACAGCGACCGCCCGGCCCGTGCCGCCGCCCAGCACGCCGCCGAGGCACTTCGACCACACCGTCGCGCCCGTCGGCGAGTACTTCGACACGAATACCGCGGCCGGCGGGCACACGACGCCGCCGCCGAAGTCGACGGTGCTCTCGACCCGCCCGGTCATCACCGCATTGCCGCTCGCGTCCACCGCCACGCCGTAGCCCACGTCGCTCGCCGCGCCGCCGAAGCCGCGCGCCCACGGTGTGCCGCCAGGCGAACCCGCGACCGTGACGAGTGCCGAGTCGCTGCCCAGCGCCCCGCGATCGTCCGTGACGGTGAGCTTAGCCGTGTAGGTACCGGCGGTGGCATAGGCGTGACTCGCCGTGGCACCGGCGGCCGAGGCGCCGTCGCCGAAATCCCAGGTATAGGATGTGACCGTACCGTCCTGGTCGGAACCGGAGCCCCTGAACGTCACCGCGCTCCCCAGGATTCCCGATTGGTCGGAACCCGCATTGGCCACCGGCGAACGATTGACGACCCGCACGACGGCCGTGTCGCTGGCGCTCGAGCCGCGGCTGTCGGTGATCGTCAGCGTGGCCGTGTAGGTCCCGGGTGTGGCGTAGGCATGGGTGGGGGAGACACCGGAGGCAGTCCCTCCGTCGCCGAACCGCCACGCATACGAGGTGATCGTCCCGCCCCGGTCGACGGAGCCCGAGCCGTTGAAGCTGAGCGTGATGAGCGTCTGGGTGAACTGGT
>VBKG01000617.1 GCA_005879585.1 Deltaproteobacteria bacterium | reverse complement strand
CCTCGGCAACCCGTTCGACTGAGGCCGGCCGATGGCACCCGCCCCGTCCCGCCTTGGCGCGAGCCTGCCGCTGCCCCCCGATCTCGCGATGTGCCGCCGTGTCGCAGCGCGGGCCGAGGAGCTCGGCTACGAGAGCCTCTGGGTGGCCGACACCGGCGCCGGACCCGACGCGTTCGTCGTCGCCGCCGCGGCCGGGCTGGCGACGCGGCGCGTACGGGTGGGCACGGCCGTCGTCCCGATCTATACGCGCGCGCTACCCGTGCTGGCCGCAGGCGCCGGCTCGTGCGCCCAGCTCATGGCCGGGCGCTCCTTCGTGCTCGGCCTCGGCGTGTCGAGCGAGACGATCGTCGAGGCGTGGGGCGGCGTGCCGTACCGCCGGCCGCTGACACGGATGCGCGAGACGGTCGGCGCGGTCCGCCGCATGCTGGCCGGCGAGCGTGTCGCGTTCGAGGGCAAGACGGTCCGGACGCGCGGGTTCCGGCTGGTCTCGCCGCCGCCGGCACCCGTCCCGATCTACGTCGGCGCGCTGATGCCGCCCATGCTCGAGCTCGCGGGCGAGGTGGCCGACGGCGTCGTCCTGAACTTCATGCCCGTCGACGCCGTGCCCCGGATGCTGGCACACGTCCGCGCCGGAGCCGAGCGCGCCGGCCGCGACCCGGCCACGCTCGAGGTGGTCGCGCGCTTCCAGACGGTCGTCACCGACGACGTCCCCGCGGCACGCGACGCGATCCGCCAGATGATGGGTCCGTACTTCGCGACGTCGGCCTACAACCGCTTCGTCGCCTGGTGCGGCTTCGCCGACGAGGCGCGCGCGGTCGATGCGGCGTGGCGGGCGAAGGACCGGACGGCCAACGTGGCGGCGGTGACGGACGAGCTGATCGACCGCCTGGCGATCATCGGCTCGGCGGAGCACTGCCGGGCGCGCCTCGCGGAGTGCCTACAAGCGGCCATGACGACGCTTCCGGCCGGCCCCGCCTCCTCTCCGGTCGTCCAGCTCCTCTACTGGGTGTACCGGCCGATTCCGTTCATGGAGGACTGCGCCCGGCGCTTCGGCGACGTCTTCACGGTCCGCTTTCCCGCCAACCCGCCCTTCGTCTTCTTCAGCCATCCCGACGCGATCCGCGAGATCTTCACGGCCGACCCCGATCGGCTGCGCGCCGGCGAGGCGAACCGCCCGCTCCTCCGGCTGCTCGGCGATCACTCGCTCCTCGTCCTCGACGGCGCGCGGCACCTCGCGGAGCGGCGGCTCCTGATGCCGCCGTTCCACGGCGAACGGATGCAGGCGTACGGCGCGATCATGCGCGACGTCGCGGACCGCACGATCGACGCGTGGCCCCTCGGGGAGCCGTTTCCGATCCACCCGCGCATGCAGGCCCTCACGCTCGACGTGATCATGCGGACCGTGTTCGGCGTCGCGGAGGGATCGACGTTCACGCGGCTCCGCGAGCGGCTCACGCGCCTCCTCGCGATGACCGGCAGCCGCTTCGCACCGCTCGTGCTGCTCCCCTTCCTGCAGGTCGACCTCGGGCTCTTCTCGCCGTGGGGCTGGCTCGTCCGCATCGCGCGCGACGTCGACGAGATCCTCTTCGCCGAGATCCGCCGGCGCCGCGCCGAGGGTGGCGCCGGACGCGACGACGTCCTGTCGATGCTCGTCGAGGCGCGCTACGACGACGGCACGGCGATGACGGACCAGGAGCTGCGGGACGAGATGCTGACGCTGCTGCTGGCCGGGCACGAGACGACGGCGACGTCGCTCGCCTGGGTCTTCCACCGCGTGCTCGAACGGCCGGACGTGCTCGAGAAGCTCCGCACCGAGGTCCGCGACGCGGCGGGCGACGGTCCCCTCGAGCTGCGTCACGTGGCGGAGCTCGAGTACCTCGATGCCACCATCAAGGAGACCGCGCGCCTGACCCCGATCCTGCCGATCGTCGCGCGCCGCCTCGAGGAGCCGACGTCGATCGGCGGGCACGAGCTCCCCGCCGGCGCCGTCGCGGTGCCGTGCATCTACCTC
>VBKG01000075.1 GCA_005879585.1 Deltaproteobacteria bacterium | reverse complement strand
CCCGAGCGGACGATCACCATCGACGACCCCGAGTTCGCCCCGGATGTGCCGCGAACGTCCGGCCGACCCGAGTACGAGACGTTCATCGACGTGTCGCCGGACGAATCGCTCGCCTGCAGCATCCCCGGCGAGGAGGACCTCTACTCCATCAACTACACCTCCGGCACCACGGGACGTCCGAAGGGCGTCATGTACACGCACCGGGGATCATACCTGAACGCGCTCTCGGAGATCGTCGTCCAGCGGCTCGACGCGTCGTCGGTCTTCCTCTGGACGCTGCCGCTCTTCCACTGCAACGGCTGGTGCTTCCCATGGGCGCTCACGGGTGCCGGCAGCCGCCACGTGCTGCTGCGCCGGGTCGATCCGGCGCTCGTGTGGCGGCTCGTCGCCGCGGAGGGCGTCACGCATTTCAACGGCGCCCCGACGGTGCTGATCATGCTCGTCAATGACGGCGCGGCGCCACCTGAACGGCTGCCGCGCGCGCTGCGCATCGCCACCGGCGGCGCGCCGCCCTCGCCCACCCTGCTCGCGCAGTGGGAGCGGATCGGGGCCGAGATCACCCACATCTACGGCCTCACCGAGACGTACGGTCCGCACACGCACTGCGACTGGCACCCGGAGTGGCACGGGCTCGACCTGGAGGTGCGGGCGCGACTCCGGGCGCGCCAGGGCGTCGCAAACCTGGTGGCGTGCGAGCTCCGCGTGGTGGACACCGCGATGCACGACGTGCCCGCCGACGGCGAGACGATGGGCGAGGTGGTGATGCGCGGCAACAACGTCATGGCGGGCTACTTCGACGATCCCGAGGCGACGGCGCAGGCCTTCCGCGGCGGCTGGTTCCATTCGGGCGACGTCGCCGTCATGCACCCAGACGGCTACATCGAGCTCCGCGACCGCAAGAAGGACATCATCATCTCCGGCGGCGAGAACATCTCGACCATCGAGGTGGAGCAGGCGATCGCCCAGCACCCCGACGTCCTCGAGGTCGCGGTCATCGCCGTCCCCGACGCGAAGTGGGGCGAGGTGCCGAAGGCTTTCGTCGTCGCCAAGGAAGGCCGCTGCCCGACGGCGGACGACATCGTCGCCCACTGCCGCCGCCTGCTCGCCCACTTCAAATGTCCGAAGGCCGTCGAATTCGGGCCGCTGCCGAAGACCTCGACCGGCAAGGTGCAGAAGTTCGTGCTGCGGGAGCGCGAGTGGTCGGGGCACGAGAAGCGCATCCACTGAAAGGAGACCGTGACGCAGGCGGCGCTGCTCCCCGTCGCGCACGTGACAGGAGCGGACTTCAAGCCGGCCGCGCGGTTGCCGGCGCGGCAGCTGACGTACTGGAACGCGTGGGGCACGCGACGGTAGGACGGACGAGCCGACGCGAGACGAGGTCTCGCGTCGAACCCCTCACGCCGCCAGCCCCAGCACCGGCATTCGACGCCGGCGCGCGAGGTCGTCGAGCATGTCCTGCATGACGCGCGTGACCCGCGCGTAGGCCTCCCGCACGGCGTGCGGGTCGCGCGCCCGCCGCGGGTCGTGTGCCAGGTAAATCGGCTCACCGACCCGATAAACGAATTTCGCGGGCAGCGGCAGGTACGGCACGAAGCCACTCACCCAGATCCCCCATGGCAGGCCGACGTTCACCGGCAGCGTCTTCACGCGCGTGAGCCGCGCCATGCCCGTCCAGCGCGCGAGGCGCTCGCTCGACCAGAGGGTCACGTACACCTCGTGCCCGCCGACGTTCACCACGGGGAGGATCGGCGCGCCGGTCTGCATGGCGAGCTCGACGAAGCCCGTGCGGCCGTGGAAGTCGATCGTGTGACGGCGCCAGAAGCTCTTCAGGCAGTCGAGCTCGCCGCCCGGGTAGACGAGCACGGGCGCGCCGGCGCGCAGCACCTTCTCCGCGTTCTGCCGCGATCCGCGGAGTCCGCCGATCTTGACGAGGAAGGTCCGGAGGCCGGGGATGGCGAGCGCCGCATCGTGGACCATGGCGTAGGCCGGACGCTCGGCGCCGAGCGACGCCCACCAGAACGCCGCCATGACCCAGACGTCGGGGAGCATCGGGCCGCCGTTGTGGTTCGCGACGGCGATGAACGGGCCGGTGCGCGGCAGATTGTCCTCGCCCTCGAGCTCGGCACGGAAGTAGCGGGCACCGATCCAGCGGAAGAACGGCAGGGCATAGGACCGGATGAACTCGGGGTCCCGGCAGGTCGGATCGTCGGGGTCGACCAGTTCGCGCAGGGAGTCGACGAGCCGCATGGTGCTTCGCTCGGGCGGTACGTCCTCGATGCACACCGATCGGCCAGCGGGTCAAGTGCCGGCGCGCTTGCCGCACCCCCCGCGGGCCGATAAAGGACTCGCCCCATGACCAAGGGGAAGGCGACCAACATCGTCTGGCATCCCGGTGCGGTCACGCGCGCCGACCGCGAGCAGCTGAACGGGCACCGCGGCTGCACCGTCTGGCTCACGGGACTCTCCGGCTCGGGGAAGTCCACCATCGCGGTCGCGCTCGAGAAGGACCTCTGCGCGCGCGGCGTGCGCTCCTACATCCTCGATGGCGACAACATTCGCCACGGTCTCAACAAGAACCTCGGCTTCTCCCCCGCCGACCGCACCGAGAACATCCGCCGGATCGGCGAGGTCGCGAAGCTCTTCACCGACGCGGGCCTTGTGGCGCTGACGGCGTTCATCTCGCCGTACCGGGCGGACCGCGATCAGGTGCGGGCGATCATGCAGGCGGGCGACTTCATCGAGGTCTTCGTCGACTGCCCGGTCGAGACGTGCGAGCAGCGCGACGTCAAGGGTCTCTACAAGAAGGCGCGCGCCGGCGAGATCCCGGAGTTCACCGGGATCTCGGCCCCGTACGAGGCGCCGCTCCAGCCGGAGCTCACGATCCGCACGGGTGACCAGGCCGTCGAGGCGAGCGTCGCCCAGATCCTCGGCTTGCTCGAGGAGCGCGGGATCGTGGCGCGCGGCTGACGGCGGGCCTGCCCGAGCAGGCCCGCCGACGCCGTCGCGGTCGGTTACGGGACCGCGTCGAAGCTGATCGAGTGGATCGTCAGGCCCGTGCGGTCGACGAAGTCGAAGCGCGCGACCGCGGGCGCCCCCGGATCGACGTTGATCGTCACGATGTTGAAGCGGTCGAGATCGAACTCGCTGACCTGCGTGAGAATGCCGGGAATGGCCGGCAGCACGCCGAGCACCGACGGCGGCAGCTCGCGGAAGATCGGGTCCATGCCGATGGCGCCCGCCACGATCTCTGGCGTGAAGTGCGTCATGCCGGTGTCGACGCGCTCCGGCGAGATGACGATCCCGTGCAGGTCGGTCGAGAGCCAGATGACGTTCTTCAGGCTGTTGTTCTGGATGAAGTCGAGGATCTCGGTGCGTTCCGCCGGCCACGCCTCCCAGCGGTCGTAGGGGACGAACAGCAGCTGGGTGATCGGCGGCCCGTTCATGATGAACTTGAAGGTGGCGGTCGAGTTCATCAGACCGTTCTCGAGCCAGGCCTTCTGCGCCGCGCCGAGGATCGTCCGCGAGCTGTCCGCCATGGCCGTGTTGCAGGTGCTCGACGGCACCAGCGCCTCGCCGCTCACGTGGCAGGTGGTGTCGTCGTCGTTCAGCACGAAGCCCGACTCCGCCGCCGTGTTGCAGCACGTGTACTTCGGCGAGCGGTACTGCCGGTCGTCGATCAGGAAGAATTCGGCGAGGCTACCCCAGCGGAAGCTCCGGTAGAGCTGCATCGAGTCGCCCGTGTTCTCGCGGATCGGGCTGTAGACGCGGAACGCCTTGTTGCCGTTCACGACGCGCGGGGAGACCATCCAGATGGGCGACGCGCCGGCGAAGTCGTTCCGGACCTCGTGGTCGTCCCACTGCACGTACGTGCCGGCCGTGGCCAGGATGTCGCGCAGCGCGCCGTCCTCGCGGTTCTCGCGATACTTCGCGTAGTAGTCCTGCACCGTCATCGCGTCGAGCCCGCTCGAGCGCGGGTCGTCGCCGTAGATGGTGTCGCCGATGAAGAGCCACGCGTCGACGGCCGGGAGACGGAGCAGGTCGAGAACGCTGAACGGCCGGAAGAACGCGTTCGAGTCGCCGCTCCAGCCGAGGCGCACCGGCGCCTCCGTGCTCGGGCTCGGCGGGGTCACGAGACGGCCGACGCGGCTCGACTTCGTACCCTGGCGGAACCGGTAGCTGTAGACCGTGCCCGGGCTGAGCCCGGTCACCGCCTTCTTCACGGCGCCGTCGTCACCGGGATTGGAGCTGACGGCGACCGGGGTGCCGCCCACCAGCGGACCCGTGAAGTCCGCGCCGAGGACGACGTCGAGGAAGGCACCCATCGTCGAATCGGGAAGCCGGGTCCAGAAGATCGCTCCGTCCGGCGAACCGTCACCGGCCGCGACGCCGGACCTGAAGTCCGAGGACTCCGGGTCGACGTACGGGATGTCCATCATCCGGTCCGCGACGCCCGCCGCGGCGTCGGTGATGCAGCGGATGAGCCGGTCCTGC
Source organism: Deltaproteobacteria bacterium (assembly GCA_005879585.1). GTDB lineage: Bacteria > Desulfobacterota > Binatia > DP-6 > DP-6 > DP-3. The sequence goes on along the minus strand of VBKG01000075.1, from coordinate 1,669 downwards.
ACGGGAATCGCGTTCGCGTTCATGGGCCCGCGCTTGTAGGTCACGAGCTTGTAGCTCTCGCAGGGGACGCCGAACTTCAGCTCCGGCATGGTGCCCGCGAGCTGGGTCTCCGAGCAGAACTTCCGGATGGCGGTGTCGAGCTTTGTCCGGGCGACGTCGAAGGCGGCAATCACGGTCGCATCGGGGCACGGGCCCGGGAGAACGGCCCGCGCCTGCTTTTCTTCGCACTTCTTGATGGCCTTCATGCGCCGGCCGAGATAGCTGCGGGTCTGGCGGCTGATCGCCGCCTCGCACTTGCGCAGTCCCACGTCGGTCACGGGCGCCGCGGAGTCATAGAAGGTGCGCGCAAGCGTGTCGGCGTTGATCGTCTCGACGTCGGTGTCCTGCACGGGCGCCGTGATGCAGGCGGCGAGCGTCGAGGCGGTCGCGGCGCTGTCGTCGCAGGCGGGGCCAATGGGCGGCAGCGTGCCCGGACAGCCGTGGACGATCACGCTCGTGTACCGGCTCTGCGCGCTGGCGAGCCGGGTCGCGGTGGAGGGGTCCGTGACGGCCTGACACGTGCCGGTGTTGCACGAGCCGCCCGGGCAGTCGGGATTGGCCCCGCAGAGGGCCCCGGTATTGGTGCCCCCCACGCACAGGCCGCAGTCGGTGTCCGTACGGCAGGGCGCCTGCGGCTTCGCGGTCCCGCTGCACTGCGGACGGCAGATCGTTGACGCCGGCAGCGTGCCCTTCGAGCGCTTGTCCTCGCACGACGAGATCGCCTTCAATCTGGCGTTCGAATAGCCGACCACGGCCCGGCCGATCCGCAGCTGACAGGAGTTGACCGCGCCGGCGAGGCGCGGTGCGGAGACGATGAGCGCGAGCACCACGGCGAGATGTCGAGACATGCGACTCCTCCTCCGAAAGGGGGGCGAGGCCAGGGGAACGGGCTCTTTCATCACAGGTGTGGACCGAATCGCAAGGAAAATTTTGCCGGCGCACCACTCATTGCGCGGTCGCCCGATTCCTTAATAAACCATTGACAAGCGCCATCACTTCCGGTTACTTGTTCCGTGAACCAGCCTGCCCACCTTATGAGATTCGGCACGCCCGAGCTGGACGAGACAGACCTTCAGATCCTGGGCCTCCTCCAGGACGACTGCCGGACGCCTCTGGCCCGCATCGGCGAGGCGGTCGGGCTGTCGGCGCCGGCCGTTCTCGAGCGGATCAAGAAGCTCGAAGTCGCCGGCGTCGTCCTCGGCTACCGGGCGCTCCTCGACGCGCGCCGGCTCGGGCTCGACATCACGGCGTTCATCGGGGTGATGATCACGCATCCCGATCGCATCGCCGATTTCGAACGCAAGGTCGCGGCACTCGACGACGTCCTCGAGTGCCATCACGTGACCGGCGGCTACACGCTGCTGCTCAAGGTGAAGACCGCGAATACCTCGTCGCTCGAGCGCCTGATCAGCGAGATCCGCTCGCTGCCGGGTGTTGCCCGGACGGAGACGATGGTCGTCCTTTCGACCCACACCGAGCGCGTGCAGCTCGCACTCAACCCGGGCGACGCCGAGGCGGCGCCGGCCGGCAAACGCTCGCGCCGCAACGGCGAACGGGCGGCCCATCTGCGGAGGGCATGACGATGGAACGCCGGACGAGATGGCTCCTCGATCCGCGCGCGGAGCGCGAC
>VBKG01000616.1 GCA_005879585.1 Deltaproteobacteria bacterium | reverse complement strand
CCGACGTCCCCGCCCCGACGGCCGACCAGATCGCCCGGCGGCAGAACCAGCTGCCGGACGTCACGTCCGATTACGACCAGTTCACCTACACGATCCGGGTACAGGTGCGGGACCAGCCGGGCAACCGGCTCGGCGAGGACCGCCGCACGATCTTCATCCACCACGACGCCGACCTGAAGGCGCCGTATCCGCTGAAGATCGGCGGCGACGGCGCGTCCTCGCCGGCGCTCGCCGACCTCGACGGCGACGGCAAGGCCGACATCGTGTTCGGGACGAGCGACGGGCTCGTGTACGCGAAGCACGCCGACGGCTCCGATCTCGCCGGCTGGCCAGCGGCGGGCGATCCGATCCCGTACAACCCCGGCTCGGCCGCGTACATGACGGGCGCCATCCCGACGCCCATCCGCGGCGCGATCCTCGCGTCGGTCGCGAT
>VBKG01000074.1 GCA_005879585.1 Deltaproteobacteria bacterium | reverse complement strand
TGTGACGAGCGAGCGGACGATATGGACGGTCTCGACCGCGCCGAAGAACGCGCATAGGAATCCGGCGAACGACCAGCCCGAGACGCGCGCGCTGAGCCGTGCCTGTTCAGGCGGGATGCTGCCCTCCCGAACGAAGAGGTATCCCCACATCGCCGCGAGCGCGATGCACCCGATGACCGAGAACCACCGATCGTTCAGCGGCATCGCGCCCGTCCTCGCCGCCGAGATGGCGACCAGGCCAGCCATACAGGCGAAGGCAACGAGCCAGAGCCGCTTGAGCCCGTGCGCGAGACTGCGCTCAAGCGCCGACAGGCGATTCTCGTCGCAAGGATCAGACTTCCGACCGAACGGCATCCCGATCGCGAGGACCACTACGGTGATGACGGCGAACTGCACGATCGAGACCGGCCGCTCGTAGGCGAACGGCGCTCTCCCGGCGAAGTACCAGCGCACCTGGAGGACCAGGAGGCCGAGAAGAATCCACTGAGAGGCGTTGAGCCGTCTCATCCGCAATCACTATCGGCAGCCATTCACATCGCCTCAAGTCAGGCTGGCTGACGCGGCGCGGGTACACAATCTCATGCACAATCCGGGACGCGACGCGCGCAACCAGCGAGATTCCCAGGCGGCCCACGCGAAAGTGCGTCGGGCTTCGAACCTGCAGGTCCCCCGTTCGAGTCGGGGCGGGCGCGCTCGAAAATCCACTACTTAGCTCCCCGTCTGCTACCTCTCTAGCCTCCAGGCTGATGGTAGTGTGCTGGATGCAGGGCACCGACCCCGCGTCCGGCCTTTTCTGGCGGGGGGACCGTCAGGGTTCCGACCTGACGCTCCCCCCAGGAGCGCCCATCGGACGGGGCCTTCTAGACGGCTGTGCCCGGACTGTGCCCCCTACGGAAGGTGCGATCAGGGCGCGACTTGACCGGAGGAGTTGTGGAAGCGTAGGGGCCGGTCAGGAGGGCATCAGGAAGACCACCCTCACGCTTCTTGTGGGCATGCTGCTGCTACTGACGGAAGCTCAACGCGCGTCTGTGTAGGAGCGGGCGGGGAGACCCGATGGCGCGCGACGTCGTACTCGTGACCGGCGGGAACTCGGGCATCGGCTTCGAATGCGCGCGGCAGCTCGCACGCGCGGGATGGCACGTGCTCATCGCAAGCCGGAACCGCCAGGCATCGGCGGAGGCCGTGGACCGGATCGCGCGCGACAGCGGCGCGGATGCGGCCTCCGAGCTGGGCCTCGACCTCGGCTCCACCGCCGCGGTGCGCCAGTTCGTCCGCGAGATCGACGCCCGGGACGTCCCACTGCGTGCGCTCGTCTGCAACGCGGGACTCCAGGTGCACAAAGGACCGCAGCTGTCGCCGGACGGTTACGAGCTGACGTTCGCGGTGAACCACCTCGGCCACTTCCTGCTCACCAATCTGCTCCTCGCGCGTCTCGTGCGGAACGCGCCCGCACGCATCGTCATCGTGGCGTCCGGCGTGCACGACCCGAAGTTCAGGACCGGGATGCCGAAGCCCGCCGTGGCAGATCTGGCGACGCTCGCCGCCACCGGCGGCCCCCGCGCCGGGGCGTTCGACGGCCGCCTCGCATACGTCAACAGCAAGCTCTGCAACCTGTGGTTCACTTACGAGCTGATCCGGCGGATCGAGGCCGCCGGTCTCTCGCGGGAGGGACGTTGGGTCTCCGTGAACGCGTTCGAGCCCGGCCTCGTCCCCGGCTCGGGTCTGGCCCGCGACTATCCCCCGGTGCTCCGCTTCATCTGGGATCGGCTGCTGCCGGGGCTGGCACGGCTGCTCTCGCCGGCGGTGCCCAGCATCAACCCGGCGGACAAGGCCGGTGCTGCGCTCGCGAAGGTGGCGCTCGATCCCGAGCTGGATCGCACGTCCGGACGGTACTTCCCGTCGCACGCGCGATGGCGTGCGGCGCGGTCGTCGGATGCGTCCTACGACCAGGCCCAGGCGCGCGCGCTGTGGGACGCGAGCGTCGGGTTTGCCCGGCTCGCGCCGGGCGAGTCGCCGCTGCTCACCAGCGCATGAGGGATGGGTCGTTAAAATAGTGGAGGCCGAGCGTGCCCCAGCCGGAGCAGGTGATGGGGCCAGGTCCAACCAGTACTTTCGCGGCGTCAAGGCGAAGGCGTGTCAGTCAGCACGTCGTTAATCTGAAGCGTCAGTGCTTACGACGGCGATCACGACGGCGTCAGCTGTCCGAGTCTCCTCAGCCGAGGTCGCCGATCCCGTGGCGAAGACTCCCACCGGCGGCCAAGATCGCCATCTAGCCCTCGCCCGTGGTAAGCTCCACGGCGTGCGCTACCAGGACACGTTCATCACGGCAGACGGCCGAGTGACCCAGGACCCGGCCGAGGCCGTGCGGATCGACCGCGACTGGTACGACGACGACGGCCAGCTCGTGCGGCGGGAATGGTTTCACGCCGCCCCTAGCGGCCAGGATCTCGTCCCGGAGCCTAGCGTCAGGGGTTCCTAACGAAGGGACCGCCGATGGAGCGGGGGCCCCGGCGCAGGAAAAAGCTTTCCCCCTGCCGGCACCCCCCGGGGCGTCTCTACTGTGAATGCCGCCGCTCTGCACGCGGGGGCGGTATCCCCGCCTCCCTCGCGCTCCCTGCCCCTTTCACCTACCGCGAGCTGGGCCTCGCAGAATGGTTGATCACGAGCCGCCCCGCACCGCGCGGACGAAGAAGTTGTCGGTCTTGATGTCGGAGCTCGCGAACCCACCGAAGAAACTCACGAACCACGCGTTGAAGGGGTTGCTGGCGCTGGTAGTAGACGACCAGTAGCGGGACGCCGCGGTCGGGCCGAACGTCGGGTCGATACACGCGCCGCTGCCGGCGCCACATTGCCCTTGGCTCTTATCGAGGATCGTCTGCAGCTCCGCGATGGTCGGCAACCGCCAGTCGCAGTGGTTGTTGAACCCTCCCGTCTGTGTGCTCCCGTCCCCGCTCGTACAGTTGCCGACGCCGGCCCCGCCGTTCAGCGTCGCGAGGAAGCTCGTGAAGGCGGTCCCATCCGGCGCGGTCCCACTGCTGCTCCAGATGTACGTGTCGTTCACGCAGTGCAGGCAGCTGCTCCCGGCGACCTTCTGCTCCCACTGGAGCCCCGTCTCGTTGTCGGTGACCGTGCCGTCCGTGTTGTCCACGAAGCGCAGGGTCGTGGTCGTGCTGGTCGTCGTGGTCGTAGTGGTCGTCAACCCACCCCCACAACACTGGCATGTATGGCTGCTGGGATCGCAGAACGTGTCCGGGAAGCAGTCAGTGGTACTGTTGCATCCGCACGTCCCTGCTATGCAGACGCGTCCCGAGCCGGCGGCACCCGGGCAGTCGGAGTCACTCGCACACGGCATCGTCGTCGTGGTCGTGGGGCAATTCGGGGGAACACATTGCGTGGTCGTGGTCGTCGACCGCGTCACGATCTTCTCGACCGGGGCACAGAGCATCTTCGGCACGCCGATGTTGACCTGTTCGGTCCCAAATTGATCGATCAGTTCGGCAGGGACCGGGGCAAACCGACCGGTCAGCTCCGTGCAGTTGTCGTTCGGGCATTCCTTCGCGGCGACCTTGTAACACTTGAAGTGCCGTACCGGGTCCCCCGAGGGAGCGCCCGGTTTGCCACAGGACCCGTCGGTGGCGACGCAGGTCTTCTGCGTTGGGGCGCAGAGAAACTTCGGCACCAGCTTGAAGATCATCTCCCGACCGAACTGGTTGTCGGTCTGCACCTTCGTCACGATCGCGCCACCCGTGATCTTGTAGCACTTGAGGTGGTCGTGCTGGGTGTCGAACTGGGCGAACGCCGAGGTGGCGAGCGCGATCATGAGAACGCTGTACCCGAACGACCGGGGAGTTCGCTGGGTTATCATGCTAAATCCCTCCCGAGCTGACCGTCCGATCACAGCGGGTAAGGACCCGCCAGATGCGGTACGGTATATTCGGTCCGGGTGAGACTGCTTGTCAACGGAGAAAATAGGTCGGTCCGGTGCCCAATGAGCTTCATCGCGACCCGCCGGTCTACGCCGGCACGTCGCAGGTTGCGGACGGCGCTCCGCCGCAGATCATGGAAGAGCTTGCCGGAGACGCCGGCTGCTTTGCACGCCGACCCGTGATCCGGCGCACCGCGAAGAATCGCCCTTGTCGAAGAATCCTCGCTCGCGGACCCCTTCGACGGCGGCTGGTGTTACCCCGTCGCGCGGTCTGAAGTCCAGCTCTGGACTATGGTGTCCAGTTCTGTATACTCCATCCCAAGAGGGAGGGTTCAGCTATGCCGGCACGGCTGCTCGAACCAACGCGGCAGACAGTCACACCGGTTGCCGAGCGCCACGATCCAGAGGCGCGGCGACGGCTCTCGGCTCCGGCGTTGCGCGCATTCTTTACCCTCGCAGCGCGTTGGGGGCTCAACATCGATGAACAACGGGCCCTTCTCGGGTGGCCGAGCCGGTCGACGTTGTTTGCCTGGAAAAAGGGACAGGCTGGAGCGTTGCCCTATGACACGCTGACGCGCCTATCCCTGCTCCTGGGAATCTACAAGGCGCTGCACGTCCTCTACCCGGACGACGCCTTCGCGGACGAGTGGCCGAAGCTGCGAAACACCAATCCGATCTTCGCTGGTCGGCGCCCCTTGGACCTCATGGTCCCGGGCGACGTGGAGGCCCTCTACGCGGTGCGCCGGTTGTTGGACGGGCGACGCGGTGGATGGCACTAGCCCCGCCGCCGCGGCGACGGATTCGTGTCGGGACCACCCATCGGCTGATTCCCAGCCGCTACCCAGCGACGGGCATTCTCGACACGATTGCGGCGCCGGGCGACCTTGCCGCGATCATCGAGCTTGAAGGCTGGACGAACGACCGGTTGCAAGCTGAGCTTGGGCTGCTCCCGCTCATCCCGCAATCGGAGTGGGTGGTCGGGCCGTCGGCAACGGTCACAATGGCCGCGTTCTGCCATCCCTCGCACGACGGCAGTCGGTTCACCGACCAGCGGCTCGGCGCCTGGTACGCCGCGTTTTCGCTGCCAACTGCCCATGCGGAGGAAGCCTATCATCGACGGCGCGAGTTCGAGGAGGTGGGACGAACGCCAATGCCGGTCCAGATGCGGGAGTATCGCGCCGGCTTTGACGAACGATTCCATGACGTCCGGCCCGCGAGGCGCTTTCCACAGTGGCATCACCCGACAGATTATCGTCGATCCCAACGATTTGCCGGGAACCTGCGCCGCGCCGGCTCCAGCGGCATCGTGTATGAGAGCGTGCGCGCGCCGGGCACCGATTGCTTGGTCGCGTTCCGGCCGAAGCTCGTCCTGAACGTGCGCCAGGGGCATCACTTCGAGTACCGATGGCAGCCCGGCGCCGCCGCCCCGACAATCACGCGTCTGTAATTTTCGGCCAGGAGCGCGGACGCTGGCCGGTGTGTGGAGGCCGAAGGTGGCGAAAGCCCAGCCGACCACCGAACCTGCCGTAGGGCCCAACCATGGCCGACATGTTCTCGTCGAACTGGACGTTAGCGCCGCGCGGCGCGTCGGGTCTACTTCGCCCGCCCCTCGTGAGGCTCCTCCTTCTCCCGCCCCTCGGCCTTGCGCTCCTGCGCCGCCGTCTCGCGCTTCAGGACCTTCCCGTCCTCGGCAACGTGGATGTACGACGTGTGGCCGTTCTTCTCGAATTCCGCCTCGTAGAAGGACTTGCCGCCCTCGGTTTCCTTCTCTATCTCCTCGACCTTCGCGCCGGCGGTCTCCTTCTGGATGGTCGCTTTCACGGCAGCGGGGAGCTGATCCATGCTGAGGCGCGTTTCGCCTTTCTCCGCCGACCAGCCGGCGAGCGGAGACATCGCGAACGCTATCACGGGCAGCCAGACTGTCTTCTTCATCGGGGCCTCCTCATCGTTCAAGTCGCTGCAGCGTGCCTCCCGCGTCGTCTCGAAGGCAATCCCACGACGCTGACACGCGAACGGCCCCCGCCTGATGTGCGGGTCCGCACGACCACCCAGTGATTGACGCCTATCGGCACCGCACGCGAGGTAGCAAGCTATTGGAGGTCCGATGCGCGCTCTTCGACTCGTCGCTCTCGCCCTCGTGCTCATCGCCCCGGCGGCGCACGCCGACCGGCTCGACGTCGAGGACTACGGTCCGGTCGACAAGCTCGGGCGCGGGCTCGCCAACATGGTGACGGGCGTGCTCGCGCTGCCCGGCAGCATCGCCGAGGGTGCGCACGAGAACGGCGCGTCGGGGGCTGCGGTCGGCCTCGGCAAGGGCATCGCGCGCACCATCGCGCGCGAGCTGGTCGGCGTGTACGAGTTCGTCACGTTTCCGCTGCCGGCGCCGCGCGGCTATCGGCCGATCCTGGATCCGCCCTATCCCTGGGAGTACTTCCAGGACCGCCATACCGGTCTGCGACCGGAGAGCGGTCTTCGGGACATAGGTGGACGACACGACCGCGCGTCGGCGTTCGCTACATGACGCGCCGGCACGCCGGGCAG
>VBKG01000251.1 GCA_005879585.1 Deltaproteobacteria bacterium | reverse complement strand
CACACTTCCTCGCCGCTACGGTCGTCAAGAACGCGCCTTGCGGCGACCCGGTCAACTGCGCGACGACTTCGCCCACAAAGCCATCCGCCGCCGCTTCCAGGCTCGCCTCGTCGACCGTTGTCGCACACACGCCCTTCGTCTCCGCGCCAATCCATGCGTCGCTGAACGTGGCCGTCGCACGCTCCAGGCACCGTCGGTCACCGGTCATGTCGTTCCTTGCCGCCGTTGCGTGGCAGCGCAACTTCGCCGCGACCTCCCTTCCCACCGCGTTGATCTTTGCGCCCCAGCACATGTCGGAAGCGGATGAGCCTACCGCTCTGGCGGGCAGCGTGAGCAGAGCCAGAGTTGCACATGCGAACGCTATACCCAGACGCACCATGCCGCTTCGTTCGTTGGCGAGAGAATCAACATGAGGTGCACATGCGTCGCGCGCCCCGCCGCGCGCCTCGCTTGGACATGCGAAATTCCCGAGGCTCCTCGTGCAGTTGCGTGCTGATGAGAGGCGGATGGTGATCGGATGCTGACATGCCAGCACGGTTCTACGAATCAGAAGGTCGGGGCAGGGCGGGCGGCTGCGCGTCGTGGTGGCGACAACCTCGTCTGTTCGTAATCAACCCTTCCTCTGCCCCTCCGCGACCTCGCGCCGACGCCGGGGACTGCGACCTCTATCTGCGACGTCCCCGACCAGGGCGCGACAGCCGAACCGCTACGGCGATGAGCTGGACGAACTCGCTGACGCGCTCGCGCCCGACGAGCCTTAGCTCCCCCGCTCCGCCCGGAACACGAGCGCGCCGCCGTCGCGATGTCGCGAACCGCGCCGGCGCCTTGTCAGATCGGCAGGTGCTCGGTGCGGGGCCGTCCGCGGCGAACCTGGGGGGCTTACGCCCCCCAAGCTGCCCGTCAGGTATCTGGATGATCAAATCCTCGAAGTGCCGAAATCAATCAGGTTGGCCACCCCGCACTGCACGGACGGAGAAGCTACCCGTGCCGCCGGGCTTGAAGTTTTCGTCCGTGAAGCCAGGGGTACTGAAGAAAAAGCACCACGCGACATTCGAGTCGCGAGCAAGGGTAGTCGACGACCAGTACTCGTTCGCGGTCGGCGCGAACGTCGGGTCGATGCACACACCTTCGCCGCCGACACAGTTGCCCTGGGTCGAATCGAAGATCGTCACCAGTTCGTCGATGGTCGGTAGCCGCCAGTCGCAGTGGCCGGCAAACCCTCCCGCATGCGAGCCATCGGCGTCCGAGACCGTGCAATTGCCGACCCCGGTGTCGCCGCCGTTGAGCATACGGAGGAAGCTCGTGAACGCGGGACCGTCCGGTACGCCGCCGTTGGCACAGGTGAAAGCATCGCTGCCAGCAACGCACCACGTATAGGTGTCGGTCACGCAGTGGATGCCGGGGCAGGTGTTGTCCTTCTTCTCCCACTGGAGCCCCGTCTGGTTGTCCGTGACCGTCCCGTTCATGTTGTCCACGAACCGCACCGTCGTGGTCGTGGTGCTGGTGGTCGTCGTGGTGGTCGGGGCGAGGGTCGTCGTGGTGCTGGTCGTCGTGGGCGTGGACGCCGAGCACAGCCCGGTCGTGCACACCCCGCTGCAACACTGACCGTTCGTCTTGCAGGTGGCGCGGTTCGGCTTGCAGTTGGCGCTGTTGGGATCGGCTCCCGCGCTCGGCGTCGCTACGAGGAGCGAGCCGCCTGTCGCGAGGAGCATGAGCAGCATAGGGAACAGTTCCTTCGCCAGGGTCACCAGCCTTGTCATATCCGGGGCGCTCCTTCCGTTGGGGGGGTCTCCCAGGATCGGACAGTCCAGCATATGAGGTACCCGAGTCAAGGAGAAAAAAATGCCATTGCCGGTACAAACGCCCAAAGTTTACAGATCCTTCGTTTATCCGACGCTGACGCACCTCAACCCGGGCCGAAGATGGGACCCTTTATCCCCAAGTGTGGATAAGTCGGCATGTGCTTCGAGGGCAGGCGATTGTCGGTGATCTTGGCGTGCACGTGCATGGCGCGCCGTACGTCGTTAGATACATTTTCCTGATCGTACCTTGACGCGCTTCGGCTTTCGGCGTTAGAGACTGCCGCGTGCGGTGTGTGGCGGGGGAGGTGCGGAGCGAGTTACCTCCCGCCTGCGTAGAAGCGTAGCAGACCCCGCCGATGAGATGCTCCCTCGACTATGCTCGGGCGCATCGGGTGGAACAGGCTGCGCACCGCTACGGAATCGATCTGACCGTGACGCGGGAGCGGATGTTCCTCAACCTCGTCGCCGCGCAAGGCCTTGTCCTCGCCCGGCAACCGCGGGGCAACGTCCTCTACCTTGTGCGCTACATGAGGCGCTGGGTTCTCCTGTGCGTCAGTGAGCGGCAGCGACGGATTCGCACCTTTCTGCCGCTCGGCCCGGGGGCGTGGTTGCGGCAACGGAACGGGGATCGCCTGCCGGTAGGGACCGTCATCGACGCGACCCTCTCGGCGTATCGGCAGGCGATCCGGGCCCCGCTCGCGCCGCCCCGGCTGACGGAGACCTCAGGCGCCTATCGCGCCCGGATTGAAGCGGTCGTTACAAAGCGGATCGCCAGGCTGAGGGATCGACGTCGGCAAGAAAGGCCGCGGGCTGCGTTGTAGACGGCCGCGAAGTCAACCTCTTCGAACCACTTCATCGCGCTCGGTACCCTCATCTTCTTTGCGCTCTGGTTCGTCCTGCCCCGTGTCGGGGTTCACCGCCGCCGCCGATAGACGGCCCCTCGACGGCGGCCACGACATTGCTCTACCTTCGCGTGATGAAGATCGCCGTCGTCACCGGAACCAGCACCGGCATCGGCTTCGCCACGAGCCTCCACCTCGCGCGTCACGACTACCGCGTCTTCGCCGGCATGCGGAACCTCGCCAAGGCCGGCCCCCTGCGCGCGGCGGGCGCGGAGGCCCGCCTGCCGATCGAGGTCGTCGAGCTCGACGTGACGTCCACGGCGTCCGTCACCCGCGCCTTCGAGGCGGTGTCGGCGCACGGCCCCGTCGACGTGCTGGTCAACAACGCCGGCATCGGCGGCGCCGCTCCGCTCGAGCTCACGCCCGAGGACGAGCACCGGCGCATGTTCGAGACCAACTACTTCGGCGCGATCCGCTGCATCCAGGCCGTGCTGCCCGCGATGCGTGCAGAGCGGCGCGGCACGATCGTCAACCTCACCTCGATCGCGGGCCTCGTCGCCACGCCGAACCAGATCGCGTACTCCGCGTCGAAGTGGGCACTCGAATGCGCGGGCGAGGCGCTCGCGCACGAGGTGCGCCGGTTCGGCATCCGCGTCGTCAACGTCGAGCCGGGCGTGGTGATGACCAGCATCTTCGAGAACTCCGCCGAGGCGACGCGCTACGACAAGACCTCGCCCTACCAGCCCATCATGCGCCGGAACGGCAAGGTCTTCGCGGCGGGCTTCCGCGATCCGCTCCAGCCCGAGGCCGTGGCCGAGACCATCCTCGCGGCGATCTCGAGCCTCGAGTACCGGTTGCGCTGGCCCGTCGGGAAGGACGCGATCGAGATGTCGCGAGGTCGGTCGAAGATCAGCGACGAGACCTGGGTCGCGATGGGCGACGATCTGCCCGACCAGGACTACAACGGGCGCTTCTTCGAGTATTTCGGCATCCGGCTGCTGTAGACCGGCCGGTCACCCGCGGAAGTGGGGGATGATCTCCCTTCCGAAGAGCTCGATCGACCGCATCACCTTCGCGTGCGGAATCCGGTCCGCCTGCATGAGGCAGATCAGATGGTCGAGCCCCGCCGCCCGGTAGCGCTCGATCTTCCGGATGCAGTGCTCCACGTCGCCGACGATCACCATGTCCTCCGCGTCGAGGTCCTCGAAGGTGCACGCGCCCTTCATCATCTTCACGATGATCGGGTACTCCTTGGCGATCATGTCGCGGTACGGCGTGCTCGCGATCTCGTGCGCGGCGGACTCGCGCTGCATGCCGCGGCCGCTCGGGTCGACGAACCCGCCGAGCACGCGGAAGGCGTAGAGGAGATAGTTGACCGCCGCCTCGGCGCCGCGGTTCGCGATCGCGTCGTCGTGCGTGTCGGCGACGTGGACGATGGTGAAGGCGCCGACGCGATCGTTCACGAACTTCCCGACGGGCTTCGCATGCGTGACCGCCTCGCGATACGCCGCGACGAGCTTCTCGAGCTGCGGGACGCTCACGAAGAGCGTGAGGCCGAGGATGCCGATGCCGTTCCGGCCGCCGATCTCCCACGACGCGGGGCTCGTCGCGGCCATCCAGATGGGGGGATGCGGTTGCTGGAGCGGACGGGGGACGATGCTGCGCGGCGGAACGGTGACGAAGCGGCCCTGATACTCGAAGGGGTCCTCCGTCCACATGCGCGGGATGATCTCGAGCGCCTCCTGCCACATCTCGCGCGACTGCGCGACGTCGACCTCGAAGCCCGCCTGCTCGAACTGGCTCGAGCGGCCGGTGCCGAACTCGACCCGCCCGCCGGACACGAGGTCGAGCATCGCGACCCGCTCGGCCACGCGGATCGGATGGTTGAACCGGTTCGGCAGCAGCACGACACCGTGGCCGATCCGGATGCGCTTCGTCCGCTGCGCCGCCGCGGCGAGGAAGACCTCCGGCGCGGAGCAGTGCGCGAACTCCTGCAGGAAGTGGTGCTCGACGGCCCAGACCGTGTCGAAGCCGAGGCGGTCGGCGAGCTCGATGATCTCGAGCGCCTCCTGCCACATCTCGCGCGACTGCGCGACGTCGACCTCGAAGCCCGCCTGCTCGAACTGGCTCGAGCGGCCGGTGCCGAACTCGACCCGCCCGCCGGACACGAGGTCGAGCATCGCGACCCGCTCGGCCACGCGGATCGGATGGTTGAACCGGTTCGGCAGCAGCACGACACCGTGGCCGATCCGGATGCGCTTCGTCCGCTGCGCCGCCGCGGCGAGGAAGACCTCCGGCGCGGAGCAGTGCGCGAACTCCTGCAGGAAGTGGTGCTCGACGGCCCAGACCGTGTCGAAGCCGAGGCGGTCGGCGAGCTCGATCTGCTCGAGCGCCTCGTGCACGCAGCGGTACTCGCTGCGCGCGTCGTGGGGCTTCGGCATCTGGAGCTCGTAGAGGAGGTCGAATTTCATCGCGGCCCGTCTTTACTTCATCCCCGTTGGTGATAGCTACCCGCCCGATGTCGGAGCGCTTCCGGGATCGCGTCGGCGTCGTGAGACGTAGTCAGCGCACGAACACCGGCTTCCGCAGATCGGCGACGATCGCTTCGGGCGTCTGCTCCCACGGGATGCTTGCCGAGTTCACCGCCTCGGGGTGTAGCGTGCCGGCGCGCACACGGTCGAGAATTTCCGTGATGTGCGCGCGGGCATTCACGCGGCCCGTGAAGAACCGGACGCCGCGCGTGTACATCTCGAGGAGCGGCACGACGGTCTCGGAGAAGTAGATGGCGACACTCGTGCACACCCCGTAGGGCTCCACCGAACGGAGCGCGCACGCGAGCCCGGCTGGATCCGCGCTCGCATCGACGGTGATGCCGAACGACCCCGCGCGCCGCGGCGGTGGACCCTCGACGCTGCGCGCACCGAGCTTCTCCGCCATCGCCAGGCGGTCGTGGTCCGTGTCGATGTAGTCGATCCGTCCGGCACCGAGCGCGCGGGCGATCATCACGACGTAGAGGGCGATGCTCCGCGCCCAGCCGCCCACGACGAGGACGTCCGCTCCCGGCGTCTCGGCGAGAAACGGGGCGACCGCTCGCCAGGCGTCGGGCAGGTTGTCGCTCGCGCTCGCCACCGCCGTCGGCGCGATCCCCTCCGGCAGCGCCACGAGCATCGCGTCGGCGAACGGCACGCGAACGAGGTCGGCGAGTGCGCCGCCCCAGTCGCCACCGATCGGCTTCATGCCGTATGCGGCACCGGGGCCCGCCGTCCGGCACGAGCCGGTGAGTCCGCGTGTGCACCGGTCGCACCGCCCGCAGGAGATCTGGAACGGAACCACGACGCGATCGCCGCGCCCGAAGCGGCCGACGGCGTCGCCCGTCTCGACGACTTCCGCGACGAACTCGTGTCCGAGCGGAAACGGCCCGCCGAGCGGAACACGCCCGTGGACGATCGCGTGATCCAGGTCGCACGTCGTCACGACGAGCGGGCGGACGAGCGCGTCGTCGGGCGTCTCGACGCGTGGGTCCGGCACCTCTTCCCACCGAACGATACCGGGCTCGATGAACGAGAGCTGTCGCATCGCCGTACGGTGGCCCGCGCGGCGAGCTGGTGCAAACTACGGCGGGCTGACCGGTGTTCCCGGCGGCTGCGGCGCGCGGCGCAGCGGGCGGACGAACTTCGCCTCGACGACGTCGCGCAGGACGTCCTGGCCGACGCGGAGCCGGCCGTGAAACGTGCCGCGCACCTCGACCGTCCCCCGCGCAGGGATCACGGCACCGGCGGGCACGCCGGCGGCGCCAGCGTCCGCGGCTGCGCGATGAACCGGCGATCCGGCCCTGCGTCGGCTCGTCGAGCGTGTAAGCGAAGCCCGTCCCGCCGCCCGAGACCGAGAGCCGATCCGCGCCGACCGTGACCCGCGAGATCGGCGCACTCGCGTCGCGGAACCGGTACGTGCCTCCGGTGGAGACGGACCAGCCGGAAGCGGGGAGCGCGACGGTGACCTGCTCGCCACTCCCGGCCGTGTCGTACACCGTGGCTGTCGCGCCGGAGAGCGTCGGATCGCCCGCCCCGCCGGGGGTGGGCGTGACGACGCGGTTCAGAGTCGGATCCCGGCGGGTCGACGACCGGAAGGACAGCCGCCGGCCGCCGGGGTTGGCCGGCGGGTCCGTCAGCTTCAGCGCGGAGGTCCGGATCGTCACGTAGGGCAGCGTCGTCGTCGTGGTGCTCGTGCTCGAGGTCGTCGTCACGACGGGACCGCCGCAGCCGATCGGCTCGTTCGTCTCGTCGATGCCCTCGGGCCGCACGCCGAAGAGCGGCAGCGGGCAGTCGCGTTCGAGCGCGCCGAGGTCGGGGCGCGCGCCCGTGAAGCGGTCGCTCACGTTGGCGATGATGACGCCCCGGTCGACCGCGGTCGAGGCGCTCGCGAGCGTCGCGTCCTGCGGGACCATCGTCGTCCGGTAGGTTGCCGGCGGCTCGAGGCCGCTCGCGAACGTCGGCGCGACGAGCAGGATGCCGTTGGGCTCGACCGTGCCGGCGGCGCGCATCGCGGCGAAGCTCGTCCACGTCCCGGCGGCGTTGAAGTCGAACGTCCCGTCCGGGAACCACCCATCGCGATCGAATGTCCCGTCGTCGATCGGACCCGTCCAGTCGGCGACGCGCGGGCCCGGCGGAGACGGGCCGTAGAAGATGTTGTTCTCGACGACGAAGTGATGGCTCGTGGCCGAGGTCTGCAGGTTGAGCGCGAGCCCGGGACTCACGAACGTGTTGTGCAGCACGAGCATCCCGCTCGGCTCCTGGGGCGGCGTCGTGCCGAGGGCGTGGAACTTCAGCTGCTCGTTGGCGACGTTCACTACCACGTTCCGGATGGCGTAGACCGGGCCGCCGAAAACCGGTTGGAAGCTGATCGTCGCGTAGGTGTTCGTGAAGCGGTTCCGGAACGCGCGCGTGTTCCCCTCGCTCGTGTCGAGCTCGATGCCGTTGTCGTACGCCGAGAGCACCTCGTTGCCGTAGAAGTCGACGGCGCGCGCGCCGTCCTCCTGCACCTTCAAGGCGTCGCCGAAGCCGACGAGCTGGTTGTGGCAGACCACGTGGCCGTTGCCTTCGACGTGGATGCCGTCGTCGTTGGAGTGCGCGCCGCCGTCATCGGTGTAGACCTGCGGCCAGACGAGCCGTCCCTCCACGACGTTGTCGCAGAGGTAGAAGTCGCGCTGGTCCTGCCGGGAGCCGATGCCGAGGCGGACGTCGCGGATGTGAAGGCGCCGGGCGACGTTTCCTTCGGTCGCGGCCCCCTGGAAGCGGAGGCCGCGGTTGGCGTTCTGCAGCGTCAGCCGCTCGACGTGGACGAAGCTGCCGTAGACGTCGAGCACGTTGCCGCTGGACCCCTGGCCGTCGAGGATCGTGCCGTCCTCGCTCGACCCGCGGATGACGATGGGATCGTCGGCGGTGCCGCTCGCCGTGATGAGGAAGTGGCTCGCGTACGTCCCGTCCGCGATCGTGATGACGTCGCCCGGCTGCGCCGCGTTGAGCGCCGCGGCCAGCGACGCGGCGTCGGAGACGCTCCGCGGCGTTGGATGGGCGGGATCGCCGGGCACGGAGCGGGTGGTCGCCGTCACCGTGAGCGTCGTGTCGACGGGGCCGTCGGGATCGGTCGCGTGCAGCTCGACGTCGTACGTCGTCCCGGGCGACAGGTCGAAGATGCTGCCGGCGAACTGCTCCGGCACCGTGCGGCCGACGACGCTCTCCGGATGGACGCGAAAGAGCGGCATCGCGTCGCGCCAGGTGCCGGCGCCCGTCTCGCGGTATCGGACGGTGACCGCAGCGTCGTGGTCGTCGTCGCCGGAGATGAGGAGCTGGACCCCGAGCGTGACCAGCGTCGGGCGGTCGACGTTGACGGCGCCGGGATGCAGGACGTCGTCGGCGTGCGCGGGCGCCGTCAGACAGAGACCGGCCGCGAGGGTGAGCGCACCGAACCGCAGCATCGGCGGGGGCGACAGTAGGACCGGTTCGGGAACGGGTCAATGCGCCTCTGTGCACCGACACTCGAACGCGCTACAGGAGGTTTCATGGCTCGCATCGCTCTCGTCACCGGTACGTCGTCGGGCATCGGTCTCAGCACCGCCGTGGCGCTCGCGCGGAAGGACTTCACCGTCGTCGCGACGATGCGGAACCTCGGCAAGGCGGCGGCCCTCCAGGCGCGCGCCAAGGCCGACGGCGTGGCGCTCGACGTCCGGCAGCTCGACGTCCAGGACGAGCACTCCGTCGACGCCTGCGTGCGGGATGTGCTGCGCGATCACGGCCGCATCGACGTGCTCGTGAACAACGCGGGCGCGGGCTTCCTCGGCACGCTCGAGCAGACGTCGTTCGACGACCTGCGACGGACGTTCGACGTCAACTTCTTCGGCGTCTGGCGCGTCACGCGCGCCGTGCTGCCGGCGATGCGCGCGGCCGGGTCGGGGCGGATCATCTCCGTGACCAGCATCGGCGGCCTCATCGGGCAGCCCTTCAACGACGCGTACTGCGCCGCCAAGTTCGCCGTCGAGGGCTGGATGGAGAGCCTGGCGCCCGTGGTGAAGCGGCTCGGCATCCACGTGTCGCTCGTCGAGCCCGGGCCGGTGAACACGGAGTTCGTCGCCGCGGTCCGCGCGGGCGCCGCCGGGCGTCGTGAGCTCGAGAGCGAGCCGTATCGGCCGTTGCTCGCGGCCTACCTCGCCGGGACCCAGGAGGCGTTCGCGACCGTGGGGCAGACGAGAGACGACGTCGCCGCGGTCATCGTCGAGGCCGCGACGGCGGAATCGCCCCACCTCCGCTACGTCACCTCCGAGGTGGTTCGCGGCCTCGTGGCGCGGAAATACGTCGACCCCACAGGCGACACAGTGCTCGCCATGGCGGGTGCGCGGCTTCCCTCAGGCTCGACGTCGGCGTGACGTACGTGCCAGCTTTTCGGTTTGCAAGTCGAGCGCTCCTCAGTAGATTGTGGTGAGCACCATCTTCCTACCTGCCGGCCGGGAGCGGAGCGGCGGGGAAAGGCGAATGTGATGAAGCGGATTCTCTCGGTCGCGGGGTTGCTCCTGATTGCGTCCACGGCGCCCGCCGAGCGCATCACCGAGCTGAACGGGCGGCACGTGCAGCTCTATCCGACGAAGAACCACGGGGCGGGGTTCGGCCGGACCAAGAACTTCAACGTGAGCTACCACAACGGCCCGGTGATCCATCAGGGCAAGGTCGTCGCCATCTTCTGGGGTCCCCAGACGACGTGGGGCACCAGCACGACGCCGAGCCCGCTCGCGCAGGCGATCACCGGCTTCTTCGCCCAGTTCGGCGCCACCCCCCAGTACAACGCGATCACGCAGTATTACGACCTCGGCGGCAGCGTGCAGCGCGGGCTGGCGACCACATTCTTGATCGACAACTCGACGCCCCCGCAAAGCGTGACCGACGCCACCGTCCAGGCCGAGGTGATGCGGGCGATCGGCAGCGTCGGCTTCGATGCGAACACCGTCTACGAGGTCTTCCTCCCGCCCACCTCCTACGCGTCCTATGGGACTGCCACCTCGTGCGGCGGCCCGAACCTCCAGTTCTGTGCGTACCACGGCAACTTCCTGAACTCCGGTTCGGACGTGAAATATTCCTCGATGCCGTACCCGAGCTGCGGCGGGTGCCAGTGGTCCGGCTGGACCGACGCGCAGAACTTCGAGCACTTCGCGACTCACGAGACGCGCGAGGCGGTCACCGACCCCGACGGCACCGCCTGGTTCGACCGGCAGGGCTTCGAGGCGGACGACAAGTGCGCGTGGTCGCCGGCGCCGTTCCTGGTGAACGGGTACGGCTACCAGTACGAGTGGTCGAACCTGGACGGCGGCTGCGTCCAGGGCCGCTGATCGGTCAGCGTCGCCGCGCCGCCTGGCTCTCGACGTCGCGGAATAGCCGCTCGAGCTCCGCGCCACAGGTCGGCGACAGCGTGCCGTTCTCCCGTGCGGCACCGGCGAGGGCCGCCGACGTCGTCAGCTGCTTCAGCATCCGGGCGATCAACGACTTCGCCTTGCGCTCGTCGCGTGCGGTCGTCGCGCGGCGCAGCAGGTGACGCGCGCGCTCGAGGCGCCGCTTCACCGGCACGGGGATCCGCTCGTCCGCACAGGCGGGTGCGGCGAGGGCGGGATCGATGTCGGCGCAGACGTCGCCGCACACCCCGACGCACGGGCCGGTCGAATCGACGAGCGCGCCCTGATCGCCGCACGCCCGGCCGTGTCCCTGATCGTGCGGGACGCAGACGGTCACCGTTCCGCTGCAGCGCCCGCCGCGTCCATCGCTGGCCGTGAAGGCGACGTGATACACCCGGCCGTCCCCGTTCCCGAGCCGCTCGCTGCGTAGCTTCACGCTCGACGTCCCCACACCCGTCGCGTCGGGGCACGTCGCGCCGACCGGCTCGTCCTGCGTGACCCCGGTGATGGTGACGGTCGGCGGGTTCCGGTCGCCGTTGGTCACGCCGACGATGGATACGGCGACGAGCTGATGGTTCGGCGGCGAGAGCTCCGCGGGCGTGGCGACGGCGGCGCTGCAGTCGGGCGGCACGTTGGGCACGGTCGTAGTGGTGACGGACGACGTCGTGGTCGTGGTGCTCGTGGCGGTGGTGCTCGTCGAGGTCGTCGTCGGGGTGGTGGTGCTGGTGGTCGTCGACGTGCTCGTCGTCGTGACGATGGTGCTCGTCGTCGTGGTGCTCGTGACCGTGGTGGTGGTGGTCGTCGTCGTGGTTGGGATCGTCGTGGTCGTGGTCGTGGTCGTCGTCGTCGTGGTCGGGGCCGTGGTGGTGGTGCGGGTCGTCGTCGTGGTGGTGACGGTGGTTGTGGTCGTGGTGGTCGGG